>JAFVTL010000045.1 GCA_017503235.1 Bacteroidaceae bacterium | reverse complement strand
GAGATTTCCTGTGGAGTGTAGAGACGGCCATCGATGTCTACACGTGGAGTATTGTTGTCGCCCTTCACTACCTTATAAGGTACGCGAGAGATTTCCTTTTGTACTTGATCCCAATTTTCACCCATGAAGCGCTTAATTGAGAAGATAGTACGTTGTGGGTTAGTGATAGCCTGACGCTTAGCAGGGTCACCAATCTTACGTTCGCCACCATCAACAAATGCTACGATAGACGGAGTAGTGCGCTTACCTTCAGCATTAGTGATTACTACCGGTTCATTACCTTCAAATACAGAAACACAAGAGTTTGTTGTTCCCAAGTCAATACCAATAATCTTTCCCATAATCTTTAATATTTATTTATTCGTTATTTCTAAATTTGTTAATACTCTCTTTTTGGAATCTTCCTGTTTGTAGAAGTCATCCGCCTATTTATGAACAAATCCCATGCCAGAAAGTTTCATCCGTAAAATACTGACAAAATGTCTGTCACTATGACACACATCCGCCACAATTCCCTTTCCAAAGAGCTTCCAACAACCATTTTTGGCAGAGAAGGGACAAAAAAAAATGGATGCACAAACCGTACATCCACTTCCTGTCATACTTTATTTATTTACTTTTTCTCCAGCGTCATCAACTTGTTTCCTTCCGCATCCGTCAGGCTCAACCGGGAATTTTCCAGTGCAAAGCCCTTCACATCGGCCAATGCCGACAAAATGGCCATTTCGGTTTCCATATCTTGGCACATCTTCTGAGTGACACCTACATTCTCGAAAGTAAAGGCACTCGGCTGGCTTTCATCAATAATATACGAACCGGTCAGGTCGTTGCATCCACAGTTGCCATATATCTGCATCTCTTTGGCATCAAAGCCCAAAAAGGCTTCCGAATCCGATGGCAATGCCTGATTCTTCACTTCCATCACCTTCCATTCGCCTTGAAGGTCAGCTATCGATGAAGTTTGTCTTCTACCGCCACAAGCACACAAAGTCATAGTCACAACAAATATGGCTACACTTTTTATCAATAAATTCTTTACATACATAATCTGATACCATTTAATTTTCAGCAAAAATAAGCAATTCATATGACAACTGACAGGTTTTACAAATATTTTTCATAAATTTGCCAACATATTTCACTATTATTGATACAAAATGATGAGAAGGTTATACATTGTATTGTGTATGTGTGCGTTGTCATGGAACATTTCAAACGCACAAAACAACTATCTGGTGTCCACCAACATGCCGGTTGCTGAAGAAACGCAAGCAATCAGCAGTGAAAGTGCATCGGCCGAACAGGATTTCATCAACACCCATTTCCGACACTACAAACTTTGTGAATGGACTCCCGGGATGAAATTTATGGCCATGCCTGAACGGAAGGATATGATTATCCCTGCTTTCCGCGATGGAGAAACCCACCGCGAAGCCAATAGCGGCACCCTCAAACACAAGATTTTTGAATACTTGGGAACAGAAGAAACCGATCGTGGAGCCATCCGCTTTAATTTCGATTGCGAAGGTAAGCTATACTACCACGAAGTGCGCAACATCTCCCTTGAGGAATATTGTCTCAAGCCCAAAGCCGGTGTACCTACCCTGGCTTTCCTGAACGATGTGGACATCGCCAAGGAATTGCTAGAGGGCAGCACCCTCTATATGCGTACCACCAAGGTACGTGTCGACGATCCCAACAGCACATCGGGCTATCGTGAAGTGTCCATCCCATTGAACGAAGAAGTGAAAGTGACTGCTATCGGTGTGGGTACCCGCTCCTTCCCCGTCAAAATTGTGTTCATGGACAAGAAAGGGAAGTCTTACTACCTGCCAGTGGCCATTTCGAAGACCAATTGTGGTATGATAGACGATGATTTCATCATGGACAACAAGAACAAGTTCTTCCCCAACGCATTCAGCTTCAGCGATGCCGACAAGAAAGCGTCCGAAATTCTGATGAGCCAATATGGTGACAAGACCCTTTACCTGAAGCAGGAAATGGTATGCACCGACACAGTGGGCACTCCCCACAAACTCACACGTTACACCCATTTCAAGGTACAAGACCTGAAAGCCGAAGTCAACTCACCCTATTGCATGCTCACCCTTCTTGCCGACGATGGCAATGTATACAAGGTGAAGGCCGCCTTCAAACACACCAGTACCATCGGCATCATGCTTCAAAATGACAACTACTTCGGCGATATGTTCGGCGTTGGTAACCTCAAGGCCAAATATCCCGACATCAGCGAAGACCTATGGAAATTCATCAGCCAGGGTGAAGTTCGCAAAGGCATGACCGCCGACCAGTGCCGGCTTTCCTTGGGCGACCCTATCCGCATCCACAAGGCTGGACTGAACGAAGTGTGGTACTATAAGCGAAAAGCCTTGAGTTTCTATAACAAGGTACTTGAAAGCATCAATTGACAAATACAAACAACATAACAATCAGAAAACATAAAAATGGGAAAAGTACTTATTATCGGTGCAGGCGGAGTAGGAACCGTTGTGGCACACAAGGTGGCACAAAACCCCGATGTATTCACAGACATCATGATAGCCAGTCGTACACGTTCAAAATGTGACGCCATCGTTAAGGCCATCGGCAATCCTGCCATACAGACCGCACAAGTCGATGCTGACAATGTAGACGAACTGGTAGCCCTTTTCAACAGTTTCAAACCCGATATTGTCATCAACGTGGCACTCCCCTATCAGGACCTCACCATCATGGAAGCCTGCCTGAAGGCCGGAGTAAACTATCTGGATACGGCCAACTATGAGCCTAAGGATGAAGCCCACTTCGAATACAGCTGGCAATGGGCCTACAAGCAACGCTTCGAAGAGGCCGGCCTCACCGCTATCCTCGGTTGCGGATTCGACCCCGGCGTAAGTGGTGTCTATACCGCCTATGCAGCCAAGCACCATTTCGACGAAATGCACTATCTGGACATTGTCGATTGCAACGCCGGCAACCACCACAAGGCTTTCGCCACCAATTTCAACCCCGAAATCAACATCCGCGAAATCACTCAGAACGGACGCTATTACGAAAACGGCCAATGGGTGACCACCGGACCTCTCGAGATACACAAAGACCTGACCTACCCCAACATCGGCCCGCGCGACTCCTACCTTCTCTATCACGAAGAACTGGAGTCACTGGTCAAGAACTACCCCACCATCAAGCGTGCACGCTTCTGGATGACTTTCGGTCAGGAATACCTAACCCACCTGCGTGTCATTCAAAACATCGGCATGGCCAGCATCGAACCCATCGTATACAACGGTATGGAGATAGTCCCCCTCCAGTTCCTCAAAGCCGTGCTCCCCAACCCACAGGATCTCGGCGAGAATTACGAAGGCGAAACTTCCATCGGATGCCGCATCCGTGGTGTGAAAGACGGCAAGGAACGCACCTACTACGTCTACAACAATTGTAGCCACCAGGAAGCCTACAAGGAAACCGGGATGCAAGGCGTAAGCTACACCACTGGTGTACCCGCCATGATAGGTGCCATGATGTTCCTCAAGGGCATCTGGAAACGTCCGGGTGTGTGGAACGTAGAAGAGTTCGACCCCGATCCGTTCATGGAACAGCTCAACAAACAAGGCCTCCCTTGGCACGAAGTGTTCGATGGCGACCTTGAACTTTAAAAGAAACGAAAATTCCCTCATTTCATAAACTATAATCAGATACCTACTATGGCAAAGAAAGAAAACACCATGCAGATACTCCCTCCGGGAGCCAGTGCCGCTGAAAAGCTCAAAGCTCTCCAAGTGGCAATGGACAAGATAGAAAAGGACTTCGGCAAAGGCTCCATCATGAAGCTGGGCGACAACACCACCCAGGATGTGGAAGTCATCCCTACCGGCTCCATCGGCCTGAACGCCGCATTGGGCGTAGGCGGATACCCCAAGGGACGTATCATCGAAATCTACGGCCCCGAATCCTCCGGTAAGACTACCCTCGCCATCCATGCCATCGCCGAAGTGCAGAAGGCAGGAGGCATCGCCGCCATCATCGACGCCGAACACGCGTTCGACCGTTTCTATGCCGCCAAGCTCGGTGTGGACGTCGACAACCTCTGGATTTCACAACCCAACAATGGTGAAGAAGCCCTCGAAATTGCCGAACAGCTCATCCGCTCCTCAGCCATCGACATCATCGTCATAGACTCTGTGGCTGCCCTCACCCCTAAAGCCGAAATTGAAGGTGACATGGGTGATAACAAGGTCGGTCTCCACGCTCGTCTCATGTCGCAGGCCCTGCGTAAGATGACCTCTTCCATCAGCAAGACCAACACCACCTGTATCTTCATCAACCAGTTGCGCGAGAAGATTGGTGTCATGTTCGGCAATCCAGAAACAACCACTGGTGGTAACGCCCTCAAGTTCTACGCCTCCGTGCGTCTCGACATACGTCCCAGTTCACCCATCAAAGACGGTGAAAACATACTGGGCAAGCAAACCAAGGTCAAGGTGGTGAAGAACAAGGTTGCTCCTCCCTTCCGTCGTGCCGAGTTTGACATCATGTTCGGCGAAGGCATCTCCCGTTCCGGCGAAATAGTTGATTTGGGTGTTGAACACGACATCATCAAAAAGAGCGGTTCATGGTTCAGCTATAACGACACCAAGTTGGGACAAGGCCGCGACGCCACCAAACAAGTCATTCAAGACAATCCCGAGTTGGCCGAAGAAATCGAAGGCCTCATCATGGAAGCCATCCAGTCGAAAGACCAGAAATAAAACATCAAAAGGAGCGGACATCCGCTCCTTTTGACTTTCCTACCTCTTAACGGTAATCAAACATCCGTCATCTGTAAATCGAAACTTTTTAACTCATCATCAGTTTTTCCAACTATTTTTCTTGCATAATTCATCGAAAGCCCTTACCTTTGCACCGCAATTAAGGATGGTTCCGTAGCTCAGCTGGATAGAGCAACGCCCTTCTAAGGCGTGGGTCAAGCGTTCGAATCGCTTCGGAATCACTGAGAAGAAGCCGCAAATATAATTTTGACGGCTTCTTCTTTGTTTATTTGGTGAAAATATCTTAAATTAGCGACATATTTCAAGAAAAGCTATCAAGAATGAAGGGTCAGCACCACACCGAGCATACCTATCAGAACAAACTGAAAGGAACAATCAGTCGAATCGTCAAGAGGACATTCGACCTGATAGTTTCGACTCTTTTCCTCTGTTTGTTTTTCCCTTTCATCTTCATCATAGTAGCAATTCTTATCAAGACTACCACTCGAGGCCCCATCATCTTCAAGCAGAAACGGACCGGCCAACATGGCAAGGAATTCTACATCTACAAATTCCGCAGCATGGAGAAGAACGATGAAGCGGACCTCGTCCAAGCTACCCAAAACGATTGCCGCACCACCAAAGTCGGAAACTTCCTTCGCAAGACGAGCATCGACGAAATCCCCCAATTCATCAACGTATTCCTGGGCGATATGTCCCTCGTGGGTCCCCGTCCGCACATGATCAAGCACACCGAGGAATATTCCCAATTGGTACCCGACTTTTCCGTACGCCAATGGGTGAAGCCCGGCATTACCGGATGGGCGCAAGTGACCGGCCTTCGCGGTGAAATCAAAAGCACCGAGCACATCACCCGCCGTGTTCAAGCCGACATTTGGTACATCGAGCACTGGTCCTTCCTGCTCGACTTGCGAATTCTGTTCATGACTGTCGCCAACACCCTTCGAGGAGATGAGGAAGCCTATTGATTGACCCTATAAACACCACGCCATGACGATTGCTGTAGACTTTGACGGAACCATTGTTGAAAACAAATACCCACAGATAGGGAAAGAAATCCCCTTTGCCATCGAGACACTGAAAAAGCTGGCCGACGAACAACACCGGCTTATCCTGTGGACCGTACGCGAGGGCAAGTTCCTCGAAGAAGCCGTGGAGTTCTGCCGTAAAAAAGGGCTGGAGTTCTATGCTGTGAACCGCGACTACCCCGAAGAGGAAAAAGAGAACAACAACCATTATTCTCGTAAGCTGAAGGCCGACATCTGGATTGACGACCGCAATGTGGGCGGACTTCCCGATTGGGGAACCATCTACAAGATGATACACTACAACCTCAGCTACGAAGACCTGCTGAACGACGACGACCACGCCGCCTCCCTAAAAAGGAAAAGAGGCTTCTTCAGCAGATTGTTTGGAGGATAAACCAAGAAAAAAACAGATAATAATAAAGATATGAAAATCAAGAACCTACTCTACATCTGCATCAGCCTGTTATGGATGTGCAGCTGTTCCGCTTACAAGAACGTACCCTATTTGCAGAACCCCGAAGCTGTGAATGACTTCACCGGCGAACTGCCTATGTACGATGCCAAGATTATGCCGAAGGACCTGCTCACCATCACGGTGAACACAAGTATCCCCGAAGCCTCCATCCCGTTCAACCTGGTTGTTCAGACCTCCATCAACTCGGCACAGAGCAACCACCTCACCCAGCAACCGGCCTTGCAGCAATACCTGGTAGACAATGAAGGCTACATCGACTTCCCTGTATTGGGACGTATCAAGGTCAGCGGCCTGACCAAGAACGAAGCCGAAGACATGATTCGTGAAAAACTGGGTCCCTACATCAACGAACGTCCCATCGTTACTGTCCGTATGGCCAACTACAAGATTTCTGTTTTGGGCGAAGTGAACAGCCCGGGCACATTCACCGTAAACAACGAGAAGGTCAACATCCTCGAAGCACTCGCTATGGCAGGCGACCTGACCGTATATGGCAAGCGCGACAACATCAAGCTCATCCGCGAAGATGCAGAAGGCAAACGTGAAATCATCAACCTCAACCTGACCAATGCCGAGATTGTGACTTGTCCGTACTACTACCTGCAACAGAACGACATCGTATACGTCAGCCCCAACAAGACCAAAGCCAAGAACTCCAGCATCGGAAACAGCACCACCATCTGGTTCAGTGCCACTTCCATCCTCATCTCGCTGGCCAGCTTGGTCATCAACATCCTGCGTACCCCCTCTCCATGGTAATCACATAAACGACAAGGGCTGCAATCGCAGCCCTTGTCGTTTATCTCAATCTCAGTATCATCCCCGGCCTCACCTCATCTTCCGGCTTCATCCGATTCATCTTGTACAATCTTTCCAATCGGATGCCATACCGTTGCGACACCGAATGCATCGACTCACCCGCCTTCAACTCATGCGCCACATACTCCTTGCCGGCCTTTCGGTTCTTTTTCTCCAGGTAGACGATGTCACCTTCCTGCAGTTCATACCCCTTGTACAGATCATTATATTTTCTGAGTTTCTTCCGACTGATGTCAAACTCCTTCGCCAGACTCTTCCAAGTATCTCCCGCGCGTACCTTTATATATAAGAGACCGTTGGCAATGTAAGGCTGATGCGGATTCGGATTCTCTTTCATCCATTTCAACCCACCCTTGGTGTCATACTTGTGCAGGTCGTACAGTTCAATGATTCCAATCAGCTGCTCAGCATAACGCGGATTGGTGGCATACCCTGCCTTCTTCAGCCCTCGCGCCCAGCCCTTATAATCCGTGATTTTCAGTTCAAACAAAGAAGCATACCTCGACCTTCCTGCCAGGAACTTGGAATGGTCACGATACGAATCCTTCGCATTCTTGTACACCCGGAAACACTCGTTACGGGCATCGTCGTCATGCTTTACCGTCTTTCCGTCCCAATCACTTCCACATTTGATGCCGAAGTGATTGTTCGACTTGCGGGCCAAGGTTCCCTGACCGGCTCCCGACTCCAACAAACCTTGCGCCAAGGTGATGCTGGCCGGGATATGATAACGCTTCATCTCTTCCACGGCTATCTCCCGATATTCCTTGATATAGGCCTCGTATTGCTTGCTGCGGCTTTGTGCATCGGCACCTGCCACACTCAACAGGCACACCGCCATTGCAAAAGCCACTTTCCATGTTCTTTTCATGCGTCCTCGATATTAGTTTCTGCAAATATACAATTTTTGCTGGAGTTCCTTTGCCGGAGGTGTAAAAATACATCATTCTTCATCCGCAACGAAAAAGTACCACATAAATAAAGAGGCTGTCTCCCGACAGCCTCTTTACTAAAGTATTGAAAATTATTGGGCTTTCCAGCCCTGTTGTTGTCCGTTTCCGAATCCCCGCATCATGTTGCGGCGATTGATTTCCTGCTGCACCCGTCCCATGTTCATCATCTCCATGTCGTATATCTTCTGAATCTGTTTGGGCGACAAGAATTTACGATACTTGTCGTAATACTTCTCATGCAAGTCCAGCATCTTGCGGCTCTGTTCGAATCGTCCTTTAATCATGGCCTCCACCTCCTCGTCACTCATCGTTTTCCACGGGTTCTGAGGCTCGCCGTCGTTCTTCTTTTCCTTCTTGGGTCTGCGTGGAGTCCCCATCAGGGTACGCATTTCCTTGGAGTATTCCTTATACACCTCCTTCAGTTTCTCCGTATCCTTATCCGAGAGGCTCAACGACTGTGCCATAAAGTCAATCTGCATGTCCTGCATCTTCTCCCAGCTCATGTCCGGGCGTCGGTCCTGCGCCTGTGCCGTCTGAACAAACAGGGCACACGCCACCAGCAGCAATCCCACCAATTTGTTTGTTTTCATAATTCGTGCATTTTATTGGTCCGCATACATAAATATGTCATTCTCCATAAAGTCGGCCAGCGAGTTCAAGTCCTCGTCCGACAGTTGTTGCAAGTAGAGACAGAACGGATCGTTGCATTCCGCTTCCACCATCAGGTTGCCTGCTTGGAAGGGGTCCTGTTCCGTTTGCGGTGCATTCAGGAAGAACACCGCACCACACAACACCGCTGCCGCACTCAGCACCGCAGCAAAGCCCACCTTCAGCCGATAGATTTTCTTTTTCCGCTTTTCGGCTGCCACGCGTTGCAGGGCTTCTTCCTGCATCCGTTCAAAAAATCCTTCGGGTGTACGGTACGGCATCCGTTTACCCACTTGTCCAAAATCAAATTCCTTTTCCATCATTTGAATTTATATTAGGATTACATTTCATTCATAAATCACAACTCCTCACACCCCCTCCGCTACGCTCGTCCCCCTTTTAGAGGGACAATAATGGTGATTAAAATAATCCGCCTCTGTAAGGGGTAGTCCCCAAAGGGGGTAAGGGGTATCAGCTCCTAGCTAAGAACTCATATACGCCTTAATCTTTTCCTTAGCGAAATGATAATTAGCTTTCAGCGTCTCCACCTTCGAGTCGGTAATCTTTCCTATCTCCTCATACGTCAGCTCATCATAATAGCGTAGGTTGAATACCAGCCTCTGTTTTTCCGGCAAGGTCAGGATGGCTTTCTGAAATTTCACCTCCATGGCGTTGTCATAGTCCACATACTCCGACGCCATCAACTTGTTCATCAGTTCCTCCTGCACCTCCTCGGTCGAGATGGCCTCCTCGCGTTGTCGGTTCAGGAAGCGGATGCACTCATTGGTCGTTATCCGGTATATCCAGGTAGACAAGGCACTGTCGCCCCGGAAGTCTCCCAAATACTTGAAGATACGAATCAGCGCCTCCTGCAACACATCCTCAGCATCCTCGTGACTCACCACCATACGGCGGATATGCCAGTACATAGATTGCTGATAGGCATCCAGCAACAGCTTGAAGCCCCTCTCCGGGTTCTTTTTGCATTCTTCGCAGATTCTATCATCATTCGTCATCACTTCTCGCCTTTGTTTTGTTAGAACTTCTTTCCCATTGAAAGTAAAACACTTCGCTCTCTTTTTTACATTTATTAAGATTTCATCTTTCTTCTCTCCCTTCTCCCCTTCTTGTCACTCAAACGAGTCTCACAAAGGTACAATAATTTCTGCAATTTCCCATCAATCACCCTAAAAACTCCGTCCCCGCAAGGGAAAGCGCTCACCATTCACTATTCACTATTCACTATTCACAAAGCGAAGAGTCTCGATAGTCCCCACTCTTAACATTTCCACCCCATAATTCCCACAAACTCAACGATTTTTTAAGAAAAAGAATGTACAAATAATAAAAAAACATTATATTTGCACATTAAAACAGTCTTTAACCTAAAACAGAAACAATAAAAAAATAGATAAGATATGAAGAAGGTATTCCGTTATTTCACCATGATGCTCGCCATTGGCGGTGCTACATTGACATCCTGCCTCGACAAGGAAGAAATTGTCAACAATCAGAAAGAACAGTATCAGGACAATTGGGTAAAGGTCTTTGGTAACATCGACCCCGACCACGACTGGAGTGTAGCCAAACAAGTGAACGCCACTTTCAACCTGGCGGGAGTAGTCAGCGGAGAGCACACAGCCCGCATCTATACCGAACACCCTTACAACAAGAAATGTAAGTTGCTGGCCGAATTCAAGGTCAATGGTAGCGGAACCGTTTCATTCGACACTGAAAAGACTACCAAGCACGTATATATCCGTGTAGAGAACGCCGAAGGCCAAATGGCGTTCGACGGCTATTTCACCATCGAAGGCAACGAATTGGTAGCCGACAGCCGCACCATCGCCGGACGCAGTTTAAGTCGTGCGACACCAAATATGGATAATTTTACAGCTCATGAAATTGGTGAAGTTAAAAGAGATGGTCAAACTGAATTGAATGAAATTACCCAACAAGCTAATACGACTGTCGATTTAGGTACTATCTATTATCCAAAGAGTCCTATCCAGTCATCAGGTGAAGTAACCATTGGTTTCAACGACTACCTGATTCCTATTGTAAATAACAGCAACACGGCCATTTTCCAGGAATTCAAGGACAACCGTACCAAAACTAGTACCCAAGGAGTTGAATACGTAACCATTACCAATGGAGAAGTTCAGTTGGACTATGTATTCGGTATGACTGGCTTGTACAACACTATTGGCTATTTCTATTGGAATCCCGACAATGGTGGTACATATACCGAGGCACCCAAAATTGTATTGCTTGAAGATGCAGAACCGGATCACATTTTAAAAGGAAAATTCTACGAAAATGGAGTAGAAAGAATCGAAAATTTTAGTGAGACTGCACAAACAGACAATCAATATGGTATGGTTCTGAACCAATATGTTAGAGGAAATAAAACTCCTCCGACTCAACTTATTGGCCAAAGTTACAAACTTCTTTATTACGGAGAAGATTATCAATCTGCAGGAACTACCACTTTCCCTGCTGGTACCCATATCGGCTTCTTCCTCTACACCAACTACTGGGACACTTCTCGCACAAGCAATAATCAAGGTTCCCCATATTCATCCAATGGTGACTATGCATATGGACGCCAAAATCCAAAGGACGTAGAAACAAATTCAACATATCGCACGAATTTAGTATATTCCATTCCTGCCTACAATCAGGCCATTAAAGAAAGTTACAATTACCGAATCAATGAAAGTGACTACCAACAACAGAATGGTAATAATAATTATAACGTAAATATTGATAAAGGTGAAATATCAGCTGTAACCTACAACTATCAGGGTAAGACCATTTTGGGCTTTGAAGATGGAGTTGACAAGGACATGAACGACATTCTTTTTGTAGTCAATGCCAACGTGGAAGTGGCTGGCGGTGAAGTGGTCAATTTGGGCGGTAGCAACAATACTCCACAAACTCAATCATGGATTATCGCTTGCGAAGACTTGGGCTCTGTGGGCGACTACGACTTCAACGATGCTGTGTTCAGTGTCAGCCACGTAGGTGGTAGCAATCAATTAACCGTCACTCCTTTAGCAGCAGGCGGTACCTACCCCATCAAGTTGTATTACAATGACCAACCAGTTGGCAACGAAGATTTCCATAAATTGATTGACGGAAATGCAAACAAACAAGGCGACTTATGGAAACCTATCAATGCCGATACCAAAGGTACTGCTGGAAATAGCATTACTATTGACAATGTTCCTCAAAACTATAGTATCAACCAACATGGATTCAGTGTGGAAGTTGAGAAGAACGAAGGAACATCCATTACCATCAAGCAAAGCATGGTAAATGACAAGGAACAAAAAGCGCCCCAGATGCTGATACTGCCTGGCAATTGGATTTGGCCAAAGGAAAGTATGCCAATCCATTCGGGCTATCCCCGTTTCGCACAATGGAATGCTGACCAACAACAACACACCGATTGGTATACCAACAACAATGAGCATAACGATATCGCCGAAGACAAATTGGTAGGCTCTTACGGCAACCAAGGTGGTTCTGGCGGTACTGGTGGAGATAATCCGGAAGTGGAAAAACCTGCTGTTACAAAATACAGCATAGCTGTTACTGTCGACCAAGTATCTATTGGTACAATTCAGACAGATAACAACGGAAACGATTACCTCGAACTCTCTGAAGAATATTTTGCATCCAGTGGAAATACACAAATTGTAATCAGCGGAATAAGCGCAACCGGAAATAGTATCGCACTCCAACGTGTTTCGGACAACAACCAATTGGCATGGACAAGTTCCAACACTTTGACCGTTGATGCTTCGCAAGTGACCGGCCCTGTAAGAATCTACATCTGGCAAAACAGTACAGATAACTTCAGCGAAGTGAACGGAGTTACAATTACCAATAACTATCAAAGTAATGGTGGTAGCGAAGAGCCGGAAACTAACGGCATTACTGTCACTGTAGATGGAGTTGAAAAGAGTGATTTGCAGATTGTACAATCTAATTTAGATTTGATTAAGATACCAGCCGAATATTTCGATGCAGGCAATAATGGAGCTACCATTACATTTACATCAACATCGCCTGTCAATCCTAGTGGTCAAAATGGCCAAGGCGGAATAATCGGAGCTAATAACAATCCTAATATCTCCGATGGCGAAATAACCATAACCGAAGCTGATATCGATAAAAACAAAAGCGGAGATATTACTGAAAGTGAAGGAGGAAAATACGTAGTTATCTTCTTACCTCTGAACAACACTTATGGCATTAATGCTATCAGTATCGTGAATCTTAATAGTGGCGAACAGCCAACAACTAAAACTGTTGAATTAACAGTAGATGGTGTAGCTAAAAATGCACTTACATTAGAAGGTTCAGAAGGTAGTTATTACGTTACCATTCCTGCTGGTACATTTGGGAATAATGGCGCTACAATTGAATTTACTTCCAGCGACCAAAATTCACAGATTCAGAATGTAACGGTAGGTGAACAGAACGGTTACACAACTGTTACCAACAACAATGGTTACTTGAAGATAGAAGTACAGAATACAATGGTAAATTCAAGCACTGCCACAGAAATCCGCATACCGAATACCGTGACAAGTATTGTGATTACTAACAAGACTGATTGGATGAGTTATTGTACAGGAGAAAGAGAAGCAATCATACCATTTAAAGATATAAGAAATAAAATCACCAATATAGATAATGGATTAACAATAAGAATCTACAAGAAAGACAATGGCAACCCTTATTATGGTATTAATATCATTTTAAAGTGCCTTGATAATGAAAACAATAGTATTGGTAGTGATATTAATGGAGATTATTTTCAGTCTGAATATAAAGATTATTCAATATCTGCTGAAACTATAACTAAAATGAAAGATAAAGAAGGTGCTAATATTTATATAAACACGCAGGATTCAAGTCAATTTATTAGTAACATCGAAATCACCGCAGCAAACTAATCCTCTTACATAATCTCCCTCAACTCCAAAAAGTTGAGGGAGTTTTTTTTATATAAGCCTCCCCTGTCACTCAGAGCGAAGCGAAGAGTCTCGGAAACATATAGAGTAAACAAAAATCCTCGTCACTTTGGTAGGAACTTCATACTCGCTGATAATCAGCGGATTACTGTGAAGTTCCTCAATGAAGTATGATTTTATGCAAATATCCACCGAATTAGCTGCAAAAAGCCATCTTATTCACTTCAGAAAGCCGCTTTATTCGCTTTTCCACAATATGTGGAAAACATCTTCCACAATATGTGGAGAATATCTTCCACAATATGTGGAAGAGTAATTCCACAGCATGTGGAAGAGTGAATTGTGCGATGCTTTACAGCTAATTTGACGGCTGTCTACTGCTAATATGTCCTTTGCTTCTTGTTAATGAAAGGGGTAACTCATCAACAAAGACCAAAAGACTTTTGCCTTGGACTTTGGAAAGAAATACAAGAAATTCTACGTTACGTACCGTAAACATCCATACTTTTTTTTTACAAAAACATAAATAATTAAAATAAAGCCGTATATTTGTATGTTTTAACCAAGCTACAGATATGAAGCGTAACCTACTACACTCCAGAATGGCCCTCATCGTGGTTGCCGTTCTTTCCTTAAGCGCCATCATCACATCGTGTCTTGACGACGACTATTATTTTGAGCAAGCCAAGAAGTACTATAACAAGCAATGGCTGAAACTCATCGGCCCCATCCCCGTCGAGCACGACTGGAGCGTAGCCCAGCAAATCAATGCCACCTTCGACCTGACTCAGGAAGCCGAAGGCGAACAATTGGTATGCATCTACACCCACCATCCACTCGACAAGAATTGCCGCCTGCTGGCTCGTACCACCATCAACGGTACCGGCGAGGTGAAGTTCGACATGCTGAAAGGCCACAAGGATGTCTACGTCCGAGTGACCAATGCCCATCAGGAAATCACCTTCGAAGGCTATTTCATGCTCGAAGGAACCAATCTGGCCGTCACCCCACAGACCATCGCCACTCGTCTGCTGAGCCGACTCATCAACGACGAACGAGCTTGGGCAGAAAACTGTACCATTGATGTACCCGAAGCCCATCGTAACGGGTTGAACGAATATTGCGAATTGAAGGACAGTGCCTACAATACCACCGTCGATATGGGGCATCTGCACTATTTTGAGCATAACAAGCACACGGAGAGAGTACGCTTGAACTTCCGCGACTCCATCTACCCCATCATCCACGATGCCAATGGCCAGACAGCCATCTTCCAGGAAAGCCGTGACAACCGCGCCAAGGCCACCCAAGGCGTTGAATACGTCACCCAAAGCCCGACAGAAATCGAGCTGACCTACATCTTCGGTGCTACCGGCTTCTACAACTCATTCGGCTATTTCTATTGGAACCCCAACGAAGGTGAAACCTACAAAAACGCACATAAGATTGTCCTGATGAACGATGCCCGTCCACAGAACAACCTTCGTATCAACCGGGATAACGCAACCGACTGGGACCACGCTGAAACGTTCGGCAACGGTTCGGGCCTCGGCAACCTTATTTCGCACGGCACCACCCAATGGAACCCTAACCCCTCCGATTCGGCCAAGGCAACAGGCATCAAGCCCTTGTATATCCATGGCACCAAGTACAAACTGGTATACTATGGCAAAAATTACGACCAGGAACCGACATATACCTTCCCCGAAGGTACCCACATCGGTTTCTTCATCTACAACAACTATGTCCGGAAGAATAACGGCCAGTATGCTTACGACGTGACAGATTCTCCGCTGACCTCCAGCTATAATGATTATCACAAGACGTTGGTATACTCCCTTCCCGACTACAACAAGGACATCTATGAATTCTACGACTACCGCCGTGTAGAAGAAAAGAAAGACACCATTACCGGTAAGAGCGGCATCGGCGAAGTGTCGGCCGTGACCTATAACTACAAGGGCCACACCATCCTCGGTTTCGAAGACGGTATCGACAAGGACATGAACGACATTCTGCTGTTGGTAGATGCCGACGTGCGTACCGACCAGGGGGTCATTGAAGACATTGAAGAAGAATCGTTCATCATTGCCTGCGAAGACTTGGGCAACACCGGCGACTACGACTTCAACGACGTGGTGTTCAAGGTGAGCCACGTGGGCGGCAGCGACAAACTGAACATCATTCCGTTGGCCTCCGGCGGTACATTGCCTGTAGAGCTTCATTACAAAGACCAGAACGGCAACAAACATAACATCTGTACGTTCAGGCCCAACGCCACCGAAAGCGATGACGACTTCCACAAACTGATTGACCCGAATGCGACGATGAAAGAAAATTCGTTCAATCCTTACAAGCCATTGAACGTACGCAAGGGACAGGATATTATCCCCGGCGATACCATCACCCTCACGGTTCCCACTGACTACACCATCAACAAGGACCTGTTTACCGTTGAAGTGAAGAAGGGTTACGGCACTTCCTTGTACATCGAGAAAGGATCCATCTACATCGAAGAGAACATGAAGGACTCTGCACACAACAAAGCCCCTCAGATGATGATTCTGCCGGGCAACTGGAACTGGCCAACCGAAGGTACGCTCATTCTCGATGCATATCCCGACTTTGGCGGATGGACCCGTAATGAAGAAGCCAGCGCCTTCTGGTACAACAACAGAAAGACCGAACACTTGGTGGACTATACAAGCACCGAAGGCGAAAACGGTGGTGGCACTGGAGGCGGTGAAGTAGAAAAGCCACAAGAACCAGAATACGTACCGGACAGCATTCCGGTATATGTGAATGGCTATTTACAAGATACATTGACTACCTATAAGCATCCTACTTACTACAATGAAGTGATTGACTTGCCTTCAAGTTGGTTCAGCAACACTGGCAATAACATCACCGTCGTGGCTAAGCAAGGGGTAACCCAGACCATTTCAGCCGGCCTTGGCTTGAAAGTTTCATTGGGTACCAGCGAAAACGGCACTCTCGAAGGAGTCGTAATGGCCAGCGAATGGCAACAGGAAGTGGTGGACAACAAAGTACCGTTCCGCTTCTGGTGCGATGCGAAGAACATTGAACGCATCGAAATCAGAGCCATCGAATACATCCTCTTCGACGATTTTGAAAACGGACACAAGTGCGGTATTTATAACAATCAGAAGAAAGATGATGCCGGCAACGTCACCCAACAAGGTACAGCTACCATTTCAACGACAAACATCGATGGCAGAAATGTGCTGAAGTATACCAACAACCAAAGCGTAGACAATTGGTTAAATGAAATTGTCTACACCGGATTGGATGGAAAAATCACGAATGAAACAACCTACCTGCTGACCTTAGACATCAAGGGAGAAAGCACCACTGGTTCATTCTCCGGCGGATTCCGAAGTGCCAATGGTGTTCAAGGACATTTAGCCAATAATATTCCTATTACGACCGAATGGCAGACTGTCCAAGTACGTATCACTTGCAACAACGATGGCGCAACCCGCCTGCTCTTCGACTTGGGACACTATCAAGGTGTCATTTACTTTGACAATCTCAAGTTGGAAATCCTGGGACATTCTACGACCATCCACACCACCGATTTTTCGACAATCGACTACAACAATGGCTGGTGGAAGGAAACCCCAGATGGCGCATCGATTACTAAAGAGGATAATGCCTTGGTCATCACCAACTATAACACAGGAGGAAACATCTGGGATTTGCAATTACAAATAGCCCGTGGTTTCAATGTACAAGCAGGTGGCAACTACATTGTGCGCATCACCATGAAAGCTACGAACAGCGGACAAGCACAGATAGTCTTAGGCGGTTGGGAACAAATTGGTGCAATGTATAATACCCTGGAATTCACACAGAGCGATGATTACAAGACTTACGAAGTGGAATACTTCAACTCAACCATTTCTGATTCAAACAACGGCATCCATGTCTTGTGGCAAGGTCGTAAATACAATGGTACAGCCACAATCAGAAAAGTCGAAGTGATAGAACTCCAGAAATAAAACATGTCCATAACAGAAAAGGAGAATCCCTCCACATCCCCAGCATCAGCCTCCCCAACGGGAGGCTGATGTTTTGTTTCCCCCCTCCCTGTCACTCAGAGCGTAGCGAAGAGTCTCGGTAGCATATAGTTGTGAAGCTGCGCAATGTTACCGGGATCCTTCGTCACTACGTTCCTCTGGATGACAAAGAGGAGGGTGCTGCCAGTAAGGAAAAAAGTAAACATCGCACTTTTTTAGTTAAAAAAATCAAATAATCAAAATAAACCATTATATTTGTAGATTAAAATCAACTACAAGCACCAAATAAGAAGATTATGAGCGAAGACCTATACGAAGACCTGTTTTGGGAAGACAAGAAAAAGCGGACCGATTTCAAGGAAATCCTGTTCCGTTACCTCATTCACTGGCCCTGGATAGCCACCAGCCTTGCCGTCTGTCTGGCAGCCGCCTGGCTCTACCTGCGCTACACCCCGCCCGTGTATAACATCACCGCCTCCGTCCTTATCAAGGACGACGACAAGAGCAGCAAGTCCAACAGCCTGAACGACTTGGAAGAGCTCGGTTTCATCACCTCCACCAGCAACTTCGACAACGAAATGGAAATCCTCCATTCGCGCACCCTCATCAAGAAGGTAGTCGAAGACCTCGACCACTACATCAGCTACTACGCCAAAGGTCGTTTCAACGAAGTGGAAATCTACCGCAGCACCCCCGTCCGCGTATGGATTACCCCTCAGGAAGCCGGCAAGTTCATGAGCCCTGCCACCGTCCTGATGAACCTCCATCCCGGCAATAAGCTCGATGCCACCATCGAGATTGGCGAAGAAGTCTACTCCAAGAGCTTCGACCACCTGCCGGCCCTCATCACCACTCCCCACGGCACCTTCAGCTTCAGCGCCACCGACAGCATCCCTGTCCAGACCGCCAGCCAGGTGAAGGCCGTCATCAAGGCCCCTCGCATCGTAGGCAGTGGCTACGGAGGCAACCTCACCATCGAACCCACTTCGAAGACCACCACCATCGCCCAGCTGGCCCTCAAGACCACCCATGTGCGCCGTGGCGAGGACTTCATCAACAAGCTCATCGAGCTCTATAACCGCGAAGCCAACGAAGACAAGAACGAAGTGGCCACCAAAACCGCCGAGTTCATCGACGAACGTATCCAGATTATCAATTCCGAGCTGGGCACCACCGAACAGGAACTGGAAGACTTCAAGCGCCAGTCGGGCCTCACCGACCTTCATAGCGACGCCCAGTTGGCTTTGACCGAAAATTCCGAATACGAAAAGCGTCGTGCCGACAATGCCACCCAGCTCCGCTTGGTGCAATACCTCGAGACCCATGCCAACAACCCCGACAATGCCTTCGAGGTACTTCCTGCCGACGTAGGTCTGAGCGACCGTGGCCTGAGCGAAGTCATCAACCGCTACAATGAAATGCTCATCGAGCGCAAGCGTCTGCTTCGTGCCTCGTCCGAGAGCAACCCCGCCGTGGTGAACCTCGACGCCAGCATCCGCCTGATGCACAACAACGTCCTCACCACCATCGCCAGTGTGCGCCGCGGTTTGCTCATCACCCAGGCCGACCTCGAACGCCAGGCCAGCAAGTACTACGGCAAGATTGCCAACGCCCCCGGCCAGGAACGTCAGTTTGTCAGCATGTCTCGCCAGCAGGAAATCAAGGCCAACCTCTACCTCATGCTGTTGCAGAAGCGAGAAGAGAACGCCATCACCCTGGCCTCTACCGCCAACAACGCCCGTGCCGTCGACGAAGCCTTGGCCGACCTCGCCCCCATCTCGCCCAAGCGCCAGATGATCTACCTCGTTGCCCTCATCATCGGTCTGGTGGTACCCATCTGTATCATCTACCTCTACGATGTGTTCAAGTACAACATCGAGGGCCGCGCCGACGTCGAAAAGATTACCTCCCTGCCCATCATCGGCGACATCCCCTTGCACGATGCCACCGACAAGGCCTCCATTGTGGTACAGGAAAACAAGAACAACCTGATGGACGAAGTCTTCCGCAACATCCGCACCAACGTGCTCTACATGATGCAGAAGGGCCAGCAGGTCATCCTCATCACCTCCACCACCACCGGCGAAGGCAAGACCTTCATCTCCAGCAACCTGGCCCTGAGCCTCACCATGCTGAACAAGAAAGTGGTGCTCGTCGGCCTCGACATCCGCAAGCCCGGTCTGAACAAGATATTCAACATCTCGCGCAAGGAAAACGGAGTAAGCCAGTATCTGGCCGACCCCGACGGAGTGGACCTCCTGAGCCTCATCCAGCCCAGTGGCGTTTCCGACCGTCTGTTCATCCTGCCCGGTGGACCCGTGCCGCCCAACCCCACCGAGTTGGTGGCCCGCGAATCGCTCGACCGCATGATCAACAACCTGAAGGAACAGTTCGACTACGTGGTGCTCGATACCGCCCCCATCGGTATGGTGAGCGACACCCAGCTCATTGCCCGCACCGCCGATGTCAGCATCTACGTCTGTCGTGCCGACTACACCCACAAGGCCGACTACACTCTCATCAACGACCTTCACGAACAGAAGAAACTCCCCAATATCTGTACCATTGTCAACGGCATGGACATGACCAAGCGCAAGTACGGCTACTACTACGGCTATGGCAAGTACGGCAAGTACGGCAAGTACTACGGCTACGGCCGCAAGTACAGCTACGGATATGGATACGGGAAAGAGGGATGATTTTTATGAAGGAGTTAGAGGAGTTAGAGGAGTTAGAGAAGTTAAAGGAGATAAAGGAGTTAGAGGAGTTAAAGCCAATAGTTTCGACTATGAAAACATCAACAAAAGTATGGGCTAACGAGCGAAGCGAAGTGATAACTACTTTAACTACTAGCTAAGCGATAACTACTTTAACTACTAACAAATAAAAGACTTAAACAACAAAGAAATATGAAGAAACTATTAACCCTTGTCCTGTTGCTGCTGACCACCCTCAGCCTTCAGGCACAAATCATGATTGAAGGAGAAGAATACCAGTTAGTACAATCCGACACCACCCGCATGGCCGTAGGAGGCAGCGACCTCTCCCAGCCTACCGACGACGTGTATCGTGTCGTGACCAACCGTTTCTGGGACAACTGGTTCATGTTCGGTAACGTGGGAGCCCACGCCTTTTTCGGCGACTATGCCGGCATCGGCAAGTTCTCCCACCGCATCACCCCCGACTTCTACGTCGGAGCCGGTAAGTGGTTCACCCCCGGCATCGGTGCCAAGGTACAGTTCGGCCTGTCCAACTCCAAGAGCTACACCATGCAGGAAACCAACTACATGTACGGCGAAGCCATGAAGGACGACCGTGGCCTCGACTATTGGAAGACCAAAATCAAGTGGTGGGACTTCAGCATCAATGCCATGTTCAACCTCAGCCGCCTCTTCAAGGGCTACGAAGGCATTGGCTCCGACCGCCTGATGAACCAGTTCATCGTGTCTGCCGGTATCGGTACCACCCACCACTTCGACACCGGAGGCCCTCAGCTCAACGAATGGAGCGGCCACCTCGAGTTCCAGTACAGCCGCTTCTTCAACCGCAAGAAGAGCTGGTCGCTCGACTTCCGTTTCCACGGCCTCTTCTACCAGACCAATTTCGACAACATTGTCACCAAGAAGATTGATACCGACAGCAACTGGTTCGATAGCAACCTCGGTTTCAATGTCGGTGTCACCTATTACTTCAAGAAGCGCGGATGGGAACGTTGCCGCATCGAAGCCTTCGAATACGACAAGACCATCAACATCTACCTCAACCAGCAGAAAGAGTGCGACCAGTACGGCACCTTCACTTTCTACATCTTCTTCCCCAACAACTATTCGGGTCGCAACGACGCCCCCATTGTGGCCGATGCCCCCGTCAACGCCATCCACTACCTGGCCGGCGGTCTGTTCACCCAGAAGAAGTTCACCGACAACTCCGCTGTCCGTTCCCGTCTGTCCAAGGGTAGCTCCCTGGCTGGTCTGAAGACCGAGGACAACCCCACCCGCAACGCCAGCTTCATCGACGATGCCGAAGGCCTCGCCTTAGGTTACGAATTGGCCGACGCCCCTTTGTCACTCAGTATGGATGCAGCCGCTATGAAGGACTTCAAAGACAAGATGGACTACTACTACGCCCCCATCTACGACGGCAACCGCACCTGGTACTACCGCATCGACGATGAAACCAAGGGCCAGAGCCTGAGCCAAGCCGACAACTACAAGGACACCCAGTCCTTCGGCCTCAACGCCCACCGTGGCCTCAGTGTTGTGAAGGAAAACATGCCCGTAGCCGATGACTCCGACCTCTTCAGCTTTGCCGATGTCTATGCCGCCCTCGAAGGCAACGACGGCTACATCCAGCAATATGCCGATCCGAGCGCGGTAGCCACCCTGCAGAACATCTTCCGCAACGGCCGCATCCTCGATGTCCATGCCGAAGGCCTCGCCACCAGCCAGGACAATTACACCGGCCAGGACGCTCTCAAGGTCGGCTTCGAACGCAACAACACCCTCGCGTTCAACCGTGCCAAGACCGCCATCCAGTGGCTGAAGGGCAACAACAAGTTCGGCAAGACCGGCGTCGACTTTGTCATCAACGCCCTCGCCTCGCCCATCGGCGAAGTGAAGGACAGCAGCACCCGCGGCCTCAACGCCAAGCTCAACCGCTGCGTCAAGGTCCAGGTCCGCTACATGATTCCCTCTACCAAATAAAAAACTGTCCCTCTGAAAGGGGGGCAACGCGAGATAAGCGTTGCTTGCGACGACGGAAGCTTTAGCTTCCCAAAGGAGTGCGAAACGTAGTGTAGCAGCAAAGCGGAGGGGGTATAATTACGTTAACCCTCTCCCTCAGATAAAAAAACGTGAATAAAAACATTTATTCACGTTTTTTTATGTACATTTGTTTTGTTATAGCAAGTAAGCCTACAAAAAACTCCGTGAGGCCCAGCCTCTTGTGCGGTGGAGTATGCCCAACACTGTATCCTTACGGCACCCCAACTTCCCTGTCAGCCCCCACCTGATAGGAAGGAAGAGTATTACCCAAAGATACAGCCTCCACCCCCAAACGCACCACAGGAAGTTTTCAAACACACCACTGGAAGTATTTGATTTCACCACAGGAAATATTTAAATTTACCATAGCAAGTATTTAAACCCACCACTCGTTAACACCCACTAAAAAAAACAAACTGTCCCCATGTAAGGGGGACGAGCGAAGCGGAGGGGGTATAAAAGCGACGGGGGCATTGAAACTCTGCCCATGTAAGGGGGCAACGCGAGATAAGCGTTGCTTGCGACGACGGAAGCTTTAGCTTCCCAAAGGAGTGCTAAACGTAGTGTAGCTGCGAAGCGAAGGGGGTATAAAAAAGGACGTTGAAACTCTGCCCCTGAAAGGGGAAGTCCCCGAAGGGGGAAGGGGTATAAAAAAGGGACGTTCAACTGTCCCCATGCAAGGGGGACGAGCGAAGCGGAGGGGGTATAAAAGGGGGTATAAACAACATACAACTTAAAAAAAACAAGAATCAGATGAATCAGCACCCCATAACCCACTGATTCACAACACCAAACCCTGACTTTTTCACCTGATTTTTCCGTTTTGAAAAAGTCAGCCCTATTTCAACTATAAACCGTCACTTTACCACGCCTAACCCATTGCTTTACAACCCATAAACCATTACTTTACCACTTACCCCTCACACATTCCTGATTTTTCTGAAAGCAAAAAATCAGGCAAAAAAGTCAGGAATTACCCCTGTCAATCAGCCACTTAAGCCCTCCTGACACTTTTGACGCATATTTTCAACACTTTATTAAATAAAAGTAACCTCACAAGAAAAACTAGAATGGGTATATAAAACAAAGTTACCCTCTTTAAAACTTATAAGTCATGAAAATAATAGTAGAAGACTCCACTTGGAACAATGTAGGAGACGGATGGTATCAAACAGCATTATTCAAATTGCTGAAAGACTTATATCCTAATCATGAGATATACATAGGAGAAGGTCCAATAAAACGAGCTTTCAGAATCAACAATAATCTACAATTAAAGAATAGTTTGGAACTGATGCAGTACGAACAAGGAGATATACATATTTTCTCAGGTCCTATAATGCACGGATTTTTACAGAATTATTCTAACAAAATAAAAGAAATTAAAAGTAGAAGAGCTGAATATGCTTTAATCAGCGTATCGGGATGTAATATGACAAGTGTCGAAGTTCAAGAACTCGTAGTATTTTTTAATAACTATCCTCCTTTGTTTATCTCTACACGCGACGAAGTAACTTATCACTACTTTAAAGAGTATGTGAAAAACATATACAATGGAATATGTACCGCTTTTATAGTAGATAGAGTACTACCCTTGCAAACATTCAAATTAGAAAAGCCATTTTTCATTAGCAGTTTTTATACAGAATTAGAACCAACATATATCTTAAAAAACGACAAGAAACATATCCAATCCATAGAAGATATAGAAATTAAACACAAAAAAACCATATTAGGCCTTCCTCATCGATACTCCAGACACTTGGATTTTATGAGAAAACATCAAAAAGATATTGGCGATTACCTGATTGTCCGCACCATACAGAATTTAAACACGCGCTTCAACCATATTAATTTTGCAACCCCAAACAGTTTTATCAGTTTCAATCCCATATCCTATCTGAATGTTACCAAATCATGTGAATTTGTTGTTTCTGATAGAGTCCATGCATGTGCTGTTGGATTAGCATGTAACAAGCCAGTTCGTTTCACATTCAACACCGCCAGAGCCGGTATTTTTGAAAGAATGGGATTTGACTATAAAAAGAATAATGGTATTATGTATCCCAATATGGATAGAATCGATCAAGAATTGTTCAATCTCAAAAACGAAATTAAAAAGTACATTTAAGGATGGGAATCCTAAAAAGAAATATAATAAAAAATGGTGTTTCATCATCATTGGCAACTGCCGTAAGAGCTTGCGAACAATTAGTTCTTATACCATTCTACATATCAGCCTGGGGAGCAACTGAATACGGAGAATGGCTCACCATTACAGCCATCCCCACAATGCTCGCATTTGCAGATTTCGGTTTTGGTACGGCCATATCAAATTCATTTGTTCTATCTTATGTATCCAACGATAAGGACAAAGCTGCTTCTATTGCAAAAACAGGATTTCTCATTATGGGGGCTGTCATATTTACTTGCATATTATTATCATTATTAATTATTGTAAGTTTGCAAAACATTGGCGTTTTTAATCAGTTAATATTCAAAGAGCAGGATACCATCTTATCACTATCATGTCTACTCGGTGCCAGAATCATCGGGTTTATTGGAACATATAGTCAAGGTTATTATAGAGCATTGCGACTTGCGGCATTAGGAATAAACATTAAAACTGGTTACAACATATTCAATGTGATATTGATTTTATTTATCCTATATATAAAAGGCGATATTGTACTCCTTGCTTTTTCACAATTGTTATCATCGCTTATCTACAACATAGGTAACACAGTTTATAGTTTTCACCGAATTAAACTTGACAATTGGAGAGAATCACCGTTACTTTCAAAAAGTGAAATAATAAGCATAACTCAAAAAGGTATCTCATATCTGGCAGCTCCCATCTCACAATCATTATACAACCAAGGCATCACCCTACTAATTCGAATTAGCATAGGTGCCTATGCTGTTACTGTCTTCAATACATTAAAAACACTATCACGTTCCATCAACCAAGTCATTTCCATCATTAAAAATAGTATTTTTCCTGAATTACAATATGAAATTGGAAAAGGGAATTATAAATCGGTACAGAAAGTATATTGTTTAGCCCAATATGGAAGTGTCTCTATTGCAATATTCTCTTCTGTACTCCTACTACTATTTGGTAATAAAATATATAATTGGTGGATAAACGAAAATATTAACATTGAATCTCATTTGTGGTATATTTTCATTCTTATCATTATAACGAATTCCATATGGTGGACATCCAGTGCAGTATTTGCCGCTTCCAATAAACCACAAAAACTTGCTATTGGAGATATCGTCTCATCCTTTATTTCCGTATTAACCTCTTATATCTTAGGATTAAAGTATGAAATTACGGGATTTGCTATTGGTCTATTAATCTACGAAATAATGATGACCATATGGGTTTTACCCAATTCAAGAAATCTCATTTATCATAATACAAACAAATCAGATTAAAAGCATTCTTCCCAATTTCAGATCTGTGTAGCTGATTAAATTCATGTTCATATATTAAGTATTAATAGTAGAATGATAATCAACATACTCTCTCCTGGTCGATTTCATGTATGTGATTTAGCCAGAGAATTAGATAAGAATGGATTTGATGTTAAATTCTATTCATTTGTACCCACCAAACGTGCTATTCGGTTTGGTTTGCCCAAGCATTGTAATCAATCCATCATTTATTTTATTGCTCCTTTTCTATTCCTAGAAAAGTTACTTTTCCCAAAAGTACGTTTTTTCAATCAATTGCGTATTTACGTACAAGATTTATTCACAAGTTACTATATGCGTAAATGCGACATTCTTATTTGTATGAGTGGAGATTTTATTTATTCACCCATAAAAGCAAAAAAAAATGGAAGCATTGTAATTCTTGAAAGAGGATCCAAACACATCTTGGAACAAAAAAGAATTCTCGAATCTATCCCTTCATTAAAAGGGAAATCTCCCGTTCCTTCAGCCAATGTCAAAAGGGAATTGAAAGGATATGAAATAGCTGACTATATCGCTATTGCAACCAATCATGTAAAGGAAAGTTTTCTGCTCCATCATTATCCCGAAAATAAATTATTCATCAATCCTTATGGCGTTGATTTATCTATGTTTAAGCTATGTCACAATACTAGCAAAAAATTTGATATCATTATGGTGGGGAATTGGTGTTATAGAAAAGGATGTGATTTAATCATAAAAGCCATTCAAAACACCAATTATCACTTTCTACATGTAGGTGCCATTGGAGATTTGGAGTTTCCTCAAGATACACGTTTTACACACATTGATTCTGTTGACCAATCATTATTAATTAATTACTATCATCAAGCTAAAATATTCCTGCTCCCTTCCAGAGAAGAAGGATTAGCCATGGTACAAGCTCAAGCTATAGCTTGTAATTTACCTCTAATCGGCAGTGCTGATAGCGGTGCGGTTGATTTAAAACAAATGGTAGAACACCCAGAATACATCCATATTATCAAGGATTACACATCTCATGATGTTCAAAAGGCCATTGAAGAAGCATTAAAGAGTTTTGAATCTATGACAGAGAAAAATGTAATTTATGCGGGAAAAGCCATTCAAGAATTGACTTGGGAAGCTTACGGCAAACGATATGCGGAGTTTATCAATAAAATAATCCAAATGTCATGAAGATACTATCTGTCGGTACTTTTGCCAAAATAAGCAATACTTCTTTGCATAGACATTGGGCTTTAGAGAAAAATGCAGAGACTGTCGATGCCATTGATACCTCTGCAAAACATACTTCCTTGTGGTATCGTATCGCTTACCATCTCTTTTTATGGGGGCTTCCTATAAAATTACCAGAAGGGAACCGTGAAAATGCTCGTATTAAGGAACAGATATCAAAAAACAAGTATGACATTGTTTGGATAGATAAAGGCGTTACGATTGATGCATCTACATTGGCTTTTATTAAAGAAAAATCCCCCGACACCATTATAGCCAGTTATTCGCCTGACAACATGGCGTTACGCCATAACCAATCTCAACAATATCTAGAGTGCATTCCCTTCTATGATTTTATTTTCACCAATAAATCATATATTTTAGATGAAATGAAATCATTAGGAGCAAAAAGAATCTATTTTGTAAACAACAGTTATGAAGCCCAATTTCATTATCCACACACTTTAACACAAGAAGAAATCTTCCGATTAGGTGGAGACGTTGGTTTTGTAGGAAGTTGGGAAGAAGAGCGTTGTCGGAGCATTCTGTATTTGGCAAATCATGGTATCAAAGTGAAAGTATTTGGAGATGAGAAATGGAAGAAATATAATAATTACAGCCCGAATCTGACGATTATCACCGGCGGATTGTTTTCAGAAGATTACTCCAAAGCATTGCAAGCCTTTAAAATATCTCTTTGCTTTCTCCGAAAAATGAACGATGATTTACAAACCACACGTACGGTTGAGATACCGGCATGTGGTGGATTCATGTTGGCAGAAAGAACCACGGAACACCAAAACATGTTCGTTGAGGGTAAAGAAGCGGATTTCTTTTCATCCGATGAAGAATTGCTTGAAAAGTGTAAATACTACCTATCGCACGACAAAGAACGAAGGGATATAGCTAAAGCCGGTAACCAAAGATGCAAGGATTTCGGATATTCCAACGAAGAGACAATACGACACTTGTTAGATATAATCAGAAGCCATCAATAATGGAACATCAATTATTAGAAAACACTCGAAAGGTAGGTGATATAGCCCTATTTATCGCTTGTTTACTGGAAGTTATCCTCTTTTATAGTCCAGTCAACATCGTAGGTTGTTTCATGACTATTGTTTCGTGGGTGATATTCAGTCGAGTTTTCCTCCATCGAAGCATTATCCTTTTACATCCATTCAGTTTCCTGGTTTTTCTGTCCATGAGTATGTATAGAATCCTACCACTATTTGCCACGTTATTGGAATTCAAACCTATCTCTTATCGATTTGAGATGGGCGAACAGACTTTTTTGTTGGAATTGCTCCTTTATATTGTTTCCTGCCTGGCGTTTGCTTTGGTTACCCACAGACGACCATCAAATAATATCATCACACACACATTAAATTCCATTGGATTTTACAAGCCACTGAATGAAAGACAATTCTGGTGTTTGGGTTTTTTGGGGTTACTCACTCAAATTTATCTTCAATTTGTGGGTAAAATAGAAACCGGAGATGCTTTTCACAAGCTTATCCAGACCTTTGTATTTGCCAAATATGCACCATTCATAATGGTATTCCCCATCTTATACAATCCTTTTAGTAAAGATGTATTTAAAACCAATCCTAAAATCAGTCTTTATATAACCTTTATAATACTTTTATGTTTTACAGGAAATAGTAGACAAGCGCTGCTCGAGCCCATTATGCTATTGGCTATACTTACCTTTTTAGCTATTATCAAGAGTAAAACCAGTTATCAACAATACATCTCATCCAAAGTTCCTTTCATTGCATTGATAGCTATAGGGCTTATCATTCCCCAACTATCTGATATTTCGGATGCTATGCTTATCATGAGAGGTAGTAGAAGTAATATCAGTAAAAAAGAATTATTTCAACAAACCTTAAGTTTATATCTCAACAAAGATGAACTAGCACAAAAGAAAAAAGAATATGATTTCAACCAAGTAGTTGTTAATAAGAATAAGGAAGGCTGGACAGAAGATTATTTGGATAACTTTGCACTTAATAGATACAGCAATATCCGTATATCCGACATGACATTGTATCATGCCAATCGAGTGGGTTTTGGTAATAAAAATATGCAAAGAGATTTTATAAAAAGAGTTATTAATATATTTCCCACCCCTATACTCAATTTCTTTCAAATTAAAGTGGAAAAAGATAATATCTATTCTCGAGGAGATTATCTTTATGCCTTATCCAATCAAGCCCCTATTTTTGCCGGCTTAAGAGTAACCAGTCATTTGGCTGATGGTTTAGCAACTTGGGGATATTGGTATTTTTTTATTCAGTTTATTCTCTTCTATTGTCATTTTTGGTTGATTGATTGTTTTACCTATTATGATAAAAAAAGAGTTGTTTACTCCATTTGTGGCCTTATCTACACGTATCATTTTATAGGAAGATTTAGAAATGCAAATGGATGCTATGATGAATTAGGCTATATCATTAGAGGATTTATACAAATAGTATTTGTATACACATTGTTATTAACAATTACGAAAAAAATAACAAAATAAGATATTCAAAATGAAAATACTATATATATATAGAAATCCTAATATGGGCATATCAATAGGAAAAGTATTCAAGCCTATCGAAATGGAGATGAAAAAGTATGCTGAAGTGGAACATATTTATTTACCATATTTTGGATATCGTCTAAAATCTCTTATCGGGAATATCAGAGTCGTAATACAAAAAATTAATGATAATGAATATGATCTTATTCATATAACAGGTACAGAACATTATTTATTGCCATTTTTAAGAAGAAATAAAACAATTGTTACCGTTCATGATTTAGGCTTTTATACAAATAAGAAAAGAAGTTTAAAATCGGCATGGAAATATTTTTGCTTTATCAAAACTCTTAAATTTGCAAAGGCTGCTGTGTTTATTTCAGAAAAAAGTAAAATAGAAGCTTTAAATATCGTATCATTAAAGAATATTTATGTGATTAATAATTGTGTTCCACCTGAAATATCCTTTTCTAATCGATTACCCTCCCCCCTCCCTAAGATTCTTCACATAGGTACAAATCCACATAAAAATTTAGACAGAGTTATTGAATCATTAAAAAACTTATCTATTGAATTATACATCGTCGGAAAATTGAGTACAGAAAATGAACTTAAATTAAAAAATTATTCTATAAAATATCATCAATTTTACAACATTTCAGATCAACTGATTGCTAAGCTATATGCTAATTCAGATATTATTAGCTTCCCTTCATTATCAGAAGGATTTGGTATGCCAATAATTGAGGGGCAAGCTGCAGGAAGAATTGTTGTTACATCAAATCTTTCTCCAATGAAAGAAGTGGCAGGAGGTGGTGCGATTTTAGTAAATCCATATGATATAGAATCAATCAAAGAAGGATTCTTAATGGCAATACAAAGGCCTCAGCATATCATAGATCTAGGTTTAGAAAACATAAAAAAATACTCTATTAAATCCATTGTAGATAAGTATTTTAAGTTATATACTGATCTTCTTAATAATGGCATTATTAATAAAGATAACGCATAAAAAAGATTTATTACCATTGTAAGATAACTAATTACAATAGAAGATATATATTTACTTCATTATTAATAAGGTTAATTTTCCAAATATTAAATATGACTAAAATTTTAGATTGTACATTTCGAGATGGTGGCTATTATACAGATTGGGATTTTAGTGAGGAAATAATAGATACCTATATAAATGCTATGAACGGATTGCCTATTGACTATTTAGAGATAGGTTATAGAAGTAACTCAAGCAATAAATATTTAGGAAGGTTTGGCTATACTCCAATTAAAGAATTAGAGAAAATTCGAGCAAAGAGTAATAAAAAACTCGCTATAATGCTTAATGAAAAAGAGGTCTCTATTTCTGATGCCTATGCATTATTAAAGCCCATAATAGGATTAGTTGATATGATTCGCATTGCAATAGACCCTATTAATTTCGAACGTGCAATTATACTTGCTAGAACTATAAAAAAAATGGGATTTGAAGTAGGACTTAATTGCATGTATATGAGTAAATGGCTTTCTGATTATCCTGAATTTATAAGTAAATTAGGGGTATTGGATGATTTTGCTGATTTATTCTGCATGGTCGACAGTTATGGAGGAATTGTACCAGATGATCTGAAACATATTTACACTGAAGTACAAAAAAACACTGCTGTCCCTATCGGTTTTCATGGACATAACAACCTACAATTAAGTCTAATAAACACTATTACTGCGATAAAATTGGGAGTTAATTATGTAGACGCAACCATTCTTGGAATGGGACGAGGAGCGGGTAATTTGAACATGGAACTTCTATTGACATATCTTAATGCCTACAATAATTTACCTGTGGACTTCAATATATTAGGAGATGTAATTTCATCCTTTATCCCATTAATGAATAAATATCGTTGGGGAACAAATTTGCCCTATATGATTGCTGGTGCCAACAAAATACCTCAAAAAGAAGTTATGGATTTGGTTACCAATCGTACATATTCCTTCAATAGTGTAGTTCGCAGCTTAAGTAATCGAGTAGTAAATGTTGAAGATAATGCCAAGTATCCTATTTTAAGTGAAAAGAAATACAAAAACGTAATAGTTGTAGGGGGAGGAAGATCTCCAATAGATCATTTTCAAGGTATTAAATCTTTTGTTAATTCAAGGACATCAGTTGCCCTAGTTTTTGCGACAGCACGTCACGCCCATTTATTTGACAATATAAGCAATGTAGATAAATATTATTGCCTTGTAGGTAGGGAAGCTAAAAGATTAGAACAGAATGTTAAAAATAACTACTTTCAAGACACATGTATATTGCCCCCATATCCACGAAAATTGGGTACGGAAGTACCACATTTCGCTGTTAAAAATACTTTTGAATTATGTAAAGTCGAATTTACAAATCTTTATCAAGACTCGTGTACAGCAATTGCTATTCAAACAGTTCTAAACTTGTCAATTGATAATATATTTGCTGTGGGATACGACGGTTACACAGGTATTACCCTATCAGAAAAAGAATTATCACTTACAAAAGAAAATAGAGCTTTATTTAATCATTATTTTACTTTCACGGGACACAAAATGAAATCATTAACCCCTTCACTCTATTCGGAATTAGATATATTGTCAATATATCAGTTTATATAGAAGGATTTATTATATTTTGTTAGATATTTGATTTTTATTCTTATAAGAGAGACAAGCTTTAAAGAGTTATAGATCAAAATTTACAAATCTGTTAAATAAAAGATTATCATGGCTGAAAAAATAGTATTTTTCCTTCCAACACGCAAAGGTAGTGAAAGAGTAAAAAACAAAAACACTAAAGTGTTTGCCGGTATTAAAGGAGGGTTAGTAGAGAATAAGTTAAAACAATTACTTGAAACAAAACTAATTGATGAAATCATATTTTCATCGAATGATGAATGTTGTATAGCTATTGCTGAGAAGTTTAAAAATAATAGATTACATATCATTCCACGCCCTGAAGAATTATGTTTAAGTACTACTAATTTGCAAGATTTGATTAGTTATGTACCAACCATAACTGATGCAGAACATATTATATGGGGACATGTAACTACACCACTATGTGATGCAAAGCAATATGATGAAGGGATTAAATTATATTTGAATAAATTAAATGAAGGTTATGATTCTCTTGTAGGAGTTACAGAATTAAAAAATTTCCTCCTTAATAAAGATGGTATTTTGATTAACAATACAACAGACATTCCCTGGCCAAGGACACAAGACTTAGAGGCTCTATATCCTATTAATCATACTATGTTTATTACAAATAAAGATGTATATATAAATCAAAAGAATAGAATAGGTAAAAAACCGTTTTTATATATCATGAATGAAATTCATTCAATTGACATTGATTGGCCAACAGATTTTGTTATCGCTGAGGAATTATACAAAATAACACATAAGAATATAAAGTAATTATATTGAACTTAGTTAAATTAGGACATGAATTTTTGGAATTTAATGATATTAAAAGATGATTTTATATTATCTTTTATCGAATTTTGTCGAAGCATTAAAACTATATTTAGTTTATCAAGATTACGAACAATACGTAAGATGAGATTAATCCCCAAAGAAGGCATAAATGATAATTTATATATCATATTAAATGCTCCTTCATTAAAGACTCAAGATTTAAGTGTTCTAAAAGGTAAGACATTGATGTTTGTTAATAGAGGATTTAAGCATCCATTATATAGTGAACTATCACCCAAATATCATGTGTTTGTTGATTCTAAAATGATTAAAGGTGTTTGGCCTGTTTCGTGGATTGATGAAATTTTAAAAATGAGTCCACAAACCAAAATTCTATTACCATTAGAATGGGCAAATAATCCAAAGTTTAAACCATACAACAAACATATATATTGGTTGACTTGGAAGCTACCCTTTCATAATTTAGGAGTATCTGGTGCATGTTTCTCATTTGGTATCCAACAATGTTTTAAATGCATATATTTTACAGGATTTGATGCTACCGGCATTGCTTATGAAATGATTCAGTCATCAGATAGTCATTTTTATGGCAACGACAAGGAATTAGAAGGAAAAAAATCTGATCAATATGTTATTGATTTATTGATGCATTCCAGACATTTGCATGATCTCAACAGACTGTCTATCTATTGCCAAAGGAAGAATATTGAGTTAATAAATATCACAAACGGAGGCCTGTTAGATATGTTTAACAGAGAACAAATATTGCCAATATTGAAAACTGTAAATGAAAATCATTCACTACATTCCCAGCATTGACCAAACGGATGGTGGTACCACCACCTATATGCAATTATTGGCTTCCGAATTGGGAAAGCTATGTGAACTGCATATCGTTACCCATCGTAGCGATGCACCCGTAGAAATGATGAATAGCCAAGTTCACTATATCGGCCGTTCTGTCCTTTGGGGAATGAAAAAAGAGTGGGGAAAGATTCTGAACGACCTACAACCTGACATTGTTCATATCAATTGTTGTTGGATGCCGCAATCTGCATATGCCCAGAAATGGGCACAAGACCTGGAATATAAAGTGGTGTTGACTCCTCATGGCATGTTGGAGCCTTGGATTATCCAACGAAACTATTGGTGGAAGAAACTACCGGCACTGTGGTTATACCAAAAGAAAGCAGTACAACGGGCAAACTATCTTCATGCAACGGCAGAAAGCGAAAAAGAGAATCTGTTGAAATTGGGATATAATCCACATATCGCAGTTATCCCTAACGGAATAGAGGTAAATAAAATTCGCATGAAGGAATCGTGGAAGCGAAATCGGGAAATCCTCTTTTTGTCGCGCATTCATGTCAAGAAAGGGATTGAACTGTTACTGGAAGCAGTTGCCCAATTGAAGGAAGAATTGAAGGGATATCGAGTATTGATTGCAGGAGAAGGGGATGAAACCTATATCCAAGCCTTGAAGCTAAATGTTCATGCATTGAATATCTCCGACCAAGTTCAACTGATAGGTGGAGTTTATGGAGCGGAGAAGTGGAAACGATTCCAACAAGCGGATTTGTTTGTACTTCCTTCATACTCTGAGAACTTCGGGATAGTAGTAGCGGAAGCATTGGCCAGTGGTACACCGGTACTGACCACCCAAGGAACTCCCTGGCAGGAACTGGAAACACAAAATTGTGGATGGTGGATTGAATTGAGTGTCGATGAAATTGTAAAAGCACTGAGAGCCTTTATCAATACTTCTGAAACAACTTTGGAAGTGATGGGAAAAAATGGAAGACAGTTAGTGGAAGAGAAGTATTCCATCGAAGCGGTAGCCCATCAAATGAAAGAATTGTATGAATGGATTGTCTGCCTCAAAGACAAGCCGCAATATATCCATGTGTTATGAACATCTTATTTATCATCAGCACTTATCCCAACTATGGAGGGGCGGAGAAGGTGACGACCTTTCTGGCCAACACCTTTGCCAAGGCGCAGAGCGAGGTACACATTGCTTCGTTTGAACAACTGTGTCCGGAGCTGCTGGATGAACTGCACCCGGAGGTGGAGTTTCATGCGCTGAGCACACCGGCACGGTCGGCAAAGAACATAACGGTGCTGAGGAAACTGATAAGGGAAAGGAAGATAGACTTCATCATCAACCAGCACTGTCTGCCCTACTACATGACGAAGCTGTGCAACCAGATACGGAAAGGAACGGATTGCAAATTGATATCGGTGCTGCACGGGATACCGAACCGAAGCAAGAAGGTACTGATAGCGGAGGATGAGCTGAAGGCGGCACAGACGGCATGGGGGCGATGGTATCACCGGATGAAGCTGAAGGCGATGAACGAGGTCATCAAATGGAGCATCCGATATACGTATCGAAAGAGTGACCAGTATGTGTTGCTGTCAGAGTTGTTCAAGGATATCTTCTGCGTATATGCACGTGTACACGACACCAGCAAGCTGATGGCGATTCCGAACTCCATCTGCATAGAGACGGACTATGAAACGGACTATGTGCCGACGAAGAAGAGGCAGGTGCTATACGTAGGGAGAATGGACGTGGAGAACAAACGGGTGAACCGCATTGTGGAGGCCTGGGAGGAGGTATACAGAGAGTTTCCGGAATGGGAACTGGTACTGGTGGGCGACGGACCGCACAAGCCAATCCTGCAGGCGTATGTGGAGAAGCAGGGAATGGAACGGGTGAGGTTCTGCCCTTTCACCAAGGAGGAGCCGGTGAAATACTATCAGGAAGCGGCGATACTGATGCTGACCTCGGACATGGAGGGATTTGGCATGGTAGTGACGGAGGGAATGAGCTATGGAGTGGTGCCGATTGTGTATGGCAGCTATCCGGCCATCTACGACATTGTGAACAACCGTATGTCGGGATTCATTACGCATAAGCCGTACTCGAAGAAGGAGACGGTGAAGTACCTGAAGCTGCTGATGGGGAACGCAAAGGTGAGGGAGAGAATGGCCAGACAGGCCATTGTGGACTCGAAGAAGTTCACCATAGAGGACAACATCAACTTGTGGAGCTTACTTTTTATGAAACTGCAACATGGAAGAAAAGAGAATTGACCTGTCGAAATATCGGAACAACTATAGTCGGAAACATCAACTGACAAGGGCTTTGTGGGCGGTGGTATGGACTTTGTTTGCCCGTCCGTTGCCACGAAATATAGGTAGCGGATGGAAACGGTTGTTGCTACGGATGTTCGGAGCAAGGATTCATCGAACGGCCAGTGTCTATTCATCGGCCAAGGTGTTCTATCCGGCTAATTTAGTGATGGAGGAATATGCATGTTTGGGGCCGGAAGTGAACTGCTACAATGCAGCCTTGGTGAAAGTAGGTGCGCATACTACCGTGTCGCAAGGGGCTTATCTGTGTACGGCTACGCATGATATAAGCGACCCATTACACCACCTGTACAGCAAACCGATTGTGATAGAAGATCAGGCATGGATAGCCAGTGAGGCGTTTATCGGGCCAGGGGTGACGGTGAAACAAGGTGCCGTAGTGGGTGCACGGGCAGCAGTGTTCAAGGATGTGGAGCCATGGACAGTAGTGGGTGGTAATCCGGCCAAGTTTATCAAGAAACGGGATTTGAAAGCGTAAGAAAGATAGATTTTTAAGGACAAAAGAAAAATAAAAGAAAAACATACGTTATATTTGTAACGTTATCAAAAGAAAAATAAAATGGAACTATTAGGGAACAATATGCAGAGAATCGTTGAACTATGCAAAATACATAAGGTCAACAAATTGTATGTTTTCGGTTCTATACTGACCAACCGATTCAATGAAGGAAGCGATGTGGATTTTATGGTGGACTTCAAGAAAGATGAAGTTAACGACTATTTCTGCAACTTCTTTGACTTCAAGGATTCACTACAGGATTTATTTAAAAGAGACGTTGACTTATTGGAAGAGCAAAACATAAAGAATCCTTATTTGAAAGAAAATATTGACTTGTCAAAACTACTGATATATGGATAATTTCATAAAAAAGCATCTACAAGACATATTGTTTTCCATAGAAGAAATTGATTGCTATTTTGGGGATTCGCCTAAAATATATGATGAGTTTTTCAACGACCTTAAATTAAGAAGAGCTATAGAAAGGAATATAGAAATCATTGGCGAAGCTATGAACAGAATCCTAAAGATTGATAATAAAATAGCAATAACCAATGCCAGAAGAATTGTAGATGCCAGAAATTACATCATACATGGATATGACAGCCTTTCACCGGATATTCTATGGAGTATGGTTGTCAATCATCTACCTCTTTTGAAAAAGGAAGTCACCATTCTTTTAAACAAAGGATGAGAAAGCGTCCTAAAATCTGTCTGGCATGCTCGGCAGGGGGGCACCTGAGGGAGCTGCAACTGGCCATAGGGACTATTCCCGAACGGTGGGACTGTTACTGGCTGACGTTGAAAACAACCGCTACTCAGGAGTTCTTGAAAGACAAGGAGCATGTGTTTCTGACGAACTTCCAGCCGCATCGGAAAATGACTCTTCTCATCAACAGCATACAGGCGTTGTTCTGGGTATGGGTGAAACGGCCGAAGGTAATCATCACCACAGGGGCCGGAGTGACGGTACCAACAGTGTTCTTCGCCAAGAAACTGTTAGGAACAAAGATTATTTTCATCAACTCGGCAGCTGACGTGACGGAACCATCGCGCACGCCCCGATGGATAGAGAAGTATGCGGACTTGTTCCTGATACAATGGGAGGAGCTGAAGCAGGTATTTCCGAACGCAACTTATGTAGGGGTATTATGATTTTTGCAAGTTTAGGTACGATGGATATGCCGTTCGAACGGATGGCAAAGGCTATAGACGAATGGGCAGGGAAATGTGAAGAGGAGGTGATTGTGCAAACAGGGCATACCTCCTACCCTTATCGTCATGCCAAGGCTTTCGGATTCTGTACGAAGGAGGAGATGAAAAGGTATATGGAGGAGGCCAGCATGGTGATTCTGCAAGGGGGATGGGGAACCATCAACGAGGCAATGGAGATGGGGAAAAGAATCGTGGTGATGCCTCGACATAACCATACGGAACATATTCATGACCAATTCCAACTGGTAAAGAAACTGGATAGCATGGGATGTGTGGTGGGGGTATTTGATGAGAAGCTACTGGCGGAGAAAATACGCTTGGCGCAAAGGCATGTGTTTCAACCTTTGCAGAAAGGATGTGCAAAGGGACTGATAGAGAGTAAATTAAGGGAATGGTGTGGTAACAACTGCTAAAATGAAACGATTTGTAAGCATAACACAAGAAATTTATCAAATAATTGGAATAAATTGAAATTATTTTGCTACTTTTGCGGATATATATAAAATAGGTATGAAAAGGATATACAAGGTATGGATGGCATGTCTGACACTGGCATGCGGAGCGGGATGGACAGGATGTGCAGACTCGCTGGAAGATATGAAGAAGGAGAACTACGAAGCAAACTGGATAAAGACCTTCGGAAAAGTGGACCCAAACCACACTTGGAACATCGCCATTCAAGCGGAAGCGAAACTGGCCATCAAAGAGGATGCGCTGACTGAATATACATTCAAAATATACGACAACGACCCCATCTGGGGAACGGAAGCGCAACTGCTGGCCAAGGCTACCGTAAAGACGGATGCCAATGGCTTTGCTTGCACCCAACTGAAGTTTGATGCTCCAGCAAGCCTAGAACAATACTACATCACCCGCACAGACAGCCACGGGAGAAGACTGCTGAAGGTTAGCGACATCGAAAACCAGAAAATCAATGTGGAATTCGGAATCTATCACCCAAGCAATGAGGATAGTGGTAGTAGACTTATTGTCGAAACATTGGAGTTCCCAACATATTCTTTTCCATATAATATCGATGAATTGAAAAATAACGCTATTAACCTTACAGATAAGGTAAAGAATAACCAAAATCGATATGAAATAAAGAATGACATTACTAATGATAGCAAGACAGCTATCTTTCAAAGTAATGAAACTATTACTATCACTAATGTTTTATTCGCAAAATGGGATAACAATGACATCTACAAAATAATATTCGATGGGAATTTTATTTTAAATGTTACAACAAACGAATATCAGCTGAAAGATTTTGAATTCATCATTACACCGGGAAGTAGCCTCACCATAAATTGTGAAAACGACAAAGGAATAGAAATGCAGAATAATTCTAAAATCTATGTTATGCAAAATGCTACATTAACAGCTTTGCAAGGACAAGGACTTAGAGAGAAAGCTGCTATTTATTTGAATGATAACCAAAATCAACAAGCAGGTTCACTAAGCCAAACCGTCATTTATAATGAAGGTAGAATCAATGCAAATTATATTGCATTAAATGTAGGTGACATATATAATATGGAATCAGGTATTATAGAAATTACCAACACAATGGATTTTGTTTCAGAAATTGGCGGTACATTAACTAATTATGGTAGAATAAAAGCAAAAACAATTGAAGGTAACGGACAATCAAATAATCAAAATAACAGATTCGAACTTGCCGGACAACATGGTACTATAAACAATGCATGTTTCCTTGATGTAACAGACAAAGTAAACATCAAATATTTGAACATTGGCGCAAACTCTGCTGTAGAAAGTGATACAGTTATAATCAATGACCTTTCTTTAAGAGCCAGTTCTATCCTTCGCACAGAGCACTTTGCCGCACAAAATGCAACATGGAAATTTGTAGGAAATGCAAATGAAGACAGAGCTTTAATTTCAGCAAATATTATTGAATATCTTCATAATGGTGGTACAACTATTACTGGCCCTATATATGTGGAAGCAGACTCTCTTAGCAGTAAATTAGCTGATAGAGAGACGATTATTAATCAAACTGTAAAAGACAGTGGAATTACTCCTGGATGGGGTAAAATAGGCAGTGCGCCGTTCTTAATTATCCCGGATGGATTCTACGATGACACGGATATTTCAAAAGCGGACTGTGTAGGGCATGGTAACATCCCAGCTGAATTTGCCGATATTGTGGATAGAGATATTCAATGGGTAGTGGCATTTGAGGACTTAGGATCGACCGGTGACTATGACTTTAACGATGCCGTCGTTGGGCTGGTACATCGAAAATCGGAAAACAAACTAATCATCACTCCATTGGCTGCCGGTGGTACATTGCCTGCCACTTTATACTATGACAATACCGAATTAGGCGAAATACACAATCTATTGGGTGGTAGCAATACCAACACTCCTATCAATGTGGACCACAGAGGAAATAAAGGTACAGAAAAAGAAATCAGCGTAGATGCTAATTTCTCCATAACAGAAAACTGGAACAAGCTGAAAATTAAGGTAAAAGACCAAGCCAGTGAATTTATCTTACAACCCAGCAGAGAAAAAGGAGCCGTACCTCAAGCAATCTGTATGCCGGCACCTTGGTTCTGGGCAAAGGAAGGTATCGACATCAAGGATGCATACATCCAGTTTGAAGGATGGTCGCAAGACAGTGGCAGCAACTTGAAATGGCACCAAAACCCGACGAGAGAAAAAGTTGCTTTGCAATAGTTTAAATTCATGCATAAAGCGGGTTAAGAATTGCCACATGGGTACCCCCAGCTATGCTTATCCCCCGTCGTGGAATAAACAGCAATAGAACAAATTATATTCGGGCCGGTCGCACTCCTCCAAAGAGTGACCGGCCCGAATGTTTTTTTAAGAAAATTATAAAAAACTGAGTATGAAGTTGGTAGTTAGAAACTATTCGCTATATTTGCAAAAAATTAAGTACTTGTAACTAAAGTTATACTATGAAGAGGATTGAAAATTATGCCATAACAGCATGTTTGGCATTGATAGGCTGTTTATGTCTGACAGGATGTGCAGACTCATTGGAAGAAATGAAAAAGGAAAACTACGAAGCGAACTGGATAAAGAAGTTCGGAAAAGTAGACCCAAACCACACTTGGAACATCGCCACTCCTACTGAGGCAAATCTCAGCATCAAAGAGGATGCACTCACTGAATACACGTTCAAGATATACGACAACGACCCCATCTGGGGGACGGATGCCAAACTGTTGGCGAAAGCTGTCGTGAAAACGGACGGAGAAGGGTATGCACAAACACATATGAAGTTTGACGCTCCGGCAGGACTGGAAAAGGTATACATCACACGAACAGACAGCCACGGAAGAAGATTGCTGAAAGTGAGCAACATCGAAAACAAGACCATGAAGGTGGAGTTCGGAATCTTCCAAGATGGAAGCAGAGCCGATGAGGGATACGACTTTCCGGTATTCAATTTGCCTGATTATATAGCCAATCTAAATAGTATTAAAGAAGAAGCAGCAAATTTAGAAGATGGATTGAAAAATAACAACAACAACTCTACAATAGATTTCAATCAATCAAGCAATCGAACTGTTAAAGTTACTACAGATAAATTCACTATTTCAGGCATTAACTTCAATACACAAAGTAATGCATATGGCAATTACAAACTTATCATCGATGCCAACTGTACATGGAATACAACCGAAAAGAATCAAATATATGGTGTAGATGTCATAATCACTCCAGGACATACCCTGACTATTACAGGAAGTATATTAGATGTACAATGCTATACAAGATTGATTGTCATGGAAGGTGCTAAATTTGTAGCATTTGGAGGAAATGGAACCGACAACAATAGTGCATCTATAAAAATGCAATGGGATGATACTCCTTTAGTATATAATGCCGGTACTATCCAAACAAATTATATATCCATGAACTCCGGCCATCTATATAATACATCAACAGGCATCATCGAAAGTAATATAATACAGTTCCTACAAGATAATACTGGAACATTAACCAATTATGGGAAAGTACACGTTGAGTCTATTTATGGGAATGGTAGAACAGAAAACATCGGAGCGGTACAATCGGGACAACATGGTACCATCAACAATGCTTGTTTCATCAATGTAGATATGGAATTCAACATCTTCAATCTGAATCTGGCGGCAAACTCATCCATTGAGTCAAAATACATCATCGTCAATAACATGATTCTAAGACCTAGCTGTATCTTGAGAAGCGACGAGTTCAGCGCACAAAATGCATCCTGGAAATTTGTGGGTGACAAAGAAACAGGAAGAGCACTGATATCTACCAAGCATACCAGCTATCTGCATAGTGGAGGCATCCATATAGACGGTCCTATCTATTACGAATCGAATACCTTTGCCAATGAGACATATAAAACAGCCATAGAAATTGCTGCAAGCAATGGATTGGGTTGCGGTGTGGTAGGAAGTGCGCCTTTCCTGATCATCCCCGACGGATTTGATGCGAACGACATCAGCAAAGCGGACTGTGTAGGGCATGGTAACATCCCACAGGATTTTGAGAACATCGTGGATACCAGCATTGAATGGGTAGTAGCGTTTGAAGACTTGGGCTCGACAGGCGACTATGACTTCAACGATGCGGTAGTGGGTATCACACACAACGCCGAAACCAACCAAGTGGAAATTACTCCGCTGGCTGCCGGAGGTACCATGAAAGCGGAACTGTACTTCGGCAATGAAAAACTGGGTGAAATACATGACTTACTGAGAAAAGGAGCCCCGACCAATGTACCTATCAACGTGGACGAAAGGGGAAACAAGGGACAGAAAATCATCAAATCGGTGGGCAATGGTTTCTCCATCAGCGAAAAATGGCAGGACCTGAAAATCGTGGTGGGTAATAAGAGCAGCACCATCGTACTGGAACCGAACAAGGAAACAGGCAGAGCTCCGCAAGCTATCTGTATACCGGCACCTTGGTTCTGGGCGAAAGAGGGAATACACATCGAACAAGCATACAAACAATTCGGAGGTTGGACACAGGACCAGAACTCGAACCAGAAATGGCATCAGACTCCGGAAAGAGGAAAAATTGCTTTATAAACACGCTTTTCAAGCACTGGATAGTCTGGAAATAGGAGTATCCAGTGCTTTTTCCTGGCAAAGAAATGGGTATATCCAATAATTTAACGTATCTTCGCACCAGAATTTAAACGTGCAGGATAACGTAAACTTCAACATGAAAATTTCTATCATCACCGTTTGTTACAACCGGGCTTCGGTCATACAAAAGGCCATAGAGAGTGTACTGGCACAAACGTACAAGGACATCGAGTACATTGTGGTGGACGGGGCGTCGACAGACGGGTCGATGAAGGTCATCGAAACTTACAAAAACCGCATCCAACGAATCGTCAGTGAACCGGACCACGGGATGTACGAGGCCATCAACAAGGGTATCCGAATGGCTACGGGAGACGTCGTAGGGCTGATGCACTCGGATGATTATTTCTATGACAACCGGACGGTGGAAAGCATCGCACAAGCGTTTGAAGAGAGTGGAGCGGACCTGGTGTATGGCAACGGGGTGTATGTGGAGCATGACCGAACGGAACGGATGGTGAGGAAATGGATAAGCGGGGAATACCAACGGAAGAAGGTGGCCCGAGGATGGTTGCCGCTACACCCGACGGTGTACATCCGAAGGGAGAGGATGGAGGAACTGGGACTGTACGACGAATCGTTCCACATTGCAGCGGATTCGGAACTGCTGGTGCGCTATCTGTACAAAGCGGACTTGAAGGTACACTACCTGAACCGATACATCACGGTGCAACGGATGGGTGGGCTGTCGACTTGTTCGCAACACTGCAAAGAGAAATGGAGCGAGGACTTGAGGATGTATCGGATGCATGGAATACCCTCCTATTATGCGTTGTGCAGGAAGGTGTTGTCGAAGATTCCACAATTCTTGAAAGCGAGGATATAGTCAAACAATCAGGGGCTGCAATTGCAGCCCCTGATTGTTTTGTGTTATCGGTTCGGAGTATCCCAGACCTTGGTTTGGGTACAAGCGATGCCGAGGACTTGATTGCCTACCTGGATGCGGAAGTCTCCTTCTTCGAGGCGCCACTTGCCATCGGCTCCTACAAAGGCGAGGTCGCTGCCCTGAAGCTTCAAGGTGACGGTCTTGGTTTCGCCGGGCTGAAGCTCGATCTTCTCGAACTGGCGGAGGCGGCGGTTGTCAGGGGTGAGGCTGGCTACGAGGTCGCTGCTGAACAGCAGAACGCTTTCCTTACCCACACGGTCGCCGGTGTTCTTGACATCGACGGTGAACAGGAGTTCGTCGTCGGCCGTGAACTGGTTCCGGTTGACCTGAAGGTTGCTATATTCGAAGGTGGTATAGCTGAGGCCATAGCCAAATTCCCATTGGAACGATACGCTGGCATTGTAGTTGTAGGCGCCTTCCATCGGAGCTCCGGTATGTTCGCTGGGCTTATAGTCGTAGTTCATGAGGGAGTGAACTTCCCGGGGATAGGAAAAAGGAAGCTTTCCGCTGAAGTTGGCATCGCCACTGAGCAGGTTGGCCAAGGCATCGCCACCGGAGTTGCTGGGGAGAAGGATGTTGACCACGGCCTTGGCAAGGGGTTCGATGTCGGCTACAATGCGAGGACGACCTTGGTTCAGGACAAGTACCACGGGCTTGCCAGTCTTGGCCAGGGCTTTTACCAAATCGCGCTGGTTCTGGCTGAGGGTGAGGTCGGAAAGGTTACCCGGGGTTTCGCAATAGGTGTTTTCACCGATGCAGGCTACAATGACATCGGCAAGGGAGGCGGCAGCCACGGCTTTCTGTATCTGGGGTTCGTTTTCCTGCCAGTAAGCGCCTTGTTCGTTATAGGTCACGCCTTGTTCGAGGATGATGTTGTTCTTGTCATACTTCTGGCAAAGGGCTTCGTAAATAGTATTGTATGCACCGGCAAACTGGTCGGCTACATGACCTTGCCAGGAATAGCTCCAACCGCCATTGAGGCAGCGCATCTGGTTGGCATTGGGGCCGGTAAGAAGGATTTTCTTTCCTGGAGCGAGCGGAAGGAGGCCGTCGGTGTTCTTCAACAGCACCATGGATTCTTCGGCACTCTGAAGGGCTGCCTGGGCAAAGGCTTCGGAGGCAAATTCTGGATAGTCGGTGCAGAGGGTATTGGGTTGGTCGAAGAGTCCGAGGCGGTACTTGAGGCGAAGGACTCGGCGAGTGGCATCGTCAATGCGGCTCATCGGCACTTGACCTTCTTCCACCAATTCCTTGAGCAGGGTACAGAATCCGAGGTCATAGGGGTCCATGGACATGTCGATACCGGCATTGATGGCTATGCGGATGGCGTCTTTCTTATCCTTGGCCACTTTCTCACGCTTCCAGAGGTTGTCAATGTCGGCCCAGTCGGTCACAATCATACCGTCCCAGCCAAGATCTTCCTTGAGCCATCCGGTGAGGAGTTCGTGACTGGCATGGACAGGCACGCCATTGATGGAACTGGAGTTGACCATGATGGTGAGGGCACCGGCACGTACGGCAGCCAGATAGGGAGCGAAATGCTTTTCGCGTAAGTCGTTCGGAGAGATGATGGCTGGGGTACGGTCCTTGCCACTGACGGGAACGCCATAGCCCATGTAGTGCTTCACGCTGACAGCGATGTGGTTGGCATCAATGTGGTTGGGGTCTTCACCCTGGAAGCCAAGCACCATGGCCTTACCCATTTCAGCACTGAGGTAGCAGTCTTCGCCGAAGTTTTCCCATGCACGAGGCCACAAGGGGTTGCGGCTGAGGTCGAGCGTAGGTGAATAGGTCCATGGGGTATTGCTGGCACGGGTTTCGTATGCGGTAATTTCAGCACCACGACGAGCCAGTTCGCGATTGAAGGTGGCAGCTACGTTGATGTTCTGTGGGAAATAAGTGCCTCCGTTGGTGTAAGTGGCGCCATGGTTCATATCGAGGCCATAGATACAGGGCACTCCGATGTAGTCCATGGATTTCTGCTGGATAGCACTAATGATTTCGTTCCACTTTTGTGGGCTGACTCCCACACCGGGAACATTGAGGATAGAGCCAACCTTGTACTTACCGATGACGGTGTCCAACTTGGCTTCATCGAACTGGAAGTTTTCGCCGTAGGAACCGGGCTTGCCCAGTACATCGAGGGTCAGTTCGGTCATCTGGCCAATCTTCTCTTCCAAAGTCAAACGTTTCAGGGTTTCTTCTACTTTCTGTTCAATCTCGGAGTCGGCAGGGATGGCGGGGGTTACCTTCGGCTGGCTGGTGCAGGATGCAAGCAGTCCACCGGCCATCAATGCCATAGCAAAGCATGTCTTTTTCATGGTTATTGTAATTTATTGATGATTATCTTTGAAGCATACAAAGATACGTAAAAGGATTTATCATAAAACGATATTTACATAAAAATCCATGGGGATACGTAAAATGTTGGAAATCTTGGTTATATTTGGGAGAGTTAAAGGAGATAAAGGAGTTAAAGGAGTTAAAGCCAATAGTTCCGACTATGAAAACATCAACAAAAGTATCGGCCTTTATCTACCCAAGGAGCGGAGCGACTATCTCCCTATAACTACATTTATCTACCTCAAATAAAATAAAAGCTTATGAAAGAAATCAAATGGGAAACATCGGTGAAGGTCTATTCGACGGAGGAACTACCTCCTGAAGAACAAAGGTTAATCCATGCCGCCATTGAAGCGACTGAACGGAGTTATGCGCCTTATTCGCACTTCTCGGTAGGAGCGGCTGTACTGATGGAGAATGGTGCTGTTGTCTGTGGAAGCAACCAAGAGAACGCAGCTTATCCATCGGGGATGTGCGCCGAACGGACGGCGTTGTTCTATGCACATTCACAATACCCCCAACTAGCAGTAAAGGCATTGGCCATAGCGGCCCGTTCAGAAAAAGGACTGCTACCCTCTCCCATTCCTCCATGTGGAGCCTGCAGGCAGGTGATGCTGGAATCCGAAAAACGGTCTGGAAGTGCAATTCGGATTTTGCTGTATGGTACGCAAGAAGTCTATAAAATAGAAGGGACAGGTTCTATCCTGCCCCTATCGTTCGATGCTGATTTTCTGAAATAAATCAATGGTCGCCATACATGCGGGCACGCATTTCCTTGATGTGTTCGCTGGTGATGTATTCGTCGTACTCCATCATCTTGTCGATGATGCCATTCGGGGTGAGTTCGATGATGCGGTTGGCCACGGTCTGGATGAATTCGTGGTCGTGTGAAGCGAAGAGTACATTGCCCTTATAGAGCTTGAGGTTGTTGTTGAATGCCTGAATGGATTCGAGGTCGAGGTGGTTGGTCGGTGTGTCGAGAATGATGCAATTGGCATTGCGGAGCTGCATACGGGCAATCATACAACGCATCTTCTCCCCTCCCGAAAGGACATTGGCCTTCTTCAACACTTCTTCCCCACTGAACAACATACGGCCCAGGAAGCTCTTCATGTAGACTTCATTGCCTTCGCCGAACTGGCTGAGCCAATCCACCAGATTGAGGTCGTTTTCGAAGAACTTGGTATTGTCGAGCGGCAGATAAGCCGTCGTGATGGTAACACCCCAGGAGAAGGTACCGGCATCGGGCTTGCGGTTTTCATTGATAATCTCGAACAAGGCAGTCATGGCACGGGGGTCGCGGCTCAGGAAGACAATCTTGTCGCCCTTTTCGACGTTGAAGTTCACATCGTTGAACAGCACTTCGCCATCGTCGGTAGTGGCACGGAGGCCTGACACTTCGAGAATCTGGTTTCCGGGTTCGCGATCCATTGTAAAGATGATGCCGGGATATTTACGTGATGAAGGCTGGATGTCGTCCACATTGAGTTTTTCAAGCATCTTCTTGCGGCTGGTGGTCTGCTTGCTCTTGGCCACATTGGCACTGAAACGACGGATGAACTCTTCCAGTTCCTTGCGCTTTTCTTCGGCCTTAGCCTTCTGGTTCTGTGCCTGGCGAAGGGCCAACTGGCTGGATTCGTACCAGAAGCTATAGTTACCGGCAAAGAGGTTTACCTTGCCGAAGTCGATGTCGACGGTGTGGGTACAAACCGAGTCGAGGAAGTGACGGTCGTGGCTCACTACCAGCACGGTATGTTCGAAATTGGAGAGGTATTCTTCCAACCAAGTGACGGTTTCCATATCGAGGTCGTTGGTCGGTTCGTCGAGAAGGAGGTTGTCGGGATTACCGAACAAGGCTTGTGCCAACATGACACGTACCTTTTCCTTACCGCTGAGTTCGCCCATGAGCTTGTAATGCAGGTCTTCCTTGATTCCAAGGCCGCTAAGCAGGGCTGCCGCATCGCTCTCGGCATTCCATCCGTCAAGTTCGGCGAACTGTTCTTCCAGTTCGGATACACGGATACCGTCCTCGTCGGTGAAGTCGGTCTTGGCATAAAGCGCATCGCGTTCGTTCATGATGTCCCACAGGACGGTGTGTCCCATGAGAACGGTGTTGAGCACCGTAAACTGGTCCCACTTGAAGTGGTCCTGACTAAGGACGGACAGACGTTCGCCAGGGCCGAGGGTAACAGTTCCCTTGGTAGGCTCCAACTCGCCGGAAATAGCTTTCAGGAAAGTGGATTTGCCGGCACCGTTGGCGCCGATGACACCATAAATATTACCATTGGTAAACTTCAGATTTACATCCTTATACAACACACGTTTGCCAAACTGAATGGCGAGATTCGAAACTGTTATCATGTCTTTTTATACCTCGAGATTGTTACTATTTTCTTTGGAGCCGCAAAGATACACATTTTAAATGATAAAGCGACACTTTATCGGTCACAAAGCGACGTTTCAGAAAGAAGAACGTGTCACTTTACTCATAGGCTATGCCACTCTGTCAGTTTTTTACTATCTTTGCAGGCGTTTTCGTCAGACAACCCGCCAAGGCACGGTATTTGTAGAGAAGAAGCAGTAACCTATTATTGAAAATAATAAAACAGCATACATTATGAGCAAAGAACAAAAACAAACTCAGAAAGAAAACGAGTTGAAGAACGAAGCAGCGGCTGAAGAAACTGTCCGCACAGAAGAAGGCCAACAGGAAGAAGCTACACCCGAAGCGCCGGCCGAAGAACTGACCGAAGAGGAAAAACTGACCAAGGAGCTGGAAGATGCCCAATCGACCATCGAAGAGCAAAAGGACAAATACTTGAGACTATCGGCTGAGTTCGACAATTATCGCAAGCGTACCCTTAAGGAAAAGGCTGAACTCATTAAGAACGGTGCGGAAAAGACATTGACCGCTATCCTCCCTATCCTGGATGACTTCGAACGTGCTTTGAAGAATCTGGAAGCTACGGAAGAAACCAAGGCCATGAAGGAAGGAGTAGAACTGATATTCACCAAGTTCCAGAAGGTGTTGCAACAGGAAGGTCTGCAAGCGATTGAAACTGAAGGCAAGGACTTTGACGTGGACTTCTGCGAAGCCATCGCTTTGGTTCCGGCTCCGAGCGAAGACCTGAAAGGCAAAATACTGGATTGCGTGCAAACAGGATATATGCTGAACGATAAAGTAATCCGCCACGCCAAGGTAGTTGTGGCTCAATAAGACAAAGAAACAGATATGGCAGAAAAGAGAGATTACTATGAAGTGCTGGGCGTAGCTAAGACGGCCAGCGACGCTGAAATAAAGAAGGCCTATCGAAAGCTGGCCATCCAATACCATCCGGACAAGAATCCGGGTGACAAGACCGCTGAAGAAAAATTCAAGGAGGCAGCAGAAGCTTATAGCGTTCTGAGCGACAAGGACAAGCGTGCCCGTTACGACCAGTTCGGACATGCCGGTGTAGGCGGTGCTGCAGGAGGCGGATTCAGTGGACAAGGCATGTCCATGGATGACATCTTCTCCATGTTCGGCGACATCTTCGGCGGAGGAGGCGGATTCGGAGGATTCAGCGGATTCGGAGGTTTTGGCGGAGGAGGCAGTCGGGCCGGCCAACGCAAATTCCGCGGCACGGATTTGAGAGTCAAGGTCAAATTGAACTTGAAAGACATCTCGACAGGGGTGGAAAAGAAGTTCAAGCTGAAGAAATATGTGACTTGTGAACATTGTCACGGAAGCGGAGCGGAAGGAGACGGTGCTACCGAGACTTGTCCGACCTGTCACGGAACGGGAAGTGTGACTCGTACCCAACAAAGCATCTTCGGCATGATGCAGACACAGAGCGTCTGTCCACAATGTAATGGTGAAGGAAAAATCATCAAGAACAAGTGCAAGCATTGTGGAGGCGAAGGCATCACCTATGGCGAAGAAGTGGTGGAAGTGAAAATTCCAGCCGGTGTAGGCGAAGGCATGCAACTGACCGTAAACGGAAAAGGAAACGCCGGCAAGCATAACGGAGTGCCGGGCGACCTGCTGGTGGTGATTGAAGAGGAAGCACATCCAGACTTGATACGCGATGACAATGACTTGATATACAATTTATTGTTGAGCGTACCAACGGCAGCTCTCGGAGGTACCGTAGAGATACCGACCATCGACGGAAAGGTAAAGGTGAAGGTTGAGCCGGGTACCCAACCGGGAAAAGTCCTCCGATTGAGAGGAAAGGGGTTGCCGAGCGTCAATAGCTATGGATATAACAACGGTACGGGAGACTTGCTGGTGAACATCAGCGTCTATATTCCGGAAACACTGAGCAAAGAGGAAAAGCAAGCCTTGGAAAAGATGCAGGATTCGGACAACTTCACACCGAACCTGAGCATCAAGGAAAAGATTTTCCGCAAGTTCAAGAGTTTCTTTGACTAAGAACCTACCACGGATTACATAGATTTTTACAGATTATTCATATATATATATATTCTCTGCATCAATCTGTGTAATCTGTGTTGATAAATAAAAAAACATGACCTACGAAGAAACCATTACCTATTTATATAACAGCGCCCCCCTCTTCCAGCACGTAGGCAAGGATGCCTACAAAGCAGGATTGGACACTACCTTGAAATTGGATGAACACTTTGGACACCCTCATCGGAAGTTCAAGACTATCCATGTAGCAGGAACCAACGGAAAGGGTTCGTGTTCGCACACATTGGCGGCCATCCTCCAATCGGCAGGATACAACGTAGGTCTGTACACCTCACCGCATTTGGTGGACTTCAGGGAACGAATCCGGGTAAACGGAATACCGGTAAGCAAAGAATATGTCGTTGACTTCGTAGATAAGGAACGGGCTTTCTTCGAGCCGCTTCATCCTTCTTTCTTTGAATTGGCGACCGCCATGGCCTTCCAATACTTTGCGGAAGCTAAAGTGGATGTAGCGGTTGTCGAAGTTGGATTGGGAGGACGATTGGATTGTACCAACATCATCCGTCCCGACCTCAGCATCATCACCAACATCAGTTTCGACCATGTACAATTCTTAGGCAATACCTTGGCCGAGATTGCTTCGGAGAAAGCCGGCATCATCAAGCCGGGCATCCCAGTAGTTATCGGAGAAACCACCTCGGAAACTTACCCGGTATTCCTAACAAAAGCCCAGGAAGTCGGAGCGCCCATTCATTTTGCCGAAGAAGAGAAGCTGCTGCTTGAATCATCCGTCAACGAAGCCGGGAAACGCATCTACCAAACAACGGATTATACCAATCTGGAAGGAGAATTGGGCGGACTCTGCCAAATCAAAAACACCAACACCCTGCTCAGTGCCATCCGAGTGCTTCAAGCATCCGGTTACACCATCGCAGAGGAACATGTACGCCAAGGCTTTGCACAGGTCTGTTCACTCACCGGACTGATGGGACGCTGGCAAAAGATTCAAGAAAAGCCGACCTTGATATGCGATACAGGTCACAACAAAGGTGGTATCGGCTACATCGTCGAACAACTTTCCCGCCAGAAATACAACCGTCTGCACATTGTCATGGGAATGGTCAACGACAAGGACGTAAGCGGAGTACTGGCCATGATGCCTGCAGAAGCGACCTATTATTTTACCAAAGCAAGTGTTAAAAGAGCCCTCGACGAGCAGGAACTGCAACAGCTTGCACATCAGTACCAACTGAAGGGAGACACCTATCCGAGTGTCGGCCAAGCAGTAGAAGCTGCCTTGCAAGCAGCCCAGCCCGATGATTTCATTTTTGTGGGAGGAAGTACCTTCATCGTAGCCGACCTGTTGGAAAAAATATCCTAATACCCGACGAGTTTTCCTGAAAATGTTTGGGGATGACAAAGAAAATCTTTTTATTTGCATAAATTATATGTATTCATAAAAAGATTAGAAAGTCATGATAAACACAACTTATCTTTGTGGCTTGGACAAAGCCGATTTTCAAAAGACAGTAGACGGGAAACAGACAGACCTGTTCATTTTAAAGAACAAGAAAGGAAGTGAACTGGCATTTACCAACTATGGTGGAGCCGTATTGGCCATGATGGTGCCCGACAAGAACGGAGAGTATGCCAATGTCATCCAAGGTCACGACAGCATCGACCATGTAATCAATAGTCCGGAAGGATACCTCAGTGTATTGATTGGCCGTTACGGCAACCGTATCGGTGGTGCCAAGTTTGAACTGGACGGCAAGGAATATCCGCTGGCTGTAAACAACGGTCCTAACAATCTGCATGGAGGACCTACCGGTTTCCACAAAAGAGTTTGGGACGCTGAGTTGACAGGTCCGCAAAGTGCCAAACTGCATTACTTGTCGGCCGACGGAGAAGAAGGCTTCCCCGGCAATCTGGACATCACTGTTACTTATACATTGTCTGACGAAGATGAATTCATCATTGACTACATTGCCACTACAGACAAGAAGACATTGGTCAATCTGACTCATCATGCATTCTTCAGCCTGTCAGGACTGGCTACCCCTACCACTTCCATCGAAAACAACATCGTTACCATCAACGCCGACTATTATACTCCGATTGATGAGTATTCGATTCCTACCGGCGAGATAGCACCTGTAGCAGGAACTCCTATGGACTTCCGTAATCCACATACCATCGGCTGCCGCATCAACGACAAGTTCCAGCAATTGATAAACGGTACCGGTTATGACCACAACTGGGTATTGAACAAGAAGGAACAGGATGCCTTGACCTTTGCGGCCAAGTGTGTGGAACCTATCAGCGGACGTTCTTTGGAAGTATATACAACCGAACCGGGCGTACAGGTTTACACAGCCAACTTCCAAACTGGGTTTGAAGGCTGGCATGGTACAACCTTCCCTGCAAGAAGCGGTATCTGCTTCGAAGCCCAACACTTCCCCGACACACCGAACAAGGGACATTTCCCATCGTGCGTGTTGAATCCGGGTGAAACCTACAGACAACAGACTATTTACAAATTCGGTATCGAAGAATAAATGAGTTGCCCCCGACCAAACAGCAAACAAATAGCGATCATCGCCATGTGTTTTATCTTGGCGATGATTTCCTTTGTAACCAACATGGCCGCCCCTTTCGGTACCATCTGGGGTTATAAATACGAATGGGCCGGCATGATGGGCAACATGATGAACTTTGCTGCCTATCTGTTCATGGGCATACCGGCCGGTAAGATGCTGATGCGTTATGGTTATAAAAGAACAGCTCTAATCGCTATGGGAGTCGGACTCATCGGGTTGGCTGTCCAATACTTATCCAGTATGGTGGGGGCAGATATCCCTACGTTCTGCTACCAAGGACAAACCATCGCCTTGAACCTGATCATCTACTTGACCGGGGCATTCATTTGCGGTTTTTGTGTATGTATGCTGAACACGGTGGTCAATCCCATGCTGAACTTGCTGGGAGGTGGAGGAAACAGAGGCAACCAACTGATTCAAATAGGTGGTACACTCAGTTCGCTGACCGCTACTCTGACTCCGTTGTTGGTCGGAGTATTGATCAAGCAGACAAGTGACAAAACCAGCATGAGCGACGTATCTCCCCTACTCTTCATCGGTATGGGGGTGTTTGCCGTTTCCCTGTTCATCATTTCATCGGTCAACATTCCAGAGCCTGAGCAACCCGTCAAGACGGAGAAATTCTATACACCTTTGAAGTACAAGCATTGTACATTGGGAGTTATAGCCATCTTCTTCTATGTAGGTATTGAAGTTGGAATTCCCGCCGAACTCCTTTTCTACTTCACGGACATGGGCTTTGAAGGTTCCGCTGCTATCGGAGGCTCCTTTGCTGCAGCTTATTGGCTCATCATGATGGCCGGACGTGCCATAGGCAGTGTGATTGGAGGCAGAGTATCCACATCCACACAAATGACATTCGTTTCAGCACTGGCTATCGTACTGTTGTTGACCGCCATTTTCCTTCCTGAAGGATGGGCCATCAGCTACAACGGTCATCCCATCCCCATCAAGTGTTTCCTTATCGTAGCATGCGGTTTCAGCACTTCCATCATGTGGGGAGGTATCTTCAATCTGGCCGTTGAAGGACTGGGCAAATACACAGCCGCCGCTTCAGGACTCTTCATGACGATGGTAGTAGGCGGTGGCATCATGCCATTCATCCAGCACGCCATCGCCCAACACACTGATGCCATCAACAGCTATTGGCTGGTCATTGCTATGCTGGCATACATCCTATACTACAGCAAAATGGGATGTAAAGTTGACCCAAAGAGACTTTAACAGAAAAAAAATCATCAAGTAACATTAACTATAAAACCTTACGATTATGGACATAGATTTTGTAAGAAGCCGATTCATCAAGCATTTCGATGGTACAACCGGAGCCATATACACCTCGCCCGGACGCATCAACCTCATCGGTGAGCATACCGACTATAATGGCGGTTTTGTATTTCCCGGTGCAGTCGACAAAGGAATGATGTTGGAAATCAAGCCAAACGGAAAGGATAAGGTCTGTGCCTACTCCATTGATTTGAAAGATTACGTAGAATTCGGATTGAATGAAGAAGACGCCCCGCGAGCCAGCTGGGCTAGATATATATTTGGTGTTTGCCGTGAAATGATCAAGCGCGGTGTAGAAGTAAAGGGATTCAACACCGCCTTTGCAGGAGATGTTCCCTTGGGAGCCGGCATGTCATCATCGGCAGCGCTTGAAAGCGCTTTCGCCTTTGCTCTGAACGACCAGTTTGCCGACAATAAAATCGACAAGTTTGAATTGGCTAAAGTAGGACAAGCCACTGAACACAACTATTGTGGAGTGAAATGTGGCATCATGGACCAGTTTGCTTCCGTCTTCGGAAAGGAAGAAAGCCTGATTCGTCTGGATTGCCGTTCATTGGAATACCGATACTTCCCGTTCAAGCCGCAAGGATACCGTCTGGTTCTCGTCGATTCAGTTGTCAAGCACGAACTGGCCTCGTCCGCATATAACCAAAGACGCCAAAGTTGCGAAAACGTGGTTGCTGCCATCCAAAAGAATCACCCCGAAGTGGAATTCTTGCGCGACTGCAACCTGGAAATGCTGGAAGCTGTCAAGAATGACATCACAGAAGAAGACTACAAACGTGCCAAATACGTCATTGAAGAAATTCAACGAGTGCTTGACGTATGTGATGCTTTGGAAAAGAATGACTACGAAACTGTGGGACAGAAAATGTACGAAACACACTACGGCATGAGCAAGTTGTACGAAGTAAGTTGTGAAGAACTTGACTTCTTGAACGATGTGGCATTTGATTGCGGTGTAACGGGCTCCAGAGTTATGGGTGGAGGTTTCGGTGGATGCACCATCAACCTGGTGAAAAATGAATTGTACGAAACATTCATCACTACTGCCAAGGAAAGATTCAAAGCACAATTCGGCCGTAGTCCAAAGGTTTATGACGTAGTCATTGCAGACGGTTCGAAAAGATTGGTTTAATCGGCCAACCGTATACGAATAGAGGGGTACATCGCGATGTACCCCTTTTTCCTTATCAAGGTCGAAACTATCCCAAAAAGTAAAGACACTTGCCGTCAACCTTCGGCAGATGAGGTAGAAAACCAATTGACAAGGATGAAACAAGGCAGTATAAAGTGTAAGCATCCGCACATTTATGTTGTATAACATATAGCAATCATGTACAACCTAAAGCAATAAGTGTTACTTTTACACCTCAAAAGATCGAATTTACTAATTAGTATTAACATAACATGAGAAACATGAAGAAGATTCTTCTCAGTGCAGGTATCGTAACAGCATGCCTGTGCAGCTGCGCACCTAAGCAGCAAGCAGCGGAAGAAGTGCTGACATTGTCAGGTCTGAATCCCGCAAACTTTGAGATCATGGTAGACAGCATCAAGCCTGTCAAGTTGTACACTTTGAAGAATGCCGCTGGCATGGAAGTGTGTGTAACAAACTTCGGTGGACGTATCGTTTCCATCATGGTTCCTGACAAGAACGGCGAAATGAAAGACGTAGTATTGGGTCTTGACAACGCTGAAGCTTATCTTCCTGAAAACAACCAAACCGACTTTGGTGCTTCTATCGGCCGTTATGCCAACCGCATTAACCAAGGTAAGATTGTGGTAGACGGAGCAGAAATCCAATTACCACAGAACAACTTCGGACACTGCTTGCACGGCGGTCCTACAGGATGGCAATATCAAGTTTATGAAGCCAACCAGACTAACGACAGCACTGTTGTGCTGACCATGAAGTCTCCTGACGGTGATAACAACTTCCCAGGCAATGTAACAGCAACCGTTACTTACGCTTTGACTGCTGACAATGCGATTGACATCTCTTACGAAGCCACTACTGACAAGACAACAGTCATCAACATGACTAACCACTCTTACTTCAACTTGAGTGGCGACCCAACAACTCCAATCACAGACCACATCCTCTATGTAAATGCCGACAACTATACTCCAGTTGACGACACATACATGACTACCGGCGAAATCCTTCCTGTAAAGGATACTCCGATGGATTTCACTACTCCTAAGGTAGTTGGTCAGGACATCGACAAGTTCGAATTCGAACAAATGAAGTTCGGTAACGGATACGACCACAACTGGGTATTGAACACCAAGGGCGATGCCAGCCTTGTTGCAGCCAAGTTCATGTCACCGGTTACAGGCATCTACGTAGAAGTATATACCAACGAACCGGGTATCCAAGTTTATTCTGGTAACTTCCTCGATGGTACTGTAAAGGGTAAGAAGGGTATCGTATATGCACAACGTACAGGTTTCTGTCTGGAAACTCAGAAGTACCCAGACTCACCTAACAAGCAGTGGGCTGAAAGCCAGGCATACTTGGCTCCGGGTGAAACCTATACAAGCTTCTGCAAGTACAAATTCGGTGTAGAAAAATAAAACCTTAAAAATAATAACCTTACAAAACATTAAAACATGGAAATATTAGAAGCGTTAAAAAACAACGGCTTTGCAACAGCTGATTATCTTGTTTTTGTAGCCTATATCGTAATCCTTGTCGGTATGGGTATCTTCCTCTCAAGAGGTAAGAAAGGGGAAGAAAAGTCATCTACAGACTACTTCCTTGCCGGTAACACATTGACTTGGTGGGCAGTCGGTGCATCACTCATCGCCGCCAACATCTCAGCAGAACAGTTCATCGGTATGTCTGGTTCTGCTTACGTATCAGGTATCGCAATGGCCGCTTATGAATTGATGGCAGCCGCTACACTCATCGTGGTGGGTAAGTTCTTGCTCCCATTGATGATTGAAAAGAAGGTACTCACTATCCCTCAGTTCCTTAGCGAACGCTACAACTGGGGTGTAGGTTTGTCATTCTCTATCTTCTGGTTGTTCCTCTACGTGTTCATCAACCTGACTTCAGTTGCATGGTTGGGTGCTCTCGCCATGAAGCAGATTCTCGGTTTGCCGACTATCGCCGGTGTATTCATGGGTATGAACGTAGATATGACATTGCTTGTCATAATCCTCTTCCTCTTCGTCGTAGCCGGTTTGTATTCTATCTATGGCGGTTTGGCTTCTGTAGCTTGGACAGACGTTATGCAGGTAACCTTCCTCGTTGGTGGTGGTCTTATCACAGCTTATGCTGCTCTTGATGTAATTGCAGGTAGCCTTGACATCGAAGGTGGAGCACTCGGAGCCTTGGGACAGATTTATTCTGAATTATTAGAAAATCCGGATGACAAACACTTCAATCTTGTCGTCACACGTAATGAAGAACTTTACCCTGTCATCAATGGTATCGTAGAAAATGGCGTTACTATCCAGAAGGCTGACCCATACTTCGACATCCCGGGTATCGTAGTTATCGTAGGTGCTTTGTGGCTTACTAACTTGGGTTACTGGGGTTTCAACCAATACATCATCCAGAAAGGTCTTGCTGCCAAGTCATTGGCTGAAGCCAAGAAGGGTATGATTTTCGCTGCATTCCTGAAGATTTTGATTCCGTTCATCGTTTGTATCCCAGGTGTATGTGCATTCTACATCATGAACTCTCCTGACTGTGCAGATTTGAGAGCTTCACTTGCCGGTTCACTTGACCGTCCAGACGATGCATATCCTTGGTTGATCCGCAACTTTACTCCGACCATCGTAAAGGGTCTTTCATTCGCTGCTCTTGCTGCTGCTGTAATTTCATCATTGGCATCTATGTTCAACTCTACTTCTACTATCTTCACTATGGATATCTACAAGCGCTTCTTCAACAAGAACGCTTCAGAAAAGAAGTTGGTAACCGTAGGTCGTCTGACATCAATCGCAGCTTTGCTCCTTGCTCTTATCGCTGTATATCCTATTATGGGTGGTGCTGACCAAGCCTTCCAAGTTATTCAGGAATATTCAGGATTCGTTTATCCGGGTATCGTTGTAATCTTCGGTTTGGGTCTGCTTTGGAAGCGTGCTTCAGGAACTGCAGCCGTTGTTGCAGCTATCGGTACATTCTTCTTCTCTATCCTCTTCAAGTTCTTGCTCCCCGACGTTCCGTTCCTGTTGCGTATGGGATACGTATTCGCATGTCTGGTAGTACTCTTCTTCACTATCTCTATGACCAGCAAGAAGACTGTTAAGGCAGAAGAACTTGACGAACATACAATCAAGACACAATTGAAGTGGAGCAACATAACAATCATCTCGGCTGTGGTATGCTTGGTTATCGGTATCGCATCTATGTTCTCACACGAATTGCGTTGTTACGGTTTCGAAGCTATCTTCTTCCTCGCTTTGATGTTGGGCAGCATTGGTTTCTACTTGCGTTCAAATGCATTGGATAAGGTTGAAGATCCGAAGTCAATCGGTGTTGATATTGCTATATTCCGTACGGATAAGACTTTCAACTATGGTGCAATCGGCATTATAGTTATCCTTACCATATTATATATAGCATTGTGGTAATAATTTAAAGACAAGTTACAAGTGTGGCAGGCCTCCCGAGGTCTGCCCACTCGCTACAAAAAACAACCTACCTATAATGACCACCTATTATAACATAAATTCAAAGTTCTATGTATCCGTAGACTGTATCATCTTCGGTTTTGACCAAGGAGAACTGAAGCTCCTTCTGTTGAAACGGAATTTTGAGCCAGCCATGGGGAAATGGTCTTTGATGGGTGGATTCGTTCAAGACAATGAAAGCGTTGACGATGCTGCCAAACGAGTTCTAAAGGAGCTGACCGGACTTGAAGATGTATTCATGGAACAAGTCGGAACGTTTGGAGACATCAAACGCGATCCGGGAGAAAGAGTGATATCTGTTGCCTACTATGCCCTTGTCAACGTAAATGAATATGACAGAGGTTTAGTGCAACAACACAATGCCTATTGGATTAAGATTGATGAATTGCCTCCACTCATATTTGACCATCCGGAAATGATTGCCAAAGCAAGAGAACTGATGAAACATCAGGCTTCTGATAACCCCATCAGTTTCAATCTTTTGCCAGAACTGTTCACACTCACCCAGCTTCAAAACCTCTATGAAGCTATCTATGGCGAGCAGATGGACAAGCGCAATTTCCGCAAGAGAGTCGCCATGATGGATTTCATAGAGAAAACCGATTTCATTGACAAATCGGGGTCAAAACGAGGAGCTTATCTATACAAATTCAATGATAAGGCTTACAAGAAAGACCCCAAATTTAAACTATAATAATATGTTAGAAGCTTTAAAAGAAAAAGTATTCCATGCCAATCTCGATTTGGTAAAGCATGGATTGGTAATATTTACCTGGGGAAACGTATCGGCAATCGACCGTGAAACAGGATTGGTAGTCATCAAGCCCAGTGGTGTATCCTATGACGACATGAAAGCAGAAGACATGGTGGTAGTTGACTTGGAAGGTAACGTAGTTGAAGGGAAGCTTCGTCCTTCATCAGACACTCCTACACACCTTGTATTATATAAGGCTTTCCCTGAAATCGGTGGTGTAGTACATACTCATTCCACTTATGCAACAGCATGGGCACAAGCCGGTCTTGACATTCCTAACATCGGAACCACTCATGCCGACTACTTCCATGAAGCAATCCCCTGCACTGACAGCATGACAAAGGAAGAAGTGGAAGGTGCTTACGAACTGGAAACCGGTAATGTCATCGTAAAACGTTTCGAAGGTATGAATCCGGTTCACACACCGGGTGTACTTGTCAAGAACCACGGTCCTTTCTCATGGGGAAAAGACGCACATGACGCCGTTCATAACGCAGTTGTTATGGAACAAGTCGCCAAGATGGCAAGTATCGCTTACTCAGCCAATCCTAACCTGACCATGAATCCGCTGTTGATTGAAAAGCACTTCAACCGCAAGCATGGACCAAACGCCTATTATGGACAGAAATAACATTAACCTTTAAAAACAATTTTAATATGGAAAAAGCATTTGCAAATTATGAATTATGGTGGGTAACTGGTGCACAGTTACTCTATGGTGGCGAAACAGTAAAAATTGTAGATGGCCACTCACAAGAAATGGTAACAGGTTTGAACGAGTCAGGTATCATTCCTATTAAAGTAGTATATAAAGGTACAGCAAACTCATCAAAGGAAGCTGAAGCAATTATGCTTGAAGCCAACAATGCTCCTCAATGTGTTGGTGTTATCACTTGGATGCATACTTTCTCTCCTGCCAAGATGTGGATCAAGGGTCTTCAAGCATTGAAGAAACCTCTTCTTCACTTCCACACTCAATACAATGCCGAAATTCCATGGGAATCAATAGATATGGATTTCATGAACTTGAATCAATCAGCTCATGGTGATATTGAATTCGGACATATTTGCACACGTATGCGCGTTCCCCGCAAAGTAGTTGTTGGCTATTGGAAGAGTGAAGAAGTTCAGAAGAAAATTGCGATTTGGTCAAGAGTCGCTTCCGGCGTAGCTGACGCTCACAATGTTCGCTGCTTGATGTTTGGTATGAACATGAACAACGTTGCTGTTACCGACGGTGACCGTGTAGAATTCGAACAACGTTTCGGTTATCATGTAGATTACTATCCAGTATCTTCATTGATGAACTACTTCAAACAAGTAACAGATGAAGAAGTTGACGCCCTCGTTGAAACTTACAAGAAAGAATATACCATCAAGATTGACGAAAGTGGTGAAGAAGTATATTGGGAAAAGGTTCGCAATGCTGCAAAAGCAGAAATTGCTATCCGTGCCGTCTTGAAAGATGAAGGTGCTACAGCATTTACTACTAACTTCGACGACCTTGGTGAAGCAGACATTAACGATCCTAACTTCTGCGGTTTCGACCAAATTCCTGGTTTGGCATCACAACGTTTGATGGCAGAAGGTATTGGTTTCGGTGCTGAAGGTGACTGGAAAACAGCTTGTCTTTATCGTACCATTTGGGTCATGAACCAAGGTAATGCCAATGGTGTATCATTCCTTGAAGACTATACTTTGAACTTCGCAGAAGGACAGACATCTATCCTTCAAAGTCACATGCTTGAAGTTACTCCGTTGATTGCAACCAACAAACCAACATTGGAAGTTCACTTCCTTGGTATCGGTATCCGCAAGCAACAAACAGCTCGTTTAGTCTTTACTTCAAAAACAGGTGCTGGTGTAAAAGCTACAATTGTAGACCTCGGTAATCGCTTCCGCTTGATTACTCAAGAAGTAGAATGTATCGAACCTAAGCCAATGCCTAAGTTGCCTGTTGCCTCTGCTCTTTGGGTTCCACAACCAACCTTCGAAATTGGCGCGGGTGCATGGATTTTGGCTGGTGGTACTCACCATAGCGCTTTCGGTTATGACATCACAGAAGAATACTGGGAAGACTTTGCAGAAATGTTGAATATCGAAATCCTCGAAATCAACAAGGAAACTACCATTGCCAACTTCAAGCAAAATCTTCGCAACAACGAAGTGTACTACATGCTGAACAAGGCACTCTGCTAATAAAAGTGAAACTTAATGATTGATTTGAATATGAGTCAGAATGCAAAATCAACCATTGAATCAGGTAAAGCCATACTCGGTATCGAGTTTGGCTCTACCCGAATCAAGGCTGTCCTGATTGACCAAGACAACAAACCCATTGCCCAGGGAAGCCACGAATGGGAAAACCAACTTGTTGATGGCTTGTGGACATATAGTATAGAAGCTATTTGGAATGGTTTGCAGGATTGTTATTCCAATCTGCGTGCAGACGTTAAGAAATTATACGACACAGAAATTGAAGTGTTGGCCGGCATCGGTATCAGCGCCATGATGCATGGTTATATGGCTTTCAACAAGCAGGAAGAAATTCTGGTACCTTTCCGCACATGGAGAAACACCAATACAGCTAAGGCAGCAGAAACTTTGTCTGAACTGTTCGTATACAACATTCCTCTCCGCTGGAGCATTTCACACTTGTACCAATGTATTCTCGACAACGAAGAACACGTAAAGGACATTGATTTCCAGACAACATTGGCCGGATATATCCATTGGCAATTGACTGGTAAGAAGGTTCTCGGTGTAGGTGATGCATCAGGTATGATTCCTGTTGACCCTGAAACCAAGACTTACAATGCCGCTATGGTAGAAAAGTTCAATGCTTTGATTGCTCCGAAGGGATACAACTGGACATTGCTCGACATTTTCCCCGAAGTGCTTGTTGCCGGTGAAAATGCAGGTTACTTGACAGAAGAAGGTGCCAAGAAGCTCGACGTATCAGGCAAGTTGAAAGCAGGTGTACCTGTTTGTCCTCCTGAAGGTGATGCAGGAACCGGTATGGTTGCTACCAATGCCGTCAAGCAACGTACAGGTAACGTTTCAGCCGGTACTTCTTCATTCTCTATGATTGTATTGGAAAAGGATTTGTCCAAGCCCAATGAAATGATTGACATGGTAACCACTCCTTGTGGTAGCCTTGTTGCCATGGTACACTGTAACAACTGTACTTCAGACCTCAACGCTTGGGTAAACCTGTTCAAGGAATATCAAGAACTGATGGGAATTCCTGTTGACATGAATGAAATTTATGGCAAGCTTTACAACAACGCTTTGAAGGGAGATACTGATTGCGGTGGCTTGATTTCATACAATTACATATCAGGTGAACCTGTTACAGGATTGGCTGAAGGTCGTCCGATGTTCATTCGTTCTGCCAATGACAAGTTCAATTTGGCAAACTTCATGCGCGCTCATCTCCATGCATCAGTAGGTGTATTGAAGATCGGTAACGACATCCTTTTCAATGAAGAAAAGATTAAGGTTGACCGTATCACCGGTCATGGTGGTTTGTTCAAGACTAAAGGCGTGGGACAACGTATCCTCGCTGCTGCCCTCAACTCTCCTATTTCTGTGATGGAAACAGCTGGTGAAGGTGGTGCATGGGGTATTGCATTATTGGCCGGCTACATGGTCAATAATACAAAGAACCAGTCTTTGGCCGACTATTTGGAAGAAGTTGTATTTGCAGGTGATGCCGGTGTAGAAATCGCTCCTACTCCAGAAGAAGTGGAAGGTTTCAACACTTACATCAAGAACTACATTGCCTGTCTTCCGGCAGAACAAGCCGCTGTAAACAGCAAGAAATAATATAATTTATAAACAATCAAATTATTATGGCAAATTCTATTGAAGTTTTGAATCATGCAGCGGACAACATCCGTATTCTTGCCGCTGCATCTGTAGAAAAAGCAAAGTCAGGACACCCGGGCGGTGCTATGGGTGGTGCCGATTTCATCAATGTCCTCTACTCAGAGTACTTGAATTATGACCCACAGAACCCAACATGGGTAGGCCGCGACCGTTTCTATCTGGACCCAGGCCACATGGCTCCAATGCTTTACTCACAGTTGGCTCTTATCGGTAAATATAGCCTTGAAGAATTGGCACAACTTCGTCAATGGGGTTCTCCTACTACCGGTCACCCTGAATTTGAAGTTGCCCGTGGTGTAGAAAACACATCAGGTCCGCTCGGTCAAGGTCACACATTTGCTGTTGGTGCTGCTATCGCTGCCAAGTTCTTGGCTGCACAAACCGGCAACCCGACTTTCGCTAAGGAAACTATCTATGCATACATCTCTGACGGTGGTGTTCAGGAAGAAATCTCACAAGGTGCTGCACGCGTTGCCGGCGTCCTTGGTTTGGACAACCTCATCATGTTCTACGACTCAAACGACATCCAGCTTTCTACAGAAACTGCTGAAGTTATGAATGAAGATACTGCTGCCAAGTATCGCGCTTTGGGTTGGGAAGTTATCGAAATCAACGGTAACGATGCTGCTGAAATCCGCAAGGCTATCGAAGCTGCCAAGGCCGTTGTAGGCAAGCCGACCTTGATTATCGGTAAGTGTATCATGGGTAAGGGTGCCTTGAAGGCTGACGGTTCTTCTTACGAACGCAACTGCAAGACTCACGGTGCTCCTCTCGGTGGTGACGCTTTCACTAATACAGTAAAGAACTTGGGCGGTGATCCTGAAAATCCGTTCCAAATCTTTGATGACGTTAAGGAACTTTATGCCAAGAGAGCTGAAGAATTGAAGGCTATCTGCGCTGCACGTTATGCAGAAGAAGCAGAATGGGCTGCCGCTAATCCTGAAAAGGCTGCTGCACAGGCTGACTGGTTCGCTAACAAGGCTCCACAAATCGACTGGTCAAAGGTTGAACAGAAGGCTAACGACGCTACACGTAATGCTTCTGCTGCTTGTCTTTCTGCTTTGGCAGAACAAGTACCTAACATGATTTGTGCTTCTGCCGACTTGTCTAACTCTGATAAGACAGACGGTTTCTTGAAGAAGACAAAGGCTATGACTAAGGATGATTTCAGCGGTGCTTTCTTCCAGGCTGGTGTTGCTGAATTGACAATGGCATGCTGTTGTATCGGTATGGCACTCCATGGTGGTGTTATCCCGGCATGTGGTACCTTCTTCGTATTCTCTGACTATATGAAACCTGCTGTTCGTATGGCTGCTTTGATGGAACTTCCTGTCAAGTTCATCTGGACTCACGATGCATTCCGCGTAGGTGAAGACGGTCCTACTCACGAACCGGTAGAACAAGAAGCACAAATCCGCTTGATGGAAAAACTGAAGAACCACAAGGGTCACAACTCTACACTCGTTCTCCGTCCGGCAGATGCCAAGGAAACAACAGAAGCTTGGGCTTTGGCTATGGCCAACACAGCTACTCCTACTGCTCTTATCTTGTCACGTCAGAATATTACTGACCTTCCAGAAGGTAATGACTACTCACAAGCAGCTAAGGGTGCATACATCGTAGCTGGCTCTGATGAAAACGCAGATGTTATCCTCGTTGCTTCAGGTTCTGAAGTTTCTACATTGGTAGCCGGTGCTGAACTTCTCCGCAAGGATGGTGTGAAGTGCCGCATCGTCAGCGTTCCTTCTGAAGGTCTGTTCCGCAGCCAGTGCGCTTGCTATCAGGAAGAAGTATTGCCTGCTGGTGTCAAGAAGTTCGGTTTGACCGCTGGTTTGCCTGTCAACTTGCAAGGTTTGGTACCTGCTCACGAAGGTAAGGTATGGGGATTGGAAAGCTTCGGTTTCTCAGCTCCTTACAAGGTACTCGATGAAAAGTTGGGCTTCACTGCAGAAAATGTGTATAACCAAGTAAAGGCAATGCTCTAATATGAAAACTATTGGATTGGCATCCGACCATGCCGGATACGAATTGAAAGAATATATCAAGACTTGGCTGGAAGCCAAGGGATATACGTTCAAGGACTTTGGCACTTATAGTGCCGACAGTTGTGACTATGCTGATTTCGCTCACCCATTGGCGAATGCTGTAGAAGCAGGCGACTGCTATCCGGGTATCGCTGTATGCGGTAGCGGTCAAGGCATAGGTATCACATTGAACAAGCATCAAGGTATACGCGCTGCTTTATGTTGGATTCCTGAAATTGCACATCTTGCCCGCCAGCACAACGATGCCAACATCCTGGTATTGCCAGGCCGTTTCATCGATACTGACATGGCTGACAAGATTCTGAATGAATTCTTTACGACTGAATTTGAAGGCGGACGCCATCAGGCACGCATCGAAAAAATGCCGGTAAAGTAACATAAAATCATTCATTGAATATAAAAAAGGAGAAGCACACATACTGCTTCTCCTTTTTTTATGCTTATCTTTGCACAAAAGCGAAGATAAGCATAAACATAATATCCTCATGAGAAGATTTATCCTTTCAATCCTTATTTGCCTTCCGACGATGCTGTGGGGGCAAAACGAGCCCAAGTATCTGGAGCCCCTCCCCTTTAAAGACGGTAAAATCAACTTTTCTACTGAAATCAAAGTTCCTGCAAGCATCAGCGAAGAAAAGATGTACGAAACATTGCTTGCCTGGGCTAACAACCGTTTCCAGCCGGAGAAAGAATGCAACGCCCGAGTGCTCTATACGGATAAAGAAGCAAAAGGGATTGCCATTGGTGGTGATGAATTCATCATCTTCAAGAACGCCGCGCTGTCATTGGATCAGACCCGTATCTATTACCAATTGAACATCCGTTGTGAAGAGAACATCTGCAAAGTCGAAATGACCCGCATCCGCTACTGGTATGAAGCTGAAAGAAATGGAGGACAAAAGTTCACAGCAGAAGAATGGATTACGGATGAAATAACCCTCAACAAGGCCAAGACAAAGATGTATCCTAAGACAGGCAAGTTCAGGAGAAAGACCATCGACTTGAAGGATGAACTGTTTGAAAGCATCCGTTCTGTATTAGGAAATGAAGTGCTTGCAATGGGAGTGGAAAAAGCGGAACAAGCTCCAACCACCGTCGTCACTCCTACCCCTACTCCTTCCATCGCAGAAACGAAAGTGGCAGAAGTGGCAACTCCCGCCCCCGCCAAGAAGGAAGAACCCGCTAAAGACCTGCAAGTGGCTCGTATAACCCTTACCGCCGGAAACGATGAACAATTCGAACTCAACAAAGAATGTTGGGGAGGATTTGGAGAACTGTTCGGCAAGAAAGTGGCTTATTGCCTGCTCGACGTAAAGAAGAAAATGGGAAACATGCTGTTGGAGCAGAGCACGCATTATACCATCAATTTATACCGTGCCAACGAAAGCGAACCGTTTGCCAGCATCTCTTGCAAGAAGATGATGCAACAAAGCATCTCTCATGAAGAAGCCAGCAAGATGAGCCCTGCCCTATCAGCAGACCATTCATACAACCTCTATGTAGGAGAAATTCTTGAATAATAGCATCATTCCCCCGTAGGGACTCTCTTTTGTCACCCTGCGTAAACTTCATACGCTTTCTGACAAAAGAGAGTTCTTTTTTTATTTTAAGTTATAAAAACATCTATCAAAAGAATCAGTCTGGCTTAATTCTCTGATTATCAATATCAAACCCTGACACTTTTGGCTGATTTTTATCAATCAGAAAAATCAGCCAAAATAAAAAGAGAATAATGATTCAGCGAAAGTAAAACTATGAGTTAGTGCATGTAAAGCAATGAGTTAGCGAGCGTAAAGCGACACTTTACCCATTACATTCCATAACAAACAACTGATTTTTTCAAATCCAATCATTCAGCCCAAAAAGTCAGGAATTCTCATTGTAAATCAGGGAGTTAAGCACGGCTGACATTTTTGACACTAATTTTACAAACTATTTCAGAAAACGACCTATCAAGCGAAAGTAACTGAGGGAACATTTGCTACCTATTTCCTTCATTTGCTACCAAAACGTTTCACTATCGGCCAACTTCCATTGAAATTGCATGAAAGCAGACACTCAAACTTACAAATAATAGCACAAATTAAAAAGAACGTGACTTTTTTCCCATATATTATATCTTTTAATGACAAATAAGCAGTATATTTGCACTCTGAAACAAAAGCGATGGATATAAAACTTCCAGAAATAAAGGAATTGATCAAGAAGGATGAATTGGACGAAGCCATTGAAAAGCTGAAACAATACATCGTTCTTCATCCTGAATGTAATGACGAGGCCTACTACCTGTTGGGAAACGCTTATCGAAAGACGGGCGACTGGCAACAGGCTCTGAACCATTACATGGAAGCCATCAGCAGAAATCCGGACAGTCCGGCAGTCACAGCAAAGAAAATGCTGATGGACATTCTGGAATTCTACAATAAAGATATGTATAATCAATAACAAACAGATAAGTTATGGCAAAAATCAAAGGTGCAACTGTTGTAGATACAGAACGTTGCAAGGGATGTAACCTCTGCGTAGTGGCATGCCCGTTGCATGTATTGGCCTTGACAACCAAGGAAGTGAATAAAAAGGGATACATGTTCGCCCAGCAAGTATTGGAAGACACTTGCAATGGATGTGCATCATGTGCCACCGTATGTCCGGACGGATGTATCTCCGTATATAAAGTAAAACAACAATAAAACAAATAATATGGCAGAAGAAGTAGTTTTAATGAAGGGTAACGAAGCCATTGCCCATGCCGCCATCCGATATGGTGTTGACGGCTACTTTGGCTATCCCATCACCCCTCAATCCGAAGTATTGGAAACTTTGGCTGAACAGAAGCCATGGGAAACGACCGGTATGGTAGTCGTACAAGCCGAAAGTGAATTGGCAGCTATCAACATGGTCTATGGAGGTGCAGGCACCGGGAAAATGGTCATGACCTCATCCTCAAGTCCAGGTGTCAGCTTGAAGCAGGAAGGTATCTCTTACCTCGCAGGTGCAGAACTCCCCTGCTTAATCGTAAACGTCATGCGTGGAGGTCCGGGCTTGGGAACTATCCAACCCAGCCAAGCCGACTATTTTCAAACCGTAAAGGGAGGAGGACATGGCGACTACAGACTGATTGCACTTGCTCCGGCATCGGTACAGGAAATGGCCGATTTCGTAGGATTGGCATTTGACCTCGCCTTCAAGTACCGCAATCCCGCCATCCTATTGGCAGACGGTGTTATCGGCCAAATGATGGAAAAAGTAGTCCTTCCTGAACAACGCAAACGTCTTACCGACGAAGAAGTGATTGCAAGATGTCCATGGGCTGCCAACGGAAAAACCGCAGGACGCAAACCCAACATCATCACATCGTTGGAATTGGATCCGGCTATCATGGAACAGCGAAACAACCATTTACAGAAGAAATATGCCGAAATTGAAGCCAACGAAGTCCGCTACGAAGAAATCAACTGTGAAGATGCAGAATACTTGATGGTAGCATTCGGTTCCTGTGCACGAATTGCCCAAAAGGCAATGGAACTGGCACGTGCCGAAGGTATCAAAGTTGGCTTGCTCCGTCCTATTACCATTTGGCCGTTCCCTTCAAAGGCCATTGCCGAACGAGCCAAGCAAGTAAAAGGAATTCTTACCGTAGAGCTCAATGCCGGACAAATGATTGAAGACGTCCGCCTGGCCGTTGAATGCAAAGTTCCGACTGAACATTTCGGACGCTTGGGCGGTATCGTCCCCGACCCCGACGAAGTAGTAAGTGCATTGAAAGAAAAACTAGTTAAATAAAAGCGTATGAACACAGACGTAATAAGAAACATTCTGAATATTGTATTCATGATACTTGCAATAGCAGCTGTCATCATCTATTTTACGGTGGATGATTTCAACACGTTTTTCTATACCTGTGCCGCAGCCATCTGCTGCAAGCTGATAGAATTCTTTTTACGATTCATGTTCTAACGAGGAGGAGAATATATGACAAGAGAAGAAATAATCAAGCCCGAAAATCTGGTTTATAAGAAACCGACGCTGATGAACGACAATCCGATGCACTATTGCCCCGGCTGTAGTCACGGAGTAGTTCATAAACTGATTGCTGAAGTCATCGAAGAAATGGGCATGGAAAATAAAGCCGTAGGCGTTTCCCCCGTAGGATGTGCTGTATTCGCCTACAATTATCTGGACATTGACTGGGAAGAAGCTGCCCACGGACGTGCACCGGCATTGGCTACAGCCATCAAGCGATTGTGGCCCAGCCGTCTGGTCTTCACCTATCAAGGAGACGGCGACTTGGCATGCATCGGTACCGCTGAAACCATTCATGCATTGAACCGCGGCGAAAACATCACCATCATTTTCATCAACAACGCCATCTATGGTATGACCGGTGGTCAGATGGCTCCTACTACACTGGTAGGCATGAAGACAGCGACCTGTCCTTATGGCCGCGATGTCACCATTCATGGCTACCCGCTGAAAATGACAGAAATCGCCGCTTCATTGGAAGGTACAGCTTACGTTACCCGTCAGTCTGTACATAGCGTTCCCGCTATCCGGAAAGCCAAGAAAGCCATCCGAAAAGCTTTTGAAAACTCCATGAACGGAAAAGGTTCCAATTTAGTGGAAATCGTATCAACATGTAATTCCGGATGGAAAATGACTCCGGAAGCATCCAACAAATGGATGGAAGAAAACATGTTCCCTTTCTACCAATTGGGCGATTTGAAGGATAAAGAATAAAAACGAAAAACGATGAAACAAGAAATCATTATAGCAGGATTCGGAGGACAAGGTGTCTTGTCCATGGGTAAGATTTTAGCCTATTCCGGATTGATGGAGAATAAGGAAGTGACATGGATGCCTGCGTATGGTCCTGAACAACGTGGGGGTACGGCCAATGTAACTGTCATTGTCAGTGACGACCGCATTTCATCTCCTATCTTAAGTCAATATGACACTGCCATCATTCTGAATCAGCCTTCATTGGCCAAGTTCGAAAACAAAGTAAAGCCGGGAGGTATTCTTATCTACGACGGATACGGCATTATAGAACCTCCTACCCGCCAAGACATCCAGGTATATCGTATTGACGCCATGGATGAAGCGACTGAACGGGGCATGGCCAAGACATTCAACATGATTGTATTGGGTGGTCTGTTGAAGCTCCGCCCGGTCGTTGAGATAGAAAGCGTATTGAAAGCTTTGCGGAAAACATTGCCCGAACGTCATCACAAGTTGATTCCAATGAACGAACAGGCAATCCGCATCGGTATGGAAATCATCAAGAAGGTGTAATCCGTACAATTCTAAAGGAATGATAAAAGGAGATGCTTTCTTTTAAGAAAGTTTCTCCTTTATATTTTTATATGTATCTTTGCGCATTATGAAAAGAATACATCTGTTCATCCTCATTATATTTGTCTGTGCCCTGTTACCCGTAACAGCTCAAAACAGATTTTCCAACACTGTCGGCTCATCAGCCGCCGGCAGAAGTCTCGGCCAGCATGACCGTAACGGAAATCCCATTGACACCACGTCAGTCATAGATGCTTCCACCATCCCCATCGGGTTATATTCCTGGAGGATAGACAACCGGTTCGGGAATGTCACTCCCATACCGGTAGACACCTTACACGAAGCATTTCAAAACACCAATGATATGGGAGGGCCTACGGGGCAATACAACTATCTTGGCAATCTGGGGTCTCCTAGACAAACGCGTATCTTCTTTGACCGGAGGGAAGAAAGTCAGTTCTTCTTTACGGACCCCTATGATTTCTCGGTATTGCGTCCACAAGATGTCATCTTCACCAACACTTTGTCGCCCTTTACCAACCTGACTTATTACAAAAGCATCAACAGTCGCAATGGGGAGGAACGGTTCAAATCCTATTTTGCGGTAAACGCCAGCAAGAAGTTAGGATTTGGATTCTACATAGACTACATTTATGGCCGAGGTATGTACAGCAGCCAGTCAACCGCATTGTTCAATGGCGGACTTTTTGCCTACTATCGAGGAGACAAGTACGACATGCACTTCGTCTTCAGTAATGACAATCTCAAGATGGCAGAGAATGGAGGTATCACCGATGACCGATACATTACCAATCCGCTTGACATGGCAGAAGGTAAGAAGGAGTATGCATCTACAGACATACCGGTCAAGTTGAACAAGACCTGGAACCATAACAGAAGTTACCACGTATTCCTGACCCATCGCTATAACTTAGGCTTTTACAAAGGGAAGAAGACGGCTGAAACACCTGCACTTCCAACAGACAGTCTGCTGTTACCTCCTCTACCCACAGACAGCTTATCAACAATTGCTTCGGACAGCTTAAGCAGCCATCCGTCGTTGGTGGCTTCCATGCCTAACGATAGCTTGTCGGCTGACAGTACAAGCATGGTCAGACAAATCGCCTCCCATTTACCGGTCAATGCACAGCCTCAACAAACCGAAAATTCAGACAGTGCTGAAGCTAATCCCATATTCATACCCGTCACTAGTTTTATCCACACTTTGGAACTGGATTTGAACGACAGAAAATACATCACGCAGGACAATCGTCAGGCACAAAACCTGTATGAACACAACTATTTTGGAACAGACTCCATTGACAACATGAAGCGGACTTCCATTAAAAACACATTGGGCATCTCGCTGCGTGAAGGTTTCAACAAGTGGGCAAAAGCAGGATTGACCGCATTTATCACTCATGAATACCGCGACTTTACATTAAGTGACACTACCGATGTTCGTGACAAACGTTTCATGAAGCACTACAAAGAGAACATTGTATACATCGGAGGGGAACTGTTAAAAGAACAAGGAAAGCTTCTTCATTACAGAATTTTGGGTGAAACAGCCATAGCTGGAGAAGATGCCGGACAATTCAGATTGGAAGGAAAAGGTGATTTGAACTTCAAGTTCTTAGGCGACTCTGTCCGTCTAGAGGCCAACGCCTATATCAAGAACTTGAATCCAACGTTCTTCTACCGCCATTTCCACTCCAAACATTATTGGTGGGACAATGACGATTTGTCAAAGGTAATGCGTACACGCATCGAAGGTACCTTAAAATCAGAAAAATTAGGAACTACCTTGCGTGCAGGAGTAGAAAACATCAAGAACTACACCTATCTGGATAATACCAGTGTAACTACTACCAACGAGCAGGGCAATTCAACCTATAAAAACAATGTTTCCGTCAACCAATATAGCGGTAACATCCAAGTGCTGACCGCCATCTGGCAACAAAAATTAAAAGCCGGTATTTTCCATTTGGACACAGAAGTAGCTTATCAGAAATCGAGCAAAGAAGATATATTGCCTTTGCCCGATCTTTCCGCTTATGCCAATCTGTATTTAAAGACCAAGACCTCCAACGATGCCCTACGCGTGGAATTGGGAGCCGATGTGCGCTACTTTACCAAATACGCTGCACCTGACTATTCACCGGTCATCGGTCAATTCTATCTACAAGATCCAAACAGAAAGATTGAAATTGGCGGATATCCTATGGTCAATGTATATGCCAATCTGCAATGGAAACGTACCCGCATCTTTGTCATGATGTATCACGTCAATCAAGGTTCCGGCAAGTCCAACTATTTCCTGGCACCCCACTACCCTATCAATCCCAAGATGTTCAAGATTGGTATCTCGTGGAACTTTTATGACTAACCTTTCAATCTTATGAAAAGGGTACTCAAATACATATTACTGGGAGTAACGGCCGTCATCTTGTATATGCTGTTCTTTAGAGACAATCATACAGGAACGCCCCGCCCTATTCGAGACTATCAAGCCATTCTGCAGTCAGGCACTTTGCATGCGGTGACCGAATACAACTCCATCAGTTTCCATGTACAAGGAGACAGCCTCGGAGGTTTGAACTATGAATTATTGCAGGCTTTCGCCCAATCAAAGAACTTAAAATTGGAAGTCACTCCGGAAACGGATTTCAAGAAGCAAGTTGAAGGAATCCTGAATGGAGAATATGACATTCTGGCCAATAGTGTCCCTGTTACCCGCGAATTGAAGGACACGTTGTTATTCACACATCCCATCATCCTGAACAAGCAAGTATTAGTACAGCGGAAGCCCGAATATTCCAACGACAGTTGCTACATATCAAGTCATTTGGAACTGGCAGGCAAAACCATCCATGTGACCCAAAATTCTCCCTCTGTCCTACGCATCAAGAATCTTAGCCATGAAATCGGAGATACCATCAACATCGAAGTTATCGAGAAGTATGGTCCGGAACATCTATTGGCAATGGTAGCAAATGGAGACATCTCCTATACCGTATGTGATGAAAATATAGCCATCAATTCATTGGAGGGATTACCCCAACTGGACATTAGCATACCCATCGGTTTCACCCAATTCTATTCATGGGGAATAAACAAAAGCAACAATGTCTTGTTGGACAGTCTGAATGTATGGCTCGAACATTACAAAGAAACCGATTCCTTCAAACGTTTAATAAAGAAATATTTGCCACAATGAAATTGAATAAAGTCAGATGGGGATTTATCGGTTGCGGAGAAGTGACCGAGAAGAAAAGCGGACCAGCTTTCAGCATGGTTCCGGGCTCAGAAGTAGTTGCAGTCATGAGTCGTGATGCTGAAAAGGCTGCTTCATACGCCCGTCGGAACAATATTCCCCGATGGTATACCGACCCTCAGCTTCTGATAGGCGATGAAGATGTGAACGCTATATATATTGCAACCCCTCCCTCCTCGCATGCTACTTTTGCCATTATGGCCATGAAAGCTGGGAAACCGGTATACATTGAAAAGCCAATGGCAGCCAGCTATGAGGATTGCGCACGAATCAATCGAATCTCACAAGAAACGGGAGTACCATGTTTCGTTGCATACTATCGTCGTTATCTTCCTTATTTTCAAAAGGTTCGAAGCTTAGTAAATGAAGGTAGAATAGGAAACATCATCAACATACAGATTCGTTTTGCCCAGCCTCCACGCAACCTCGATTATAACAACAGCAACCTTCCTTGGCGTGTTCAATCCGACATAGCCGGAGGCGGATATTTCTACGACCTTGCTCCCCATCAATTGGATTTACTTCAAGAAATGTTTGGTTGCATCCTTGAAGCAGAAGGGTATAAAAACAACTTAGGAAAACTCTACGACGCGGAAGATACGGTAAGTGCCTGTTTTAAATTCGAATCCGGCATCCCCGGTTCTGGTTCGTGGTGTTTTGTTGCCCATGAATCGGCCAAAGAAGACCGTATAGAAATCATTGGAGATAAAGGTATGATTTGTTTTTCCGTATATACTTACGAGCCGATAGCACTTCATACAGAGAGCGGAAGAGAAGAATTTCTACCTCAAAATCCAGCCTATGTTCAATTGCCGCTCATCCAGAATGTCATCGAGCATTTGCAGGGTAAAGCAATCTGCACTTGTGACGGCATCAGTGCCACCCCAACCAATTGGGTGATGGACCGCATACTAAACAAACTATAAACATCAGCTTATGCAGTGTATCCTAAGGTTATTCTTGTTTTTAGCCTTTGCTTGTAGCGTTCTATACACTCAAGCACAGGATATTCCAACGGATACACTTTCGGCCAAGAAAGAAAACACATTTTCCAGCTTGATTGGAAGCCTGGGAAATGTGGGCGAAGATGTGGCACGAACAATACGTCATACCGGACGTCGCATCCGAAAAGTTGTAAACAACGTAGATACCAATTACATTTCACCCAATCGCTACAATCTGGCTTTCATGCTGGAGCACAGTACCTGGTATGAGCACTACCGGTTAGGGAGCAAGGAAAATGAACGTCCACAAAGCATTAGCTTTGCACCTAATATGGGCATGAAGTTAGGAATCTATTTCGGATGGAGATGGATTTTCCTTGGATACACATTCGACATTGAAGATTTGTTTGGCAAGAACAAGAACAAAGCGGACAAGACCGAAATGTCATTGAATATCTATAGTTCCAAATTTGGCGTTGATTTATATTATAGAAAAACGGGAAGCGACTTCAAATTACGCGGAAGCAATGGCTTCAATCTGGCTACACCCATTGACGGACAAGACTTCGACGGGCTCAGAAGCAAGATATTGGGCCTTAATGCGTATTGGATATTCAACCATCGGAAATTCTCCTATCCAGCTGTATACAGTCAGTCCACCAATCAACGTAAAAGCGCCGGTTCCTTTATGGCTGGATTCTCATATTCACGTCATTCCATCCATTTCGACTATACCCAATTACCTGTAGAAATGAAAAACGACATCAACCATAATCTCCGTTTCAGCAAAGTCAAGTATTCAGATTATAGTTTAGGTTTCGGATATGGCTACAATTGGGTATTCAAAAAGGATTGGGTTGCCAATCTATCCCTATTGCCCGGCATCGGTTTCAAAAAGGCGAAGATAGACGATGTGGACTATAAAGAACGGGATTGGATTAAGGACATCAACTTTGATCTCATCACTCGAGCCGGTATTACCTATAATAACAGCAAGTATTTCGTAGGTGCTTCGTTGGTAATGCACACTTATGATTATCGAAAGACCAGCCTCAGTGTTACCAATTCGTTTGGGACACTCCGAATCTATGCCGGCTTTAACTTCTGGAAGAAACGAGAATATAAGAACAAATAAAATAAGGAGTGCAGCACACTCCTTATTTCTATTATATAATCTTTTTAGAATCTCGCTCCTAACGTAAAGACCAATTGATGGCGGGAGTTGTCCACCTCAGCAGCAGGCAGCAAGTCATAATCACCAGTCGAGAAATTATAATTACTATCGAATGCACAGAAGTTGGACTTGTACATGTCGTATTTATAAGCCAAGTCAGCATAGATAACACTTCCCTTGTAGCCCAATCCGAAAGTTACAGTATTCTTGGATTGAGTGTTATTGAAGTCAGTGCTTGTACCGTAGAGTGACAAGGCATTATAGGCATCTTCGCTAAATGCAGCACTTGAATAGTTGTATCCTGCACGAAGGCTGAATTCTGGAGACAGACGAGTTTCCATACCTACACGGAATGTATGAACACCCTTCAAGAATTGTTCTACACTTTCCTGTCCACCTAATTCATAGCCATCCACATCCTTCAACTTGGCAGATGAATAGTCCTGATATTCATATTCAGCACCTAAAGCGACCAAGTTGCTCAAGGTAGTACCCAAACTCACGTTAAACTTCCACGGTGTAGTCAGGCGATAATCATAAATCAAATACTCAGGAGCCAGTTCATCACTCAACGTCTGTGAATAGGTCTCTCCATAGTATGTGATATCTGATGACATAGTGGCATTATAACTTTCTGTCAGGTCATACCATGTCGGTGTATGTATAGCCAAACCAATGCGGAAGGGTGATTCTTCAAACGGACGGATGATAGCACCTAACTTCAGGTCTACCCCTGCACCTTCCAATTCATAATAATTGTCCAGTGTATAACCGCCATTAGGGGCACCTTCATCATCAAGAAGATTCTCTGTATAGGAAGAATAACGGTTATAATCTACATTATAGATACCGATAGTACCTCCGACATAAAAACGGTCTTCAATATTGAATGCTACATTAAAATCAAACTGATTGATTCCACCTGTCTCCTTGCTGAAATAGTTAGCATATTCTCCGTCCCAGCCTACAATGTCTTCAAAATCCATCGGCCAATCAACCACACCGGTCATAGCTCCCATTATGCCTAATACAGGATAAGTGTTCCAATAATCTCTATAAGGTGAATTAGAAGCCATCATCTTATCAAAATCCTCTACACCCATTCCCCAAGCAGCCATTTCATCGGCCAAATACTTACTTTGTGAAAAACCGTCCAAGGCTCCTCCCATAGAGAACAACTTATTGAAGTTACGGCTCTTGTGATAATTGAATCCAAAGTTCACATAACGTAAAGTGGTAGCATTACCTATCTTGTGGGTATAAACCAAACCTAACTGGTCAATCGATGCACGGGTACGGTCTTCCTTCATGGTAGTTCCATTGAAAACACTTTCCGCTGCTGTATTATTCAAACCAAATGATACAGAAAGGTCATTGCTTCGATAGATGCCAATACCTGCCGGATTGGTTCCCATCACCGAGATGTCGCCACCCAATGCACTCATCGCACCACCCATCCCAATAAAGCGGGCTGTACCATTCAATTCATTTCCCAACAAACGTTCTGCGTCATATGCATTCTGTGCTGAAGCTCCGGCCATCATCATCAAGCCGCATGCTACAATCCAAGTTCTTTTCATTATATTCATAATACGATTACTTTTCTGTTCAACATTCCATTATCTTCTGCCTCCACGTGAGCCGCCTCCTGAACGAGAACCGCCGCCACCTCCCGATGAACGGGATGAACCGCCACCGCTGGAGAAGCTTCCGCTGGAAGAACTACGACTGGAACTTCCACTGCTATAAGACGAATTGCTACGTGTTGTTCTCGAGGTATTGACTGAGCTATTACGTCCACTGGTTGCATTCTTACGCTGATAAGAAGGAGTAGAAGCATTATTGACACTGCTACGGGTGCTGCTCGGACGGTCGTATGAAGAACCTCTTCTCTGAGTGGAACGTGTATACGAACTGTTCGAACGTGTTGTAGTCGTTTCCTTGGTTCCTACATTTCCCGAAGTACGATTGCTCACTGTTCTGTTCGGACGTACTGAAGTCGATCCATCTCTTGAAGTCACTACACGACCCGCTGTAGTCTTTCTGTTTGTTTGGGTAACATTACCACGGCTTACTTCTCTTTGAGTTCTTCCACTCTGACGAACAGCATTTACCTTATCCTGGTCATTTCTTTGAGTAGAGGCCAAACGACGATTGTCATTCGCTTTATTGTTAGCTACATTTCTGTTGTAACTGTTCACATAACGACCTGCATGTCTACCCGGTCTAAGAGCGGTTGAGCCATACCATCCATGATTGCTACCCCAATATCCGCCTACGCCACCATACAATGGAACATGGTGATGCCAATGATAGTGCCATGAGTAGTGATGCATATAATGGGCCCAATAGCTTGATCCGTGCCAATAAGGGTTATACCATGTTGACCAAGGGGTGTAGTAATTGAAACTGAACGACAAACTTGGAGTGATCGGATAATTCCAACGCCAATCCCACCACAACGGATTGGTATAGGTAGGGAACGCATAGGCGAACAATCCGTCATCAAAGACGTTCCATTCCCAAGATGGAAGCATGTGCACAACTTCCCAATAATAAGGGCTGCTCACATGAATGGCAAATCTCGGATTGCGGAAGCGGACAATACGCATGGCGTATTCATAATCGTCCTGTGAGCCATCAAATCCATTTACCCACTCACCTCTTTCGTTCAAAGGCTTTTCTTCAATGTACAAGGTGTCATTCTCATAATCAAAAGTGTTGTCACGCGATGTATAACGACGGTTATATTCATCCACATCACGTACTTTTCCTTTGGTATCCTTCACCACAATCGCAGTTCCGGGTGCAGTATACACAGTTGTAGGAGTCTTTGAGTTTTCCACTACAACTTTAGCAGAAGTTCCTGTCTCCTTCGTTTCCGCCTTTTTCTTTGGAACGAAATAGAGGTCATCCTGTGCCATAGTAAGGAAAGGAACTCCCACCATCATCATCAGAGCAAATAACATCTTCTTCATATTCTTTCTTTTTAAGTCGTTAGCATTTTCTATTTTCACGATACAAAAATAGGAAGAGATTTCCATCCAAAGGAGAGAATTTCCCTAATCGTTGGTAGGGATTTCCCTATTTTTATGCAAAAGTGCAAGCATAGCATGTATTCTATTCCTAATAAATACAAAAATCATGACGTTTTTTTCGTCACTTACAAATTTAATTTTATATTTGCGATATTGTTAACTATGATTTCAATTGTAACTTAATAGCTATTACTATGAACAACGCTACATTTTTCTTCGCAGAGCCCAAGAATGAACCGGTTTATTCGTACGCTCCCAATTCAAAAGAAAGAGAACTTCTGGAAAAGGAATTAACAGAACAATACAACAAATGTATTGAAATTCCTTTAATTATCAATGGTAAGGAAGTCAAGACAGGTGACATGGGTCAGATTGTCATGCCAACCGAACATGGACATGTTCTCGCCACATATCATAAGGCAACCAAGGAAACAGTACAAGCAGCTATTGATGCAGCCATGGAAGCCCGAAAGAAATGGGAAAAAGTAGACTGGATTGACCGATGCAGCATCATGATGAAGGCTGCTGAATTGCTGGCTACCAAGTATCGTTATGTCATCAATGCAGCAACCATGTTGGGACAAGGCAAGAATCCATTCCAGGCAGAAATCGACTCAGCTTGCGAAACCATTGACTTCTTGAGATTCAATTCTTTCTATGCTTCGAAGATATATGCACAACAACCGTTGAGTGATGCAAGCGCCATCAACCGTTTGGAATATCGTCCGTTGGAAGGCTTTGTATACGCCGTATCTCCTTTCAACTTCACATCCATTGCATGTAACCTGAACATCGCACCCGTTCTGATGGGTAATGTAACTATCTGGAAACCTGCATCAACCGCTGTTCTTTCCAACTATTATCTGATGAAGATTCTTCAAGAAGCCGGTGTACCTGATGGTGTCATCAACTTCTTGCCAGGAAGCGGTTCCACCATTTCGGATGTTGTATTTGCTTCACCTGATTTTGGCGGTGTACACTTCACAGGCAGTACAAGAACATTCAACAACTTCTGGAAGGCTATCGGTGAAAACATCAACAACTACAAGACTTATCCGAAGATTGTAGGTGAAACAGGCGGTAAGGACTTCATCTTCGCACATCATTCTGCCAACACCCAACAATTGGCTGTAGCTATCGTAAGAGGTGCATTCGAATATCAAGGCCAAAAGTGTTCAGCTGCATCAAGAGCTTACATTCCGAAGGAAATCTGGGGCGAAACATTGGAATACATCAAAGGCATGATTCCACAAATCAAGATGGGTTCTTCTTTGGGATTGAGCAATTTCATGAACTCAGTCATCGACGAAAAGTCATTTGACACTATCATGGAATATGTAAACAGAGCCAAGCAAAGTGAAGAAGCTGAAATCGTTATCGGTGGCAACGGAGACAAGAGCGTAGGTTATTTCATCGAACCGACCATCATCGTCACTTCAAATCCGAAATACGAAACCATGTATACCGAACTCTTCGGTCCAGTCATCACCATCTATCTGTACGATGCCGACAAATACGAAGAAACATTGGCACTTTGTGACACCACATCGCCTTACGGACTTACAGGTTCCATCTTCGCTCACTCACGCTATGATATCGACACTGCTATGCAAGCATTGAGATATGCAGCCGGCAACTTCTACATCAACGACAAGCCGACAGGAGCCGTGGTAGGCAATCAACCATTCGGTGGTGCAAGAGCCAGTGGCACCAATGACAAGGCCGGTTCAGAGTTGAACCTATACCGTTGGATCAGTCCTCGTTGCATCAAGGAAACCTTGAATGCTCCTACTGATTTCACCTATCCATTTATGAAATAATACATTTTATTACTCATAGTTCAAAAAGAATCTGTATATTCGTATACAGATTCTTTAATTTTATAGATACCCATGAAATATTTTGAAGTAACATTCACTACAAGCCCTTGTAATGAGATAGTTAACGACATCGTATCAGCCTTGGCAGGAGAAATCGGTTTCGAAAGTTTCGTTGAATGGGAAGAAGGCGTACAAGCCTACATCCAGCAACAACTATTCGACGAAGAAGCCCTGAAAGAAATGATAGCCAACTTCCCCCTACCCGACACTTCCATCACCTATATTATAAAGGAAGCCGAGGATAAAGATTGGAACGAGGAATGGGAAAAGAACTTCTTCCAACCCATAGTGATAGGAGACCGTTGCTGCATTCATAGCACCTTCCACAAAGACACGCCCCAAACAGAATACGAAATCCTCATCAATCCACAGATGGCATTCGGAACCGGCCACCACGAAACGACCAGTTCCATCATCAGCGAGCTGCTCGATGCCGACCTGCAAGGAAAATCCGTACTCGACATGGGTTGTGGTACTTCCATCCTTGCTATCCTGGCTTCCATGCGTGGTGCCAATCCCGTCACTGCAATCGATATCGACGACTGGTGTGTGAACAATTCGCGTGACAACATCAACTTGAATGGAATAGAAAACATAACCGTAGAGTTAGGCGACGCCAACCTGTTGAAAGGACGCGCTCCCTTTGATGTCATCATAGCCAACATCAATCGCAACATCCTTCTGGCCGATATGGCACAATATGCCTCCTGCATGCACTCCGGCTCCGAACTTTACATGAGCGGCTTCTACATAGAAGACATCCCAGTCATCCGCGAAAAGGCAGAAAGCCTCGGCATGACCTTCATCCATCACCGGGAGAAGAACAACTGGGCAGCTGTAAAATTTACAATGAAATAATCATAAAAGGAAAGTGTCGCTTTACACCTCGTAAAGTGACACTTTCTTTTTCGCAAAGCTACAGTTATCGGATACGGAGACTGTCCAACGAACTGACAGAACCATTGAACACATTGAGATCGACCCGCCCGTCGATGCCAGGAATGGTACCATAATCGGTGTGCTGCCAGAACTTCCAATCGCCATCGTAGCGAACGGAGTCAACATAATAATGGGCAATCCAATAGGGATAAGAATCGAACACCGAATCGTTCAGATAGCGTTCCTTATATTTGTAGGAAGCATAAATAATGGGCTTTACCCCATAATGCGCTTCAATCTTCTTCAACCAAACCTTGAGGTCGGCACGCAGCTTGTCCATATCCTTCGATTTCTGTTCGATGTCGAGCACTGGCGGAAGGTCACCCTTTTCAAGTTTCACAGAGTTGATGAAGAAGTCGGCTTGACGCGATGCGTCTGTCTTCGGATTATAGAAATGATAGGCTCCCCGAATGAAACCATTGGCACGTGCCGAATCAAAGTTAGCCACGAACTGCTTGTCCGAGAAATCTCCTCCCTCGGTGGCCTTCATGAAAATGAAACGGATGGGGAAGTTTCCCTTCCGGGTTTGAGAGAGCAGTTTCCAATTCACCCGGTCCTGATGATGGGATATGTCAATGCCATGCACCCGATAACCGGCTGGCAGACAGACGCCATATGCCTTCATGCCATAACAAGGCTTCCAACGATAGGCATAAGGACGAATGAAGAAATAATAGAAAACAGCTATAAAGACAATGGTCATCAGCGCCATCAGCGCATAATACATCCACACGGGCACTTCCCACTTCTTCGCCACTTTCTTTTTCTTACGAGGCGTGGTTTTGCGGGATGCAGCCTTTGCAGATGCCTTGTGGGACGTTGTCTGACGGGGCTTTCTGGGAGTTGTTGTCTTCTTGTTGCTGACCATTATAAAACAAGGTGTCATTCTGAACAGGGTGAAAAATCCTCAAGCACAAACGTGAATGAATCCAGATTTTTCAATACGTTCAGAATGACACCATTATAGTTTTCAATAATTACTTGGCTTGTTCAAGCTGCAATGTCTTGGTCGGTTCATCGCACACTTCAGTAGGACCAAAGTACTGGATAGGACCTGGATATACATAGCTGGTCTTCAAAGCCCATTCTTCGCGGTTGGCAGCGAATGCCTTGAACGGAGCACCATCGAGCTTCACCAAAGCCTTCTGGATAACCGGCTTCATTTCGCCATGACGACGTTCCATGTTCATCATCATTGTGATGGGCACACCGCCTGCAATCCATTCTTCAGCAGGAGCTGTTGTGTTGCGTACAGAAGACATATATCCTGTCTTGCCGTTAGCGATCAACATAGATGCTGTATAACCCAAAGAATAGCAATAGTCAGCATCGAAGTTAGATGGAGCAGCACAACGGCCTTCATAACCGAAGAAGTGGTGCTGTGCAGCAAACTTGCCTACATACTTGCCTTCTTCCTTCCACTGAGCCAACTTAACGGCTACCATGTCAGAAAGCAACTTTTCTGTTTCAATCAAAGAAACCTGTACGTTACCGTGCGGGTCGCGGTCGAGAGTCAGCTGACGGGCAACGCCTTCCGGCAATGAAGCATAGATGTCAGCATTTTCCTTTGACAACTTACTGATGATGTATTCACGTTGTTGTGACTTCTTCACCATTGCAAATTCAGCAGCATTGTGAGCCAGGAAGTCATTCAATTCAGCGATGAGCTTCTTCATAGCCGGAATGAATTCAATCAAACCTTCCGGAATCAATACAGTACCGTAATTGTTGCCTTCAACAGCACGGTTAGCTACAGCCTGAGCGATATAAGTTACTACATCATCCAAAGACATGTTGTTGGCTTCCACTTCTTCTGATACGATACACAAGTTAGGCTGAGTCTGCAAAGCACATTCCAAAGCGATGTGAGAAGCTGAACGACCCATCAACTTGATGAAGTGCCAGTACTTGCGTGAAGAGTTACAGTCGCGCTGAATGTTACCAATCATTTCAGAATAAGTCTTGCAAGCTGTATCGAAACCGAATGAAGTTTCAATCATTTCGTTCTTCAAGTCACCGTCGATAGTCTTCGGACAACCGATAACCTGAACGCCACACTTCTTGGCTGCATAGTATTCTGCCAATACACAGGCATTGGTGTTGGAGTCGTCACCACCGATGATTACCAATGCGTTGATGCCCAATTCCTTGATAATTTCCAAGCCCTTTTCGAACTGTTCTTCCTTTTCAAGCTTTGTACGGCCTGAACCGATGATGTCGAAACCACCTGTGTTACGATATTCATCGATGATGTCTGAAGTCAGTTCCATATAGTTATGGTCAACCAAGCCTCCAGGACCCAAGATGAAACCATACAATTTGCTGTCCTTGTTCAACTTCTTGATACCGTCGAACAAACCAGATATCACATTGTGACCGCCAGGAGCCTGACCACCCGACAAGATAACACCTACCTTGATAGCAGGATATTCAACGGCATTTCCTTCAACGAATTGAATCAACGGCATACCGTATGTGTTAGGGAACAAAGCCTTGATGGCTTCCTGATCAGCAACAGACTGGGTTGCTTCGCCTTCCTTTGCGATAACGGCGCCTTTCAACGCCTTAGGAAGTTTTGGCTGATAAGCAGCTCTGGCAATTTGCAATGCACTTTTTGTCATATAATTTACAATTTAAAAGGTTTATCTTCCATTTCATTCCTTTCGAACAGTTTTTTGTACAAAAGGCAGTGCAAATTTCGCTCTTTTTTTGCAAATATAAAAACGTATACAAATAAAAATCGTATCTTTGAAGCGAAATAGAACATTCCATTAACTTAAAACAACAAAATTATGGCAAGCAGAAGAAATTTGAAAAAGCGTATTTCCTATATAGCCGGCGACTTGTTCCTGGCAAGTTTGTTTGAAGGCGTAAACCGCGTAGTGGTTCTTGAATCCGTAGAGAACGTACTGGCTTTGATACCACGCATCAGCCACACCCAGCCGGGCAACGTCAAGGGTTACTACAAAAAGCTGCGTGAAGACCTGAACAAGGAAGTGGAAAAGGTAGCCGACGAACTGGCTAAGATCCAATAAGCGCCGCTCATGAAGAAAGCGATTTTTGGCTTTATCTATTATAAGGTGTTGGGATGGAAAGCAGAAGTATCCGTACCCGACCTTGACAAATACATCATTTGTGCTGCGCCCCACACCAGCAATTGGGACTTGTTCATCGGGAAACTGTTCTATGGAGCCATCGGCCGCGACACCGGATTCATGATGAAGAAGGACTGGTTCTTCTGGCCTTTGGGACCTTTCTTCCGATGGATGGGAGGCATTCCGGTAGACAGAAGCCGCCGCACCTCGCTGGTTGACCAGGTAGTCAAGATTGCCAAGGAAAGCAAGACTTTCCATCTGGCCATCACCCCGGAAGGTACGCGCAAAGCCAATCCCAACTGGAAGAAAGGGTTCTACCACATTGCCATGGGAGCCAATATTCCCATCATGCTGATAGGGATAGACTACAGCCGGAAGTGTATCACGGCAGGAAAGATGTTCTACCCCACCGGCGACATCGACAAAGACATGAGGGAAATCAAGCTCTATTATAAGGATTTCAAAGGGAAAATACCCGAGAATTTCAGTATAGGAGACATCGAATAATCAATAAAGGAAAAGCTTAACCAAGTTTTTCCTTTGTTTTTTTCACCAAAATAGCAAATATTCTAATTATTTGTTATAAATTTGCGGCTTTAAAATAACAAATTAACAAAACCAATATATGGACAATACCAAAATCGTAGGAGAAAAGATAAAGTCTCTCCGTGAAACGAAACAAATCAGCGTGGCTGAGCTTGCCGAACGCACCGGCCTTGCTGAAGAACAGATTAACCGAATAGAAAACAACGTGGACATTCCTTCACTCGCTCCACTTATCAAGATAGCCCGTGCACTGGGTGTACGCCTCGGCACTTTCCTGGACGATCAGGACGAAGTGGGAGCCGTCATCACACGCAAGCAGGATGATTCGCAAAAAACTATCAGTTTCTCGAACAATGCCATGAATGCACGTACCCACATGCATTACCAGTCGCTCTCCAAGTCGAAGGCCGACCGCCACATGGAGCCGTTCATCATTGACATTGAAGCCACCGACGAGACCAATTACGAAGTTTCTTCACACGAAGGCGAAGAGTTCATCCACGTAATGGAAGGCGCCGTAGAAATCACATACGGCAAGAAGAGCCATGTCATCGAAGCGGGCGACAGCATCTATTACGACTCTATCGTGCCTCACCACGTACATGGTTACGAAGGACAGGCCGCCAAAATTCTTGCGGTCGTTTATACTCCAATTTGATGTTTTTAACTCACCACAGATTACACAGATTATCACGAATTCATCATTCCTTCCGGATATATAATAATCTGTGTTCATTTGTGTAATCCGTGGTGAAAAATAAGAAAGAACAATGAGTCTTGAATTATCAAACAGAACCCTCGGCGATTGGTTGGAGCATTGGGCTGCGACCACTCCCGATAAAGAATACATCGTTTACTCTGACCGTAACCTGCGCTTCACTTGGAGCAAGTTCAACGAACGTGTGGACAACATGGCCAAAGGACTGCTTTCCATCGGAGTGGAAAAAGGAACCCATGTAGGCATCTGGGCAGGAAACGTGCCCGACTGGCTGACCTTCCTTTATGCCTGTGCCAAGATTGGGGCCGTGGCGGTGACGGTAAACACCAACTACAAGCAGGCGGAACTGGAATACCTCTGCCAGAACTCCGACATGCACACCCTCTGTATCGTGAACGGCGACCGCGGCAGCGATGACTTCGTCAATATGGTCAACACCATGCTCCCCGAGCTGAAGACCTGCCAACGCGGCTACTTGAAGAGCGAACGTTTCCCGCGGATGAAGAATGTCATCTACATCGGACAGGAAAAGTACCGGGGTATGTACAATACGGCTGAGATTCTCCTCCTCGGAAGCAACATCGAGGACGAAGAACTCATCGAAGCCAAGAAAAAAGTGACTTGCCACGATGTAGTGAACATGCAATACACCTCGGGCACGACCGGATTCCCGAAAGGCGTGATGCTCACTCATTATAATATAGCGAACAACGGTTTCCTCACCGGCGAGCACATGAAGTTCACAAGCGAGGACAAGCTTTGCGTGTGCGTGCCTCTCTTCCACTGCTTCGGTGTGGTATTGGCTACCATGAACTGCCTCACTCACGGATGTACGCAGGTGATGGTGGAACGCTTCGACCCACTGGTGGTGCTCGCTTCGGTACATAAAGAAAGATGTACGTCGCTCTATGGCGTGCCTACCATGTTCATTGCCGAACTGAACCACCCCATGTTCGAAATGTTCGACATGTCCAGCCTCCGTGTGGGTATCATGGCAGGTGCCTTATGTCCTATCGAGCTGATGCGCCAGGTAGAAGAAAAGATGTTCATGAAGGTGACCAGCGTATATGGCCTGACCGAAGCATCGCCGGGTATGACCCACACCCGTGTGGACGACCCGTTCGAAGTGCGTTGCACTACCGTAGGACGCGATTATGAGTTTACCGAAGTGCGTGTCATCGACCCTGAGACGGGCGAAGAATGTCCGGTTGGTGTGCAAGGTGAAATGTGCAACCGTGGCTACAACACCATGAAGGGATACTACAAGAACCCCGAAGCGACCGCCGAAGTGATTGACGAAAACGGATTCCTCCATTCGGGCGACCTCGGCGTGAAGGACGAGGACGGCAACTATCGCATCACGGGCCGCATCAAGGATATGATTATCCGTGGGGGTGAGAATATCTATCCACGCGAAATCGAGGAATTCCTCTACCAGATGGAAGGCATCAAGGATGTGCAAGTGGCCGGTATCCCATCCAAGCGATACGGCGAAGCGGTAGGAGCATTCATCATCCTGCACGAAGGTGTGGAAATGAACGAATTCGATGTGCGCGACTTCTGCGACGGCAAGATTGCCCGCTACAAGATTCCGAAGTACATCTTCTTCATCAAGGAATTCCCGATGACCGGTAGCGGAAAAATCCAGAAGTTCAAGCTGAAGGATTTGGGAGTGGAACTCTGCAAAAAGCAAGGAATAGAGATAATTTAAGGGTGAGTATGGACAAGGTGCACCTTGTCCTTAAGGAGTTAAAGAAATTAGAGGAGATAAAGGGAGATAAAGGCCAATACATTTAGTGTATGTCTTCATAAACAAGACTATTGGCATTTATCTCCTTGCCCGAAGGACGAGCGAAGCTATATCTACCTTTAACTCCTTTAACTACTAACGGAGCGAAGCGGAGTGATAACTTCTCTAACTCCTAAGCCCGAAGGGCTGATAACTACTTTTAAAAAGAAAGAAAATCATGTTCAAAGGTAGAAGTTTATCCAAAATCTTCTACCTTTGTCTTTTAAATGAAAAACATACAGACTCATATGTACACCATTCAGACAAACGCTTCGGGAACCCGAAACATGGACATTTCAGAAGAGAACCTGTTGACCATACAGAAATATTCACTGTTCCAGCATCTGATAGACAGCAACGGCATCGTAGACGAACAAGTGCTGGACAAGCTGAAACTGAACATCCGTTCGCTCATCGCATCGGCCGAAGGCAATTGCAAGGACCTGCTCGACCTCTGCATCGACGTGATTTACCACAACAACATGAAGGCGTTCGGGCTTCATCAGCTCGTATTGCTCTACATCAAGTGGGAGAAGGAAACGGAAAAATGTGTTGAAAACGAAGAAGCTGAGAGCATCAATTAATACCATCTGTCATCCAGAGCGAAGCGAAGGATCTTGGGAACACCCACTTTTATGTTACTGGGATTCCTCACTGCACTTCGTTCCGTTCTGAACGACAATTACTTGGAAACCAATGAAAGAACACAGACTCACCGACTGGCTGCCCACCACCAAGAAGGAAATGGAGCTGCGCGGATGGGATGAACTCGATGTCATCCTGTTCAGCGGTGATGCGTATGTGGACCACCCCTCGTTTGGTGCAGCCGTCATCGGGCGCCTGCTCGAAGCGCAAGGACTGCGGGTGGCCATCGTGCCCCAGCCCAACTGGCGCGACGACCTGCGCGACTTCAAGAAGTTGGGGCGTCCGCGTCTGTTCTTCGGCGTATCGGCCGGATGCATGGACTCGATGGTGAACAAATATACCGCCAACAAGCGCCTGCGTAGCGAAGATGCCTACACCCCCGACGGACGGCACGACATGCGTCCCGAATACCCCACCATCGTCTATACACAGACACTGAAAAGGCTCTGGCCGGATGTGCCGGTGGTCATCGGTGGTATCGAAGCCTCCTTGCGTCGCCTCACCCACTACGACTACTGGCAGGACACGGTGCGCAAGAGCATCCTGGTAGAATCGGGTGCCGACCTCCTGGTGTATGGCATGGGCGAGAAACCCATCACTGAGCTGTGCCGGCGGATGAAGGAACAGCCGTTCATCCCCTTTGACATACCACAGACGGCCTACCTCGTACGGGGCAGACAAGCCATTCCACCCTATCCGCATGAACTGGAAGACATCGTGCTCCATTCGCACGAAGACTGTCTGAACGACAAGCGGAAAGAAGCAGAGAACTTCCGTTTCATCGAAGAGGAGTCGAACAAATACGAGGCGGCACGCATTCTGCAACACACGGGCAACAGTGTCGTCGTCGTCAATCCGCCCTATCCGCCCATGACACAGGGCGAACTCGACCGTTCGTTCGACCTTCCCTATACCCGATTGCCCCACCCTAAATACAAGGGCAAACGCATCCCGGCCTTTGACATGATCAAGTTCTCCGTCAACCTGCATCGCGGCTGTTTCGGCGGTTGTGCCTTCTGCACCATCAGCGCCCACCAGGGTAAGTTCATCGTGAGCCGCAGCAAGCAGAGCATCCTGCGCGAGGTGAAGGCCATTACCGAGATGCCCGACTTCAAAGGCTACCTCTCCGACCTTGGAGGACCCAGTGCCAACATGTACGCCATGCACGGCACGGACGAGGCAAAGTGCCGCAAGTGCAAGCGGCCCTCGTGCATCCACCCCAAGGTATGCCCCAATCTGAATACCGACCACCGGCCGTTGCTCGACATCTATCATGCCGTCGATGCCCTTCCCGGCATCAAGAAGAGCTTCATCGGCAGCGGTGTGCGCTACGACCTCCTGCTACACGAAAGCAAGGACCCGGCCATCAACCGTGCCGCCCGTGAGTACACCCGTGAGCTGATAGCCAAGCACGTGAGCGGACGTCTGAAGGTGGCCCCCGAGCATACCAGCGACGCGGTGCTCCACGTCATGCGCAAGCCCCCGTTCGCCCAGTTCTACGAATTCAAGAAGACGTTCGACCGCCTCAACAAGGAACTGAACCTGCGCCAGCAGCTCATCCCCTACTTCATCAGCAGCCATCCGGGCTGTACGGCGGAGGACATGGCCGAACTGGCCGTCATCACCAAGCGCCTGGACTTCCACCTGGAGCAGGTGCAGGACTTCACCCCCACCCCGATGACCGTAGCCACCGAGGCATGGTACACAGGCTACCATCCCTACACCCTGCAACCCATCTTCTCCGCCAAGACGCAACGCGAGAAGCTTGCCCAGCGCATGTTCTTCTTCTGGTACAAGCCCGAGGAACGGCGTGCCATCATCCAGGAGCTGAAACGGATGGGCCGAAGTGACTTGATTGACAAGCTTTACGGGAGGTGATGAGAGAAAAGTTCAAAAATATTGAAGGGCAGAGAAAACCTTTCTATCGAGACTCTTTGTAAGATAGAAACTGCATTAGAACTTTCATTGCTTCCGCGGTTGATGGAAGCATACTGATACAAGACAAGGGGCATGGGAAAAACCATGCCCCTCTCTATACACAAAGTACGGAAGCTACTATAAAAAGATAATAGCTTCCGTTCTTTCATTGCTATTAATTTTCATTCCAGCCAACGAATTCAAATTTTAATTCCAACCCACTTTTTAATCCGTTTAGGAATTTGCTTGGTAGCAAGATAATCTTCATATTCTGCTTTGGTCATCAAGGATTCATAACTACCCTTTCCCGCTTTACCTATATGCCACAAGAAATAATCCAACAAATCATATTTCAACTTACCGGAAGTATTCCACAAAGTAGGATTGTTTGCTTCCAACACATCAATCACTCGTTTCAGACCATCGATATATACATCAATGTCAAAATTCACATTTGACTGACTGATATTTTGACTTGGAGTGAGTGGTTTGATACCCAATCTCTTTTGCAATCGAGGCAACATTCCACATACAATACTATCGTAGATCGGAAAACCCCAACCATCTACCGGACAAACAAGCGACACAAAATAGAAGTATTTGGAAAGCAAGGAAGGTGCCTTGGAATTTTTCACACCATCTATATAGCCAAAAAGAAGAGTGAACAGCCTTTTTACATCGGGGTGCAAAGGTCGAGTAGCATTCAACTTTCCACTCAATACACCAAGAGAATATTTTTCATCAGCACCTTTGCATAAGTCGTATATTTCATCCGTAATTTCTTCCAATCCGAAACGACGCATCCGATACACATTGGTGGAATAGAACATATCTATCAATGACAATTGACGATAAATATCCTCCTTCGATATTTCATTAGTGCAATGATTCTTTTTACAAATAAATGAACCTATTATGGTACTTTTGTTAATATCATAACCAGTCATCCCCTTACTTTCACAAAGCATATCAGCAATATGCCCATTGATTTCTGTAGCAAAAACATTTCTCATACTTCATAATTATTAAAGTATTTTTTATTCTTCGTAATCTTCAACCGTCCAACCAGACGGGATACCACTTGATCCTGTTGGCAAGGTTGTCATTTCTGCTGCTTTGATAAATGTACCGGTATAATAAGGTACATTATATAGCCAATAGTATAAGCAATTATATGCACTAATATCTGTGGCTAACATAGTAACCTTATTCAAATTACTACAACCTTGGAACATGTACGAATAACAAGAACTTGCCAAAGTAGTGGCAGGAAGAACGGGAGTTTCAGCCAAACTGGTACAACCTAAGAACATGTACGAATAACAACCACCAGCCAAAATAGTAGCAGGAAGCTCGGGAGCTGAGGTCAAACTTGTACAACCTTGGAACATACCCGAATAACAATAACTTGCCAAAGCAGTAGCAGGAAGTTCTGGAGCTGAGGTCAAACTTGTACAACCTGAGAACATACCAGAATAACAATATTCGGCCAAAGTCGTTGAAGGAAGGGAGGGAGCTTCGGTCAAACTGGTACAACCTGAGAACATACCCCCCGCAGAACTCCAAGAAACCCCATTATTATTTAGATAATCTAGTGACCAACCACTATAACAACCATAAGCCAATCCCTTGGCAGGGAGTTCAGGAGCTTTTTCCAAACTGGTACAACCTTGAAACATACTTCCATAACATCTTTCCGCTAAAACAGTAGCAGGGAGTTCAGGAGCTTTTTCCAAGCTGGTACAATCTTGGAACATACCCGAATAACAATATCCTACCAATGCAGTAGCAGGAAGCGCAGGAGCTTCTTTCAAACTGGTACAACCTGAGAACATACCTCCATAACAATATCCTGCCAATGCAGTAGCAGGAAGCGCAGGAGCTTCTTTCAAATTGGTACAATTAAAGAACATACCCGAATAACAATTATAATCCAAAGTAGTTGCAGGAAGTACAGGAGCGGAGGTCAAACTTGTACAACCTGAGAACATACCCAAATAACAAGAACTTGCCAAAGTAGTGGCAGGAAGAGAAGGAGCTTCTTTCAAATTGGTACAATTAAAGAACATACCCGAATAACAATCATAATCCAAAGTAGTTGCAGGAAGGACAGGAGCCTCTGTCAAACTGGTACAACCTGAGAACATGTACGAATAACAATTAGAATCCAAAGTAGTTGCAGGAAGTACAGGAGCGGAGGTCAAACTTGTACAACCATAAAACATTTCTTTATAACAAGCATAAGCCAATGTAGTAGCAGGAAGTACAGGAGCGGAGGTCAAACTTGTACAACCTGAGAACATTTCTTCATAACAAGCATAAGCCAATGTAGTAGCAGGAAGTACAGGAGCGGAAATCAATTGAGAACAGAATTTAAACAGAGATTGGAATTTTGCACTTCCAGTATATACCGTTTCATATTCTTCATAGTCAATCAATGTACGTATATCTCCAGTACATGCTACAGGAGCTACATTCCCGAAACGGATTTGATTTGAGCCTGTACCAGCGTAATTATCTTTGGCGCGTAAGCGTAAATTTCCTAACCCACCTCCAAACCATACCGTTGTGGAGCCCAACATTTTCCATTCTCCACCATTTACAGAATATTCAATATTTGCATTAGCAAGAGTCAAAGATTGTTGCGTTTCTGCCGAGAAAGTTACATAAGGAATTTCTTCCGAACCGGTACTTTCTTCAAACTCCGCACTAATCCAGCGGGCAGAAGCAGCTCCGAAATTATATTTATTGTTGGCAATGGTAGCCGGAGCGGTATATACATTGCCATCCACATCCGTCAGTTTTACATTCAGTGTTTTTCCGGTAAAGTTGACAGGGAGCAACATCATATAGGCTACAATGGAAAGGTTGTCTGCTGTTGTCTTGACATTCTCCAATTCCAACGTTACACTGTTCGATTGTGCCGTAGCAGTCAAAGAGGGAGTTTCAGACGAAAGGTTCATGGTCGCATTGGTGGTAAAAGCGGCATTCGATTCCAACGTAACGGACTTCCAAGTCGCAGCATTGGGAGCCGTCAGATCCATACGGACAAAAGAAACCTGATGCTGGAATGAAAACGAGATTTTACCGCTTGACGGTGTTGTACCCGTTGCTATCTGGAGGTCGTATGCACCCACATGGGCAGAACTGTTGTTCCCCACCTGTTTCTGGCCGAGCATACTCACAGGAAGCGCATCATTCTTCATGTACTGATAATAATTGCGGTTGAAAGGAGTATAAGCGGTATAGGACGAAGAAGTCTTCAAGGCCCATCCGCCACCGTTAAACTCACAAAACTTCGTCCCTACCCCTTCCACTATGGGGAAAGACACCTGGTCACCCTTCGAAGGATAAATACCGATGGTATCACCTTCCGCCCAAAGCACATCACCGAAATTAGGCCAATTACCCATTGATATGGATATACGCGATTCGGCGTCCTCTGCATCAAACGATGATACGGTTGCTTCTATTTTAGTTATTTCACCTTCTTCCTGCAAAGCATCTTCATTGTACAAATCTTCAGAAGAACAGGAAGCCATATAAAACGGGAATATAAAGAACAGATATTTGATTATGTTTTTCATGATTATAAGATTTATAAGATTCAACAAATACTGCCTGCCATCCAATGACAGGCAGTATAAAAGCAGAGGATTAAACGTCCACATCACCGCTTGTGCCACCACCGTCATTGCCCGGTGATACAGCAAATCCCTTTTCCACTTCCACTTCGATTACTTCGACTTGTGGAGTTTCATAAGTCTTGTTCATAATAAATTAAGTTTTAAAGTGCGACAGGGCTTCGCATCGCGGATATAAATAAAGAGAAAGCTACAGGCATATAAATAAAAAACGTGAAGCCCACTCGTCGCTCGCTTCACGGTTCAAGGCGTCCTGGAAGTTGCCCACTAATGTCGAAACGAGCAACTTCGAACTTCACGCCGATATGAATAAATTACACCCATGTATACGCCTATTACCCATGGCATGGATATACCATTGGCTTACAAGCATAACAAGGTTGTTTATAAACATACCCAACGTGCGTCTTCGTTGCTTTGTCTTTGACATTAGTTTTAAGTTTTCCAGGACTTCGAACCGTCAAAACCAAAGCGTACAGAATACGCCATTATCTATATGTCCGTCCCCACCGCCCGCTACTTCAGGCAGAAGCTTCGGCGTGAAGACAGTACAAATATAAACGAAAATAATCGAAAAAGAAAAGAAAACGGGGGAATAATCTATTTACAAGGAAGGGGAAGAGATTATTTGCCACGTACAACATCATTCATCCTGAACGAAACGAAGTGTAGTGAAGGGCTCGGAAGCACAAAGTGGATGTTAACGAGACTCTTCGCTTCGCTCTGAGTGACAGTTTGTGTTAACAGGTATAAATATATTTACAGATTTCAAGGGCTCTGACCAAGATATTAATATCCTCCGACCAGTATAGTACGATGCTCCGACCAGGAGCGTACTTTCCACCGAGCAGGAACGGCCGCACTTGGTCACCAAGAGCGGCCTGCGCTGGTAGTCCTGTCAAAGGGTGTTGGAAGATATGGATAGATACATGAGAATATAGATCTATGTGCAGCGGTATATAGATTTATGTGCGGTTGTATAGTAGGTAGTATGCAAGTGTAAAGTAGCTAGTATGCAGCGGTATAGTAGCTAATGTTTCGATGATTCGTAGTGCGTCGAGTTACGGGTCGTGGTACGGCACACTACGGGTCGTGGTACGGCATACTAGGAATCACAACCTGAAAGGTTGAACAAAGTATTAGCCGGGGGCTTTCAAGCCTCCGGGGATGAAGACATTCCTCATAAATCAGTCTGAAAGACTGAACTTTCTCCATTCACGAGGTTCAGTCTTTCAGACTGATAGATAGGGGTGGGAAATCGTTTGTCTCCACGGGTTTGAAAACCCGCGGCTATTTAAAAGTATAGCCTTTCAG
>JAFVTL010000044.1 GCA_017503235.1 Bacteroidaceae bacterium | reverse complement strand
ATATTGAAGTAGCACAATTTTATCCCATTATCGACAAGGCCTATACATTAAAGGAACAACGAAGTAATACAATCATCAAGATTATGCTTCTCTGTGTGAGCCTTTTGTCTTTCTTCCTGATAATTGCTGTCTTCTATCTGTATCGGTGGATGAAGAAACTGTCTGTTATGCGATTGAACTTGAAACAGGCCAACAACCAATTGAAATTTACTAACGAAGAACTTGAACAGACGGGAAAAATCAAGGAAGTCTATATTGCACGTTATTTGGACCGTTGTGTTGCTTATTTGGATAAATTGGAGCAATATCGACGTTCGCTCGCCAAGTTGGCAATGGCCTCCCGGGTAGAAGATTTGTACACTTCCATTAAGTCCGATCAATTTATCCGAGATGAACGCAAGGCATTCTATAATGAATTTGACAGGTCCTTCTTGGATCTATTCCCCAATTTTATTCAATCCTTCAACAATCTTCTTCAGGAGGATGGAAGAATTTATCCGAAATCGGGTGAACTCTTGACCACCGAATTGCGTATTTTTGCTTTAATTCGATTAGGGGTAACGGATAGTAATCAGATAGCCCATTTCTTGAGTTACTCCCTGGCTACCATCTATAATTATCGAAGTAAGTTGCGTAATAGGGCACTGAACAAAGATACCTTCGAAGAAGAGGTGATGAAATTGTAATGAGAAAGCGTCGTTTTACAACCTGTAAAACGACGCTTTCTTTGTCTTAAACCGATGGTTTATGGAAATGCTTATTTCTTCTCTTTGATAATTCCTACGCAACAAGCTCCTACAAACAATAAGATACCTGCCAAAACCAGCATGTTCACTTCTGGAGGAACAGAACCTTCGGTAGTAAACAATTTCAGAATCAAACCGCCGAGCGATGCCGCTACGATTTGAGGAATACAGATGGTTCCATTGAACAACCCCAAGTATGTACCCATATGACCACCTGTCAAAGCATTGGTCAGGATGGTGAAAGGCAATGCCAACATGGCGGCCCATGCACATCCAATCAACAAGAAGGATACAAACAATAAATGTTGGTCATGAATGAATAGGGTAGATATGAATCCGATACCACCCAATACCAAACTGACAACATACGCCATCTTCAGACTCTTGAATTGTGGGATGATGGTAGCCCAGATAACAGAGCCAATGGCTTGCACCGCAAACAGGATGCCTACCCAATCGCCTGCTGCCTGATATTGCTCGGAAGCAGTGTCGAGAACTACGGCGCCGGCTGCATTTATCGTTTCAGGAGCGCCAAAAACATTAGCTGCTACCGTACCATTGGTATAAGTCCACATGAACATAAAAGCTGCCCAGCAGAAGAATTGTACCAAACCTACCGTCCAGAAAGCTTTGGGGGCTTTCACCAACAACTTGAACATGTTGGTCTTTTCCTTATGCTTTTCTTCCTGGTTGATGCCATGATATTCTGCATAGAGTTGCGGAGGATACTCCTTAACCTTTGCTGTGGTGTAAATAACACATAGTATAAGGATGGCTGCACCTACATAAAAGGAATAGATTACCGAATCTGGAATTACACCTTTCGGCGCAATCTTACTTATGCCGATAGTCGAAAACAAGTAAGGAAATACGTATCCGGCCAAGCTACCTGCATTACACAAGAAACTTTGAATGGAGTAGGCCAGCCCTTTTTGCTTTTCGTTCACCATGTCGCCTACCATCATCTTGAACGGTTGCATGGCCATGTTGATGGAAGTATCAAGGAACATAAGCGATATCAATCCGAATATCATGGCGGCTCCTACCGTCATACCGAAGCTGCCGGCGTTGGGGAGGAGGCACATTACGGCAACGGCTATCAAGGCACCTACAAACAAATAGGGGATTCTACGTCCGAAACGTGTCCAAGTGCGGTCGCTCATGGCTCCGATGATGGGCTGGACGATGATTCCTGCCAACGGAGGTAATATCCAGAAATAACTTAAGTCGTGCGGATCGGCTCCCAATGTGGAGAAGATACGGCTGATGTTGGCGCTTTGCAAAGCATAGGCTATTTGCACGCCAAAAAATCCGAAGCTAATGTTCCATAGCTTCCAGAATCCTAAATCGGGTATTTTTTTCATGGTTCTTAATTAATATCGGTTTGTTTCATCAATCATGCCACGCATCTTTTCATTGAATTTGTGGCTCTTCATCAATTCTTCTAATGTAAGATGCATCCGATAACGCCAATAATGTTTCGGGTTGGCCGGTACATTGATTCGTTCAGCATTTGCATCAGGGTAACGCAATTCTTCATCCATTGACAACCAATCCTGGAAAGATAGAATGGCCAATAATGAAGGGCATTGCAAATGCTGGCGGATGATTTCTTCACATACTTCTCCTGGTGCGGTAGCCGGTACCTCTCCCCAATGTCCCAATACATGATTGTAATAACGGGCTGTCAGTTCGGGGTCTTCTTCCCACCAACCACGCAGTGTGGCCATGTCGTGGGTTGAAATGGTACATACCGAGCGAAGCGGATATTCCCAAAGGTGGCCGAATTCGTGTTCGGGATTTTTGGGCATCCGTTGGATTTCAAGGCTAAGAATCTGTAACTGTTCCATCACCCAAGGCACACAATCGGGTACCATACCCAAGTCTTCACCACAAACAAGCATGGATGTACATTGGGTAAGTATCGGCAATTTCTTCATTGCTTCGCCATACCAGAACTGGTTGTGGCGTTGGTAGTAGTAATGGTTGTACAAACGGTTGAAGGCTTCTTTTTCCTGCTCGTTCAAACGCTCGTAGATGAAGTCACTCTGTACGGTAATACGAGGATGATAGGTCGACGGGTTCTTTCTGTCGGGCACAAACAATACATTACTAATCAGCGCATATACACCTTCTTTCAGATTGATGCTTTCTTCATCGGTTTTGCCTTTGAACCATGCTTCCACCTTACGCTGGGTGTCAAACTCAGGTTTCATTTCCCAAATGTCATCGTGGCTATGCTTCAGGAAGTTTTCTTTCACATAATAGGCTTTTTCACCGAACATGCGCCATAAAATATCCTCGTTGATGAACGGACGGGTCATGAAATCCTTTTGGAAATGCAAACCGAAACTTTGAATTTCGTCCACACCCATAGGCAATGCAGGTACAAACTGTCCCAGCAAGCCATGAACAGAATGTGACGGTATTTCCCAAATTCTGAAGAATCCTAATATGTGGTCAATACGGTAAGCAGTAAAATATTCGGCCATTTTGCGGAAACGCTTCTGCCACCACAAATAATTGTCTTGTTCCATTACATCCCAATTGTAAGTAGGGAATCCCCAGTTTTGTCCCTTAGCCGAGAATGGATCGGGCGGTGCACCCGCTTGTCCGTTCATGTTAAAGTAATAGGGCTCAATCCAGGCTTCTACACTATTGCGACTTATGCCAATAGGAATGTCTCCTTTAAAAATGATACCTTTTGTACGGGCATAGTTACCTGCATCCAACAGCTGAATATGTAGTTGGTATTGGATGTAATAATAGAATGCTATATCATTGTAGCATGTGCTTTCAGGTACACACATGGTTGCTATTTTCTTAGAATCGTATACCTGATGTTCGGGCCATTGGCTGAAGTCGGGTGTACCATATAAATCTCTTAAATGAGAGAAAACTGCATACGGAAGCAACCAATGTTCGTTCTCCTTGAAGAACTTTTTAAAGTCGACCGATGCCAATACTTTCTTGCCATTTTGTTCGAACATCTGTCTGATATATGCACGCTTGGTATTGTTTACAGCTTCGTAATCTATTTGTGGTAATGCGTTCAGCTCCAATCGTTTCTGTTCGTATGCTGCTTCTGCCTCCTTGTCTTTTAATTTACCTAACTGGCGCAAATCAATGTACATGGGGTGAAAAGCGTAGATAGAGATGCTGTTGTAAGGATAGGAATCCATCCAAGTGTTGGTGATTGTTGTATCGTTGATGGGAAGAATCTGTACGGCTTGTTGGTGTGTATGTTCTGCCCAGTCTATCAGTTTTTTTAAATCGCCGAAATCACCCACACCGAAACTACCCTCGCTACGAAGTGAGAAGACGGGTATGGCTGTACCCGCCAGCTTTTGTGTCATCGAAGTAAAATGTACTTCCATTTCAGGAGTCAGATACACTTCGCCTTTGCGCATCTGGCCTGTGGCGGTTATTCGGTTGGCTCCACTTTCCCATTCTTGTGCCTTGCCTGTGATAGGATCAATTGCAACAAACTTATACTCTATGGGTGAAGTTAATTTTTTAGCGTCGAATGTTACTACCCATTCGTTAGCTTGTATTTCTTCCATTGGTACGGGACAATCCATGTTCCAATTCCCCAAAGTGTCGCCTTTGCCGCTGATGCCCAATATTTGTTTCCGATGGTGTAAGCAGGGACATAGTGCGCGGAACACGATACTGCTATCGCCAGGCAAAGCCGATTTTGGTGATTTCGGTGTATAATTTCCACTAAATGCTGCACTATAAAGATGTGATGCGTTGGGAAGATCTTTCCAAGCGTCGTTAAGTATATAGTGGCAATTGCGCTTTTTACCTGGGCAGAAAATGTGTGCCATTGTTCCGCTTTCTCTACGTGTGCATTGACCGTCACGATATACACCATAACGATAGGTTATTGGTACTCCTGCAGGAGCATCGTCCATTTCGGCATTTCCTTCCCACACGATTCCGTTGGTTGTAGTAAGCATGATAGGCTTGTTCTCTTGTCCTTCGAGCATGACGCCAATTGATTCGCCCCATGCTGTGCGGTACTCAATTTGAAAAGTGAGTTTCATGGTTATTCTTTATTTAGTTATGTTTTATTCAATATCCAAAATTAGGGTTTTATTCGGTAAAAACAGAATAGTTTAATACAAAATATAACTTAATAATGTTCAAGTAGTTTCTCCGATTTTGTTAGTAAGCTTAATTTTCCTCGATTTCATCGAACTTTTTGTACGTTTCTTAGAAGTTAGGATAGTGGAATTTTTATATTGAAATATAAATGCGATAGATAAAAAAAGTCCCGAAACCAATGGTGTCGGGACTGCCTCTCTTTGCAAGATGTGAGGAGGATTTTTATTGATGATTAAATTGGTTATGCATCAATGTTAGCATAGGTTGCGTTCTTTTCAATGAACTCGCGTCGTGGAGCTACATCGTCACCCATCAGCATGGAGAAGATATAGTCAACATTAGCCGCATTGTCTATGGTCACTTGTTTCAATATGCGTGTTTCGGGGTTCATGGTTGTTTCCCACAACTGGTCAGCGTTCATTTCACCCAAACCTTTGTATCGTTGTGTGTGGATGCCGCCTTCGTTGCCATCCGCATATTTTTGGATGAAGGCTTCTCGAGCTGCGTCATCATAGCAGTATTCGCTGATTTTACCCTTGGAGCATTTGTAGAGCGGCGGATTGGCAATGTACAAGTGTCCGGCTTCAATGACTTCAGGCATGTAACGATAGAAGAGCGTCATGATAAGTGTGTCGATGTGTGCACCATCGACGTCGGCATCGGTCATGATGATAATCTTATGATAACGGAGCTTGTCTATATTGGCTTTCTTGCTGTCGTCTTCACCGTCTACACCGAAGCGTACGCCCAAAGCGGTGATGATGTTGTTCACTTCGTCGCTTTCGAAAGCCTTGTGCCACATGGCTTTTTCTACGTTCAGGATTTTACCTCTTAGCGGAAGGATTGCTTGGAAGGCACGGCTACGTCCTTGCTTGGCCGATCCACCTGCAGAGTCCCCTTCGACCAGGAACAATTCACATTCTTCAGGCACACGGCTTGAGCAGTCGGCCAATTTACCAGGCATGCCGCCTCCACCCATTGGGCTCTTGCGTTGTACGGTTTCGCGAGCCTTGCGGGCTGCAATACGGGCTGTTGCCGCCAGTATTACTTTGTCCACAATCTGTTTGGCTTCCTTCGGATGTTCTTCGAGGTAGTTGCTTAGGGCTTCGCCAACGGCACTGTTGACGGCACCGCTGATTTCGCTATTACCAAGTTTTGTCTTGGTTTGTCCTTCGAATTGTGGTTCGGCTACCTTTACCGATATGACGGTTACAAGTCCTTCACGGAAGTCTTCGCCTTGGATTTCTATTTTTGCTTTTTCAATTGCTTTGGCATTGTTTTCCTCTGCATATTTCTTCAGTACACGTGTCAGCGCCATGCGGAAACCTACTACGTGTGTACCACCTTCAATGGTATTGATGTTGTTGACGTAGGAATAGAGGTTTTCGCGATAGCCTGTGTTGTACATGATGGCTATTTCGATGGGTACGCCTTGTCTTTCTGTATTCAGATAGATGACGTCATCGATAAGCGGTGTGTTGCTGTTCTGGTTGTTGAGGAAACGTACGAACTCCTTGACGCCTTCTTCTGAGTGGAAGGTTTCTGTACGCGGATTGCCTTCTTCGTCCTTGTCGCGGAGGTCGGTCAAGGAAATGGTGATTCCTTTGTTGAGGTAGGCCAACTCGCGCAAGCGGTTTTGGAGGGTTTCGTATTTGTAGGTCGTTACGGTAAATATGCTTCCGTCAGGCCAGAAAGTTTGGCGGGTTCCTGTCTTGTCACAATCACCTACGGTCTTGACGGAGTATAAAGGCTTTCCGCATGAATATTCTTGCTGGTATATCTTTCCGTTACGGAACACTTGTGTGGTCATGTGAGTAGACAAGGCGTTCACACAGGATACGCCGACGCCGTGCAGACCTCCCGATACTTTGTAGGAGCCTTTGTCGAATTTACCACCCGCATGGAGTACGGTCATAACGACTTCGAGGGCTGATTTCTTTTCTTTTTCGTGATAGTCTACGGGGATACCACGACCGTTGTCCTGTACGGTAATGGAGTTATCTTCGTTGATGAATACTTCGATGTGGTCACAGTATCCGGCCAATGCTTCGTCGATGGAGTTGTCCACCACTTCATAAACCAAGTGGTGCAAGCCTTTTTCACTGATATCGCCAATGTACATGGCGGGGCGCTTTCTTACTGCTTCCAAGCCTTCCAATACTTGGATGTTACTGGCGGAATAAGTGTTTTCGCCGTTCATCTTCTCTTCTTGAATCATGTTTGGGTTTATAGCTTATATTTATTCCCCAAAGATACAAAAAATGTGTGAATATGCGAACTTTTCAACGAAGAAAATATTGCTTTCTTTTTCTTTCTTTTTGAGTGTGTCTTGAGGGGTGGTATATACGACAAAAGGCCGGATTCGATGAATCCAGCCTAACTTATCCTAAATACAGAGGTGTATTAACCCAACTTGCTGATGTGAGCAGCCAACTTTGACTTCAAGTTTGAAGCCTTGTTCTTGTGGATGATGTTGCGCTTTGCCAACTTGTCCAAAATCTTTTGGATGCTAGGGTACATAGCAACAGCTTCTGCCTTGTCTGTAGTGTTGCGGAACTTCTTTACAGCGTTACGCATTGTCTTTGCATAGTATCTGTTGTGAAGTCTTCTCTTTTCAGTCTGTCTGATTCTCTTGATTGATGATTTGTGATTTGCCATCTCGACTAATCTTTAAATTGTTTTTTATTATTTTTCTTGTTTGTAGTCCGTGGGGGAATCGAACCCCCCTTGCAAGAATGAAAATCTTGAGTACTAACCGATATACGAACGGACCATTCCTCTTTGAAAGGATGCGCCTTGGCGACATCTGGCGGTATGGACGGGACTCGAACCCGCGACCCCCTGCGTGACAGGCAGGTATTCTAACCAGCTGAACTACCACACCATTTATCAAAGAGCGGCTTCGGTATTTCCGAAAGCGCTTGCAAAGGTAGGAAGTCTTTTTGAATTGGCAAAACATTCTGAAGAAAAAAATATTTCAAAGGTTGTAAATTCCTGAGAAAGCCGTATTTTTGTATGTTCAATGAATTAGCTCATGTATCAGAAAACGGTAGGCATCGTGTTGCACGTCTTGAAGTACAACGATTCTTCAAACATTGTGCATGTATATACACGGGATAGGGGACGGGTGGCTTTTCTCGTAAAAGCATCACGTTCGCGGAAGGCTGGAGTGCGTCCGACGCTTTTCCAACCCTTGTCGATGGTTGAGTTGGAGGCCGATTTCCGTCCGAAGGCCAATCTGCATCGGGTGAAGGAAGCGAAGGCGTGGATGCCTTATGCATCCCTTCCGTTTCATCCGTACAAATCATCCATTGCCATGTTCTTGTCAGAGTTTCTGTACAGGGCCTTGCGTGAAGAGGAGCCGGATGAATACCTTTTCGCCTATCTGCAACATTCCATCTGCTGGTTGGATGAATGTGGTGACTCTTTTTCGAATTTCCACATTGTCTTTCTGCTGCGCCTCTCCCGGTTCCTTGGCTTGTATCCCAACTTGAGCAGATATACGGAAGGTTGTTATTTTGATATGCTCAATGCCTGTTTTACCCCATCAGTACCCGAAAGTGGTGCCTTTCTGAAACCCGATGAAGCGGCACGTGTTCAGATGTTGTTGCGAATGAATTATGAAACGATGCATTTGTTCTCCATGAGCCGTGCGGAGAGAAACCGTTGCCTGACCATCATCAATGACTATTACCGCTTGCATATACCCGATTTCCCGGTGCTCAAGTCCTTGGAGGTCCTGAAGGAACTATTCGATTGAGGTCTCTTCCCACAAGATGTAGTCAGAAGAGTCAGTAGAGTCAATAAAATTTTGACTACACTTTCCTTATAAATGTATATTTATAGTATATATATTTAATTTTTTTATAGATATTCTGCACCTTATATAAAAAACTACTGATATTACTGACTACACTGACTACACCCTGCTCACAAATATCTGTAGAGCCGTTTTTTGTCAAAGGAGAATCGTCTTTACTCGAAAAACTGGTAGAAAACACTCCTTCTTGTACGTCTGATTTGAAAGAAAACATAGCTTTACGGGTCGTAAACCTATGCTTTACGCTTCGTAAAACGTTGTTTTCTACAAACGGGGACTTCGATGCTTTTTTGTTCGGAAAACCGGCCGAATCTCACAAAAAAACAACCGATATGCTGACAATGTCTGCATATCGGTTGCTCGATTTGTATATGGGGACGCTTAACCCAACAGTTCCTTGACTTTGGCGGAGATGGCGCGGCCTTCAGCCAATCCGGCCAATTTCTTGGTGGCAACGCCCATTACCTTACCCATGTCCTTCGGGCCTTCGGCGCCGACTTCGGCTATGATAGCTTTCAAGGCTTCTCCCAGTTCCTCTGCACTCATCTGTTTGGGCAGATAGGTTTCGAGTACGGCTACTTGTGCCAATTCGTCGCCTTCCAGGTCGGGACGTCCTTGTGCGGCATAGATGGCTGCTGAGTCTTTACCTTGTTTTACAAGTTTCTGCATGATTTTCAATGCAGCGTCGTCGGTCAGTGTGTCGTTGGCTCCCGGTGCTGTCTTTGCTTCAAGAAATACCTTCTTGACATTTCGCAGAGTTGCCAACTTTACTTTGTCCTGGGCCTTCATGGCCTCTTTGATGTCATTGCTTATTCTATCAAACATGTCCATGGCTTTCTGTTTTTTTTATCAGTTGATGTTGAAAGTTATCACGTTTTCGTTCTCATCGGCACCGTTGTCCGCTCCGAATTGACCTTCTTCCAGATTACGGTTTTGGATATTGTCCAGCATAATCTTGGTGCGCTGATAGGTCGGTGTTGTTTCTACCATGCTGATGATATTGTCATCGTCCAGGTCTTCCATGCTGAACAGATAGATGTTACGTCCGGGTCTGCGTCGGGTCTTGACGGAGCTGTCCTTGCCATAGAATTCTTCACGACGAATGCGTTTTTCTTCTTCTTTCTCTTCTTCTTCGGCGCGTCGTTTCTCTTCTTCGATTGTGCGTTTGGTCAGGCGTTCATCCATTTCCTTTACGTGGATGTCTTGCACGCCAAAACCGGTTGCCAACAGGGTTATCTTCACTTTTTCGCCGAGTGAATCGTCTATAGCCATACCGAACTTGGTTTCGAATTCCCGGTTGAAGCGGTTCATGAATTCCTTCACTTCTTCCATTTCGTTCATCATCAGTTCGTGGTCGCTGCTATAGGTGATGTTGAGCAGAACCTTCTGTGACTTGAAGATGTCGTTGTTGTTGAGCAGCGGAGAGCGTTGAGCTTCGTTGATGGCTGCCGTTACGCGATTTTCACCTTCTCCATAGCCCGTACTCATGATGGCTACTCCTCCATCCTTCAATACGGTTTTCACATCGTTGAAGTCGAGGTTGATGATGCCTCGCATGGTAATGATTTCGGCGATGCTCTTTGCGGCAATGAGCAAGGTGTCGTTTGCTTTGGCAAAAGCCGTTCTCACCGAAAGGTCGGGATAGATTTCGCCCAAGCGTTCATTGTTGATGACCAGCAGTGCATCTACATTCTTGCTGATTCCTTCTACTCCATCCAATGCCTGGTCAATTTTCTTGTCGCCTTCCCAACGGAAAGGGATGGTCACGATACCTACGGTCAGGATTCCCATGTCTTTGGCTTCTTTGGCGATGAGTGGAGCGGCTCCAGTACCTGTTCCCCCTCCCATACCGGCTGTGATGAAAACCATTTTGGTACCATCGTTCAGCATATTCTTTACCTCAGCAAGACTTTCTTCTGTAGCTTCCTTCGCTTTCTGTGGGCGGTTGCCGGCTCCTAATCCTTCACTACCCAGTTGTAGTTTGTTGGGTACCTTCGATTGTTCCAATGCCTTGCTGTCTGTATTACAAACCACAAAGGACACATCTTTGATACCTTCTTCGTACATGTGGTTGACGGCATTGCCTCCACCACCACCTACACCAATTACCTTGATAATGCATGAATCCTTTTTAGGATAATCGAATGGCATTATGTTTATATGTTCGTCAGACATGATCTATATGTTTTTTAAAGGTAAATTACTATGTTGTTTATTCTTCATCGAGAAGTGTCTTGAGGAATCCATTGAACTTCTTGCCCCAGCTGTTTTCGTCCTTCAGGTTCTTCACTTCCTTTTCCTCAGAGTTGATGGCGCCCTCTTTTTCAGGGATACCCATTCCTCGAGCCTTATCCAGTACTTTCAAGGCTTCCTTATATTTCTTTTCTTCCTTCAGTCTCTGGGCTTCAGCTATCAGGTCCTCACACTCGGCCTTGCGCTTCTTTTCCTGTTCTATTTTTTCCTTTTCAATCTTTTCAGCTTCGATGGCAGCTTCTTTGACCATCTGTCTTTTCAGCTCCTCTTGCTTCTTGATGTCTTCCATGCTTTCACCCTTTTCATTGAAGAGCTGTCCTTCGATTACTTTTCCAAGGTTCTTTTCAGTCTCTTCTATGATGGATTCAGGAATGGTGATACAACAATTTTCATTTCCGGATGCCAAGATGGCAATCAGTGTGTTGCTTGTACCGTCCTTGGCCACATCCATTCCCTTTAGATTGTATTGGGTTTCTTTGGCAAAACGTATCTTTTCAATCTTTGTACGTTTGGCAAAGGCTTCTTCCATATTCTTGAGGTTGGCTCCTCCACCGGTGAGGATGGCTCCGGACAACAATTTGTTTTCGTAACCAGACAAGACTATCTGGTTCAAAACATTACCTAAAATCTCGTTGGTACGTGCTTCGACAATGTCTTCCAGCAATTGGGCGGAGATACTGCATTGTCCTATAGAATATACTTTGCTTTCTTCCTGTTCTTCAGAAGAATCGGTGTATGCACATCCAAACTTCTTCTTCAAAGCTTCTGCATCTTCCTCTTCTATCTGTTGGCTACAGATGTCCTTTGTGATATTGTTTCCTCCCAATGGGATGACGGCCAAATGGCGCAAGATGTTGTTCTTGTAGATGGAAACAGTTGTTGTATCTGCTCCAAAGTCTACGAGTACGCATCCTGACCGCTTTTCAGTGGGTGTGAGCACCGCATCGGCTAAAGCCAATGGAGCTATCAAGTCTTCAGCGTCTTCTGCGATTCTGATGGTAGCCTGCTCAAAGCATAAATCGATATTCTGTTTGATGGAGTTTCTGGCAATGATATTCAAGAAACGGGCTTCTATGTGGTCTGTTTGTACTCCTACAGGGTCTATTGTAAGGTCAAGTCCGACTTTATATTCTTGCGGAGCTACTCCCAATATTTGATAGCCGACAATGGGAGCTCCCCGATTGCTGTCCTTCAACGCATCGATGAACTCTTGAGAAATCTTGGTTTCTTCGTCCATATGGCGTACTTCCGTATTGCGGGTAGTACGAAGTGATTGTCCAGCTATACCGACATATACTTTACCGATGGAAGCCTTTAAGGTCGATTCCAGCTTCTTGATAATCGAAGTAAGGCTTTGGGTAGTCTTGTCGAGATTATAAATAACCCCTTTCCGGATACAGTCTGATGAACACTCACTGGCTGTTGCCAGTATTTGTATGCTTCCGTCCGGAAGTTTTTTCCCTGCAATGCCGGTAATCTTTGACGATCCCAGCTCAATCGCTACTATAAAATCTTTTGCTGCCATATCTTACTTCTCTTTTTTGGTACAAATAATCTGATTGTCAAATTCTAAACTGATTCGGCTGTATTTATTCCAACCAATTTGGTTGAGCGCTTTTTTATAGAAAGTCTCCAACTTTTCAAACTTTTCCTCGTAATTTCCAGGTTTGCCCAGGAATATAATGTGGTCACCTACTCGTGGTACGATTTCCAATTCTTTGGAAGGTGTTACATTGATTTGTAATATTTGTGCCTTCCAGAATTCATTTTGTTGCATGAATAATCCCAAGTCATAAAGCTCTTTAGATGCGAATGAACGTTCGACGGAACCTGTGACTACAGCTACATTTGCAGCATTGTTTGCAATTGGCATGATTTCTCCCTCTTCATCCAGGAAGTAATCATCCCCATTGTTGGCCATGATGCGTAGGATAGGTAGACGTTGGGTTATCTCAATGCCTATTTTGTTGCTCGGTGTACGATAGCATTCAGCATTTTCTATCAGCGGATGTAATTCCAACTGTTCTTCTATATCCCGTGTGCTGATGCTTCCCATTTCTTTTCCAATGGGTGAAATACCTTGTGTATTCAACAATTTTATAACCTGGTTCTTTGTGATGAATCCATAATCTATGCTGTCATTGATGACCAATTCCATACCTTTACAGACAGCCGTTTCCGATCTGTTGTTAAAGGAAGTAACAGCTATAATCAGATAGACAGCTATTACTACTAGGAATAGGAGTATGAATATTTTCTTTATCATCTTTTATTTAACAGTTCACAGATTTGAGGTACATAATTATCTATATCGCCGGCACCGAGGGTTATCAGTACTTCAATGTCTTTTTTACTTAGTGTTTCAATGAGGTTTTCCTTTTTGCAGATGCATTTTTCCATATCAGGACGAAGGTGATTGTAAATCAGTTCGCTGCTGATACCCGGTATAGGCTCTTCTCTGGCAGGATAGATTTCTGTCAAAATGACTTCATCCAATAGGGAAAGGCTGTCTGCAAATTCCTGATAAAAATCGCGTGTACGGGTATAGAGGTGTGGCTGGAATACAGCTGTCAATTTCTTGTCAGTGTATAAAGTGCGCATGGATAAGATGCTTTGCTTGATTTCCTCGGGGTGGTGGGCGTAATCACTAAGAAATACGACCTTTTCATTCTTGATTTTGAAATCGAATCGTCGGTCAACTCCGCGGAAAGTGGCCATCGCTTTCTTAATTTCCTCATTAGAAACCCCGCTCAATTGAGCCAAAGCCATAGCTGCAATTCCATTTTCAATATTGATGGCAATAGGTACTCCTAATTGAATATTGTTAATGTTTCCCAATGGTGAGATATAGTCAAAGAATATTTCACCATTTCCGATACGGATATTTTCCGCATGAAAATCACCCTCGTCCTTGGAATAATTGTATAGAGTGACACCGTCTTGAAGACGAGGGTTTAGGGTAATTCCTGTACGGACAATTAAAGCACCGCCAGGACGAATTAGTGAAGTGTAATGGTTGAAACTATCCAAATAGGCTTCTTCTGTTCCGTAGATATCCAAATGGTCGGCATCAGTAGCTGTGATGACAGAGGCAAAAGGAGAGAGCCAATGGAAGGAGCGGTCAAATTCATCAGCTTCAATAACCACATATTCACTATCGGCAGAAAGCAAAAGGTTGGTGTTATAGTTTTTTGAGATTCCCCCCAAGAAGGCATTGCAACCGATGGTTGATTGATGGAGTAAATGGGCCGTCATCGTTGATGTGGTTGTCTTGCCATGAGTCCCGGCTACACAAAGTCCTTTCTCTGTTTGTGTCAACATACCTAATACCTGTGCGCGCTTCAGAATGCTATATCCGTTTTTACGGAAATAGGAAAGTTCACTATGTGTATCGGGTATTGCAGGAGTATATACAACCAATGTTGTCTGTGGATTACAGAAATCAGAAGGAATCAGTTCCACGTTGTCATCGTAATGAATGTTGGCTCCTTCTTCAATCAGTTTTTCTGTCAATTCACTGGGAGTACGGTCATACCCTGCCACTTTCTTGCCTTTGGACAAGAAGTAACGGACCAAGGCACTCATACCAATACCCCCGGCACCGATGAAATATACAGATTCTATGTTGTTAGCATCCATGTTCGTTCTTATATTTTTTTGCGGCTTTAATGACTTCTGCTGCTATGACGTTGGCAGAATCGGTAAAAGCGAGTTTGGCGATGTTTTTACTTAGGTTTTCCAATAAATCCATTTGACTGACGGTTTCAATGGCCTTATTGATTAATTTGTCCTTGGCATTTTCATCCTTGACATAAAGTGCTGCGTTCTTGTTTACAAGTGCTAAAGCATTTTTTGTTTGATGGTCTTCTGCTACATTGGGAGAAGGGACAAGTATGACTGGCTTGCCCAACAAGCAGAACTCGGAAATAGATCCGGCTCCTGCACGACTGATGATTAAGTCTGCAGCCTGATATGCTGTTGCCATGTCGCTGATGAAGTCAGTTACGTGAAGCATTGGAAGTTCACCTGCTTCTGCTATTGCAGAAATGGCATTTTCAAAGTATATTTTTCCTGTTTGCCAGATAAACTGAACACCGGAGCTTTTAATCTTCTCCAAATTTTCTATCATACATTGGTTGATGGATCGAGCACCCAAACTTCCTCCTAAAATGAGAACCGTCCTTTTCTCTGGATCTAATCTAAAGGAACGGATGGCATCTTCTCGAGATATGCTATGATTGATAAGTCCTTGTCGCACAGGGTTTCCGGTCAACATAATTTTCTCCTTGTCAAAAAAGCGTTCCATTCCTTCGTATGCTACACAGATTTTCTGGGCTTGTTTTGATAACAGCTTGTTTGTAACCCCAGCATATGAATTCTGTTCTTGTAGGATAGTAGGTATTCCCATGGAACCTGCTACTTTTAGCGTTGGCCCGCTGGCATAACCTCCGACACCGACTGCTGCATGTGGTTGGAAATCCTTGATGATTTGGCGTGCCATACGCTGACTCTTGAATAGCTTGATGAGGACAGGTATGTTCTTTAATAGATTCTTACGGTTGAAACCGGTTACAGGAAGTCCTTTAATGGGGTATCCGGCAGCAGGGACACGTTGCATCTCCATTCTTCCTTCGGCACCAACAAATAAAATGTCGGCGTCAGGACATTGTTCTTTTATGGCATTGGCAATGGATATTGCAGGAAATATATGTCCTCCTGTTCCTCCACCGCTGATAACAATTCTCAATTTATCTTCCATAGTAATATCTATTTGCATGCAAAGTTAGAAATATAACTCCTAATCCGTTCAGTATGAAACAGATTTATTGTTAAAATCCTTCATTTCTTCCCGTTCGTATGTCTCATCATTTTCTTCAGTGCTATCAGAATTGACCAATTCTTGCGCATGAGTCATCAAGGCTTGGGCGGCAGCTTGTAATTTCTCTTTGTTGACAAGTTCTTCTTCTTGCTTGCGTTGTTCTTCCTTTTGGATGACATATCTGCTGACACTGAGAATCATACCAATATAGGCACAATTGATGAGCGTTGAAGTACCTCCCTTGCTGATTAGTGGAAGGGGTTGTCCGGTAACAGGAAACAAACCTACGGCTACCATCATATTCATCATTGCCTGGGAAACCAAAAGAATTGCTATACCCATAACAAGGAAAGCAGGGAAATGCTTCTCGCTTCGTTTGGCTATTCTTCCCGCTCGTATCAACAGCCATAGGTATAGCATGACGATGAATGCCCCTCCTAATAGCCCTAGTTCTTCTATTACAATGGCAAATATAAAATCGGAAAAAGCTTGTGACAAGAAGTCGCGCTGGACACTGTTTCCCGGCATCTTACCAATGATATGACTTGTTGCTATGGCGATGTTTGCATGTGCAATCTGAGCATCTTTGTCAATGTCATATTGTGCGGCGGGTACAGCTTCTTTGTCCTCGAAGAATCCTTTTATACGGTTTTGCCATGTTTCTACACGGTGCATCATAGGTAAATCCCGATATTTGGATGCGGGAGTGAACATGATGATGGTTACAAAGATGGTTACGAGAACGATGATACTTGCCATTAGTTTTCCTAACAGTTGCCAAGGAATTCTTCCAATAATCATCATTAGGAATACAACACCAAATAGCAATACGGCAGTGGAACCATTTTCTGGGGCTATAAGAATAAATACTGTCATGGTAATCCACATGATGTATTTGAATGCTTTCGGATTGGCGCCATCTTCTTCCTGATATTTGGAAAGAATGAAAGCAGTGACAATGATAACGGCCATTTTAGCCAGTTCAGAAGGTTGGAATTGGATACCAAAAAATGTCATCCATCGCGCTGCACCATTGACGTAATTCCCCATAACCATAACAAATAACAATAATATGCAGGATAGGGGTAACAGGAAGAAAGGAAGAACACTGAACCATTTACATGGAATGTTGTGTACCAATACAACAATGAATGCTCCTACTATCAACATGACACTATGTTGGGTAATGGGGCCCCAATGGTCTCCACTCTTGTATGTCAGCGTACTGGCAGCACTGAACACTTCGACTACGGAAATCAGACAAAGAAATAGGAATATCACCCAAATTACTTTGTCTCCTTTGAATAAATCTTTAATCAGCCCCATTTTCTTATTATAAGTTTCTTACACACTTCTTGAATTGTTCCCCTCTGTCTTCATAGCTTTTAAAGAGGTCAAAACTTGCACAACATGGACTTAAAAGAACGGTCTCACCTTTTTGTGCCATTTTATAGGCAGCATTAACGGCATCTTCCATGCTTTGTACATCGGCGATAGGCAAACCGAAGTTATCAAAGAATTTGTGCAACTTTTCATTGTTTATTCCCAAAAAAATAAGTCCTGTGCACTTTTCTTTTACCAAATCGGCTATCTCATTATAGTCATTACCCTTGTCTTTACCTCCAAGTATCAGAATTGTCTTGGTTTTCATGCTCTGCAGTGCATACCAGCAAGAATTGACATTAGTGGCTTTGGAATCGTTAATGTAATCTACCCCTCTTACGCGACATACTTTTTCTAAGCGATGTTCTACTCCTTCAAAATCTTTCAGAGCTTCGCGTATACATTCTTTTTTGATGCCAGCGATATTTGCAGAAATACCTGCGGCCATGGAGTTGAAGAGATTATGTTTTCCTGTCAAGGCTAACTCTTCTTGTTCCATATTGAATGCTATAGGTTGTTCAAAATGAACTTGATTGTCTTCCACATATGCAACAGCATTCTTTTCCTTTTTCTCCGCAAACGGATAGTATTGTCCGTGAATGCCGTATTTGCTCAATTCATTTTGGATGATAGGGTCATCATTCCAAAAGATGAAAGCATCGGTTTCCGTTTGATTTTGGATGATTCTGAATTTTGCATCCACATAATTTTGCATTTCATATTCATATCTATCCAAATGGTCAGGAGTAATATTCATGAGAACAGCAATGTTTGCGTGGAACTTGTACATGTTGTCAAGTTGGAAACTGCTCAATTCAATGACATAATAATCGTAATTGCATTCAGCGACTTGGTAAGCAAGGCTTCGACCAATATTCCCGGCTAATCCTACGTTCAAACCTGCTTTCTTGAATATGTGGTATATCAATGACGTGGTAGTGGTTTTTCCGTTGCTTCCAGTTATGCAAATCATTTTGGCATTAGTATATCGTCCTGCAAATTCAATTTCAGATATGATGGGAATTCCTAATGCCATTATTTTTTTAACGATAGGGGCTTCATTGGGAATGCCTGGGCTTTTGATAACTTCATCTGCATTTAAAATCAGTTCTTCTGTATGCTTGCCTTCTTCCCATACAATTCCTCTTTCATCCATCATGGATTTGTATTTGGCACCGATAGCCGACATATCTGAAACGAAAGTGTCAAAACCTTGTTTCTTTGCCAATACAGCTGCACCGGCTCCACTTTCTCCAGCTCCTAATATGACGATTCTTTTATTCATTGTTTATCTGATTTTTAATGTGATGATAGTTATAGCTGCCAATACGATGGTGATAATCCAGAAACGAACGGTGATTTTGGATTCATGATATACGTTCGTAGGTTTTGTAAACATATACGAGCATTCAGGATCCAATTGCGCCATCGTAACACGGAAATGGTCATGTATCGGTGTCCGTTTGAAAATACGTTGTTTTATTCCTTTCTTTTTTCCTGCCTGAAAGTATTTTACTTGTAATATGACAGATAGGTTTTCAACAAGGAATATTCCACACAGAATAGGAATCAACAATTCTTTATGAATAATGATGGCAAATACGGCGATGATTCCACCAATTGTCAAGCTTCCTGTATCTCCCATAAATACTTGTGCGGGAAAAGCATTGTACCAAAGGAAACCAATTAAAGCTCCAATGAAAGCACAGATGAATATTACCAGTTCTTCGCTACCTGGTATAAACATGATGTTCAGATAGCTGGCATATTCAATATGGCTGGATACGTAAGCCAATATGCCTAATGTCAGCCCTATTATTGCTGAATTGCCTGCACACATTCCATCCATTCCGTCATTGAGGTTAGCGCCATTGGACACTGCAGTTACTACAAAGATAGTTACGAATACGAATAGTACCCAACCTGCTGCTTGTGCATGTTTTCCCATAAAACCGACTATATCAGCATAATCCAAGTTGTTGTTTTTGAAGAACGGAATGGTTGTCTTGGTAGATTTCTGGTCTTTAGCCTTGTGAACGATTTCAACCACTTCACCACCCTTTTTTACTTCAATGTTTTCTCTGATAACGACATCGGGACTTAAATATAGTGTCAATCCAACAATCAACCCCAATCCGACTTGTCCGATAATCTTGAATTTTCCATGAAGTCCTTCTTTATCCTTTCTGAAGGTCTTGATGTAGTCATCCAAAAATCCTAATGTTCCCAACCATAAGGTGGTAATAATCATTAGAATCATGTAAATATTGTGCAACTTGCCTAATAACAGACAAGGTATGATTGTTGCAAATATGATAATGATCCCACCCATGGTGGGGACACCTTTCTTGTTAACATTGAAAGGGTCAATGGAAGCATCGCGTTGCACTTCAGTAATCTGTTTCTTCTTGAGTAGTGATATAAAGTATTCTCCGAAGATAGTAGATATCAACAGAGCCAGAATAATTGCAATCAATGAACGGAAAGAAACGTATCCGAACATTCTTGCTCCCGGGAAATCGAATTGCTTCAAGTAATCAAACAGATAGTATAGCATGGTGTTGTAATTTATTCGTTAGCAAATATTTCTTCAATGACTTCTTTATCATCGAAATGATATTTTATACCTTTAATGTCTTGATAATTCTCGTGACCTTTTCCTGCCACAAGAACCACGTCTCCGCTTTGTGCTAACATGCATGCAGTCTTGATAGCTTCTTTGCGGTCAGTGATGCTGATGACTTTTCGTGTATCCTCTTTGGATAACCCGCTTAGCATGTCGTTGATGATGTCCTGTGGTTCTTCAAAGCGGGGATTGTCAGAAGTGATAATGACTTTGTCGCTTTGTCTGACTGCTTCCTGAGCCATGATAGGTCGTTTCCCTTTGTCGCGGTTTCCTCCAGCTCCAACAACGGTTATGACATTTCCTCTACCATTCAGAACTTCTTGAATAGTACTCAAGACATTTGCCAAAGCGTCGGGAGTGTGTGCGTAATCTACGATAGTTGTATAACCTTTGGGTGAACGGATTGCATCGAATCGTCCTGATACCGGGCGTAAAGTGCTTAAAGCAAGAAGAACGTCTTCCGGTTTTTTCCCTAACAAACAGGCTGCGCCATAGACGGCAAGTAGATTAGAAGCATTAAAACGTCCGATAAATTGGACAAATACCTCTATATTGTTGATGTCCATTGACATTCCTTCGAAACTGTCTTCCAATACTTTACCCTTGAAGTCGCAAATGCTTCTTAATGAATATGTGCAAACCTTGGCTTTTGTATTTTGTGTCATTACCAGACCATTCTTGTCGTCCAAGTTGACTAATGCGAATGCATTCTTGGAGAGTCCGTCAAAGAATCCTTTCTTGGCTTTCAGATAATTATCTACGGTTTTGTGATAATCCAAATGATCGCGCGTGAGATTGGTGAAGATACCTCCCGCAAATTTTAACCCGCCAATACGTTTCTGTGCAACAGAATGTGAACTGACTTCCATAAAGACATATTTGCATCCTTTTTCAGCCATCTGTCCCAACAACTTGTTCAGTGTGATAGGATCGGGTGTCGTATGTTCAGTAGGGATAGCTTCTCCATCAATGTAGTTGCAGACCGTAGAGATTAAACCGACTTTGTAACCGAACTTACGGAACATATTATATAATAAGGTAGCAATGGTCGTTTTTCCATTGGTTCCTGTTACTCCGACCAACTCCATTTTTGAAGTCGGGTCTTCGTAAAACATGGTGGCCATTTTACCGACAATGTTTTCAGTATTTTCAACCTTTATATAGGTGATGTCTGGGCATGTAGTTTCTGGAAATTCTTCGCAAACGATAACAGTTGCTAGATTGTCAATGGCTTTATTGATGTATGCGTGACCATCTGTTTGTGTACCTTTTACGGCGACAAACAGATTCCCCGACTTGACTTGACGGGAATCGATTTGGATACCAGTGATTTCCTTGTTGGTTGACCCTATTGCTTCATAGTATCCGATACCGTTCAGAATTTCTTCCAGTTTCATATATGTTTCTTTAGTTTAATCTTAATTGTATGGTTCTTCCTTTCTGCAAAGTGTTACCGGCGGGGATGCTTTGGTTTCTGACTTTCCCAATTCCTGTAATCTTTACTTTCAAGCCTAAGCTTTCCAAAAGATAGACGGCGTCTTTTGCGCCCATCCCTATGACACTAGGCACTCTCTTTTCCTGTATATCCTTTTGCTCCAAGGCGATATGTTCGGCTTGATGAGTGGTTGTTCCCCAAATAGGTCTTTTGCTTGAAGATGCATCCACTCCTTGGGTCTCGATGTCTATTTCTTCCAAAATGTATTGAGCATCCGTCAAGTTGCCTCGTTTTACATCAGGAATGAGTATAGCGGTTGAGTCCTTGGCCTCTTTTAGATCTTGTGCCAAATGCTTGGCATATACACGTTCTGCTATTTCGCTGAATACTTTACCGGCCATTTGTCCTCCAGAGGCAGGCAAGCCTCTTTTTTGAATGGCTACAATGCAGCTGTATTTAGGCGCTTCGGAGGGGAAATAACCGCAGAAGCTGACAAGGTAATGCATGACCCCACTCTTGTATCCGTCCCTTCCTTGAGATACTTGAGCTGTACCCGTTTTCCCTGATACGCTGAATTGTTTGGAGCCTGCCCGCTTCCCAAGCCCTTCGCTTACAACTTTCTCCAGTATAGTTTGTATCTGGTCAATTGTTTTGGGTGAAGCGATGGATGGATTCAGGACCTTGGTAGGAACTTCTTCTACCACTTCTCCGTCTTTTACGATGGATTTGACGAATTTAGGCTTGACCATTACTCCGTCATTGGCAATAGCGTTGTAGAAAGTCAAAGTATTTATAGGAGGGACTTGTGTTTCATATCCAATGGACATCCATGCTAAAGCGGTTTTTGACCAATTGTCTTTATTCGGCATTCGGATGTTGGGTTTCTTGGCCGCACCGGGGATGTCCAATTCAAGTGGAGTTGATAATCCCAATTTATATAATCCTTCAACAAATTTTTCTGGGTGGTCGTGGTAGTTTTCATCGATAAGTCGTGACACACCAATGTTGGATGAAACCATCAATACCTTGGTTACATCTATAGCTCCATAACCTCCTCTTGTCCAGTTGTGGTCTCTCATTGGGCGTCCGTGCATGGTGTATACTCCATGTCCCGTTTCTACAATCTGATCGGGCGTAATCTTTCCGTCTTCAAGGGCCACCATGATGGATGCGGTTTTGAAGGTGGAACCTGGCTCCATCATATCTGAAACGGCATTGTTGCGTATTTCGCGATAAACGCCATCGTTGCATTTGGTCATGTTGACTATGGCTTTGATTTCTCCCGTTTTCACTTCCATCAAAATAGCTACACCGACGGTTCCGTTTATTTCCTTGAGTTCGTCAATCAATGCTTTTTCGGCAATGTCTTGCATGCCTACATCAATCGTTGTGATGATGTCGCATCCGTCTACAGGGGGAATGTCAACAATATTTAGATATTGGTTGCGTACTTTTTGGCGATGGGTGATACCTTCCCGTCCTTTCAGTATGGAGTCGTAGTGAAGTTCCAAACCGTTTTTGGCTCCTTGTTCTAAATCGGCATACATGTCGCCCAAGGTTCGCATGGCCAACGAACCGAATGGTTTCTTCCGTTGATTGAATGTCTGTTCATGGAAGCCACCTCTGAATTTGCTCATGTTGAATACAGGCAGACTTTTTGCTTCCTTATATTGTATATAGGATATACGCTTGGGATAGAGCAGATAGTTGCGGCTCCCTTGTTTTCTTCCTTTTAAGATGTGGCTCTTGAATTCTCGGGCGCTCTTGTCGGGGAAGATTTGATGCAAGCCGTCGCAAATGGAATCCAGATGAAGCATCAGGAGGGAATCCTTGATGGCTCCTCCGGCCTTGAAGTCCATGTAGATGCGGTATTCGGGAAGGCTGCTGGCCATGAGTTGCCCGTCGGAGGAGATGATGTTCCCACGATTGGGGCGTATAGCTACATTCTCTTTGACGAATCGGTCGGCTACATCCTTCCAGTAGTTTCTTTCGGCAAACATGATGACCCCAGCCTTGACTATAATGGCTATGCCGGCCAATACCATCATCAGGATGACGAAGGTATATCGGAGCATTATTTTCTTTTGTTTGGGTATCATGGCTTTAATCTTTCTGTATCAAGTATGGACGACTGGTTGCTGTTTCCAAATGGCTTTCTTCGGTTGATATATATTCTTCAATACGTGATTGACGGCTCTTTTCCATCAATTCGGAAGAACGGGTGAGTGCATCGTACTTGATGTCTGTGCGTTCTTTCTTCAGGCGGTCTATCTCGATGAGCTCCTGTTGGCTGGAATATCTGTTGTCTATATAGAGGATGGTCAGAATCATAATCAGTATCAGGAGGCTGGTTTGCCTCTTGAGGAAGTCATTGGCGAGGATGTCTCCTCCCAATATGCTTCGGATGGATGTCCGTTTTTGTTGGACGTCCGTCGCTTTTTTGTTCTTCTTTTGATTCGTTCCCATATCTGTTATAGCTATTTTTTTTCTGCGATTCTCAACTTGGCGCTTCTTGAGCGGGGATTTCTTGCCACCTCTTCATCGCTGGCTACAATCACTTTGTTGTTGACTGTTTTGAAGGGTGTTTGCAGGTTCCCGAAGAAGTCTTGTTCGGCTTTCCCTTCTACATTCCCGGTTTTCATCATGTTCTTCACCATGCGGTCTTCCAGCGAGTGGTAGGTGATGACTACAAGACGGCCTCCTGGCTTCAATACTTCGGAGGCTGATTGGAGCATTTCTTTCAAGGCTTCCATCTCTTGATTGACTTCAATGCGGAGTGCTTGAAAGACTTTAGCCAGTTCCTTCTTTTCGCGTTCGCGTCCGAACATCGGTTTCACGATGTTCAGAAACTCGCCAATGGTTGTGATTGGTTGTATATTTCTAGCCTTAACTAAGGCTGAAGCCAGTTTCCGGCTGTTCTTGAGCTCGCCATACAGGTAGAAGATGTCAGCAAGTCTTTCTTCTTCGTAATTGTTGACCACGTCTGCGGCGGTCATGCCGGCTCGTTTGTTCATCCGCATGTCCAGTTTCCCGTCAAAGCGGAAGGAGAATCCTCTTTCCGAATCGTCGAAATGGTGGGAGGATACGCCTAAGTCGGCAAGTATGCCGTCCACTTGTTCAACGCCGTGGTAGCGCAAGAAGTTGTACAGATAGCGGAAGTTGCTTCTGACAAACGTGAAGCGTTCGTCGTTCACGGCATTCTTTTCCGCATCCTCGTCTTGGTCGAAGCTGTACAGACGGATAGTCTTGTCTCCCTTGCGGAGTATTTCCTTCGAATGGCCTCCGCCTCCGAAAGTGACATCTACATAGATGCCTCCCGGTTGCAGGTTCATTCCTTCGATGCTTTCGTTCAGAAGGACGGGGATGTGGTATGTCTGTTCTTCGGCTTGCATATGCTTTTGTTTTTCGTAAAGTAACGTTTTATGGGCGGTAAAGCATTGCTTTCTTCTTCGTAAAGCAATGATTTATAAAAGCGGGTCGGTAGTGTTCATTATTTCTTCCAGTCCCTTTTCAAAATCTTCAGGGGCGATGAATGGTTTGTCAGCCACTTCTTTAGCCCAGATTTCTATAGTGTCGGCCATGCCGATAAAACGTACATCCTGTGCGATTCCTGCCATTTTCAGATATCTTTTGGGGATGAGGAACCTCCCGTTGCTGTCCAAAGTGATGATTTCCACGTCTGAAACGAATTGGCGGAAGATCGTCTGATGGTTTTTGTTCCAACGGTTTAGCTTGCTACGGAGCTCGTTCATTTGCTCGTTCCAAACCTTCTCCGGATACAGCACCAGACATTCCTGAAAGATGTCCTTTCGCATAATGAGGCATTCTTCAGCTGCTGATTGCAGTTGTTTCCTGAAAACGGCGGGAAGAAACACTCTTCCTTTCGCATCGGTTTTCGCTTCTGAATTGCCTAAAAATCGCATTTTATACCTTATTATATGATTCAGGTTGTAAAGTTACACAATTCCCCACAATTCCCCACAAGAAAACAGGAAAATATTTTCATATTTTTTTTCAATGTCTTTTTGGCATTGTTTTAAGGCTTCTGGAGGGGCTTTGGGGGTGTCATGTATGGATGTGTTTTACAGCGCTTGGGTGGTAGAGATTTTGGATGATGGGTCCGAACCTTATGAAGAGATAATTGATAAATTTTGTATCTTTTCGTGTCGAAATGAATCCAAATATCACAAAAAATCCATTTTTTTTAAATCTTTGGTGCATTTTTTTGTAATAAATTGCCGAGATAAAAAAAGATAAGTTACATTTGCAAGGATTTTTTTGAAGTAAAATGGCAAGCGATTCTGTTTTTCTAATCGATATTGAAAGGATTTTGAAACAGAAAACCGGAAAAAAGTACAAGTATATTCCGAGTTTTTTGATTTCCTATCTGAAGCGTATTGTGCATCAGGATGAATTGAATGAATTCTTGAACGGTGCAAAAGGCAAGGAGGGGGTAGAATTCTTGGAAGCGTGTATGGAGTTTCTTGACACGAAAGTCGAAGTGAAAGGGATGGAAAACTTGCCGGAGGACGGCCGTTATACATTCGTCAGCAATCATCCATTGGGCGGACAGGATGGGATTTCCATTGGATATGTCTTGGGAAAGAAGTATGATGGCAATGTCCGTTATTTGGTGAATGACTTGTTGATGAACCTTCATGGGTTGGCTCCTTTGTGCATTCCGGTCAATAAGACGGGCTCCCAATCACGCGATTTTCCACGGATGGTGGAGGCTGGGTTCAAGGCTGACAATCACATCATTATGTTTCCGGCAGGACTTTGCTCCCGCCGTCAGAATGGTGTCATCAAGGATTTGGAGTGGAAGAAGACTTTTATTGTGAAGAGCGTTGAGACGCAACGTGATGTGATTCCTTTGCATTTTGAAGGCCGCAATTCAGATTTCTTCTACAATTTGGCCAATGCATGCAAGTTCTTGGGTATCAAAGTCAATATAGCTATGCTCTATTTGGCCGATGAAATGTTCAAGAACAGACACAAGACATTCACGCTGACCATCGGGAAACCGATCCCTTGGCAAACTTTCGATAGGTCCAAAACGCCATCTGAGTGGGCGCAGCACGTCAAGGATATAGTTTATAAGTTGTAGAAAGATAAGAAGATAGATATATGGAAGAGATTATCGCTCCAATCAGTAGAGAGATTCTTAAATCGGAATTGACGGAAGAGAGACGTCTGAGATTTACCAATAAGAGCCATAATGAAATTTATGTAATCACGGCTCATAATGCACCGAATGTCATGCAGGAAATCGGACGTTTACGTGAAATCGCTTTCCGAGCGGCCGGTGGTGGTACAGGGAAATCCGTCGATATAGATGAATACGATACAATGCCCCATCCATACAAGCAACTTATCGTATGGAATCCCGAGGCAGAAGAAATATTGGGTGGCTACCGCTACTTGTTAGGAAATGAAGTGGAGTTCGATGAACATGGTAAGCCGGTGTTGGCCACCGCCCATATGTTTGATTTCTCAGAACGTTTTTTGAATGATTATTTACCCTATACCGTTGAGTTGGGCCGTTCGTTTGTGACTTTGGAATATCAATCTTCACGTGCCGGCACCAAGGGTTTGTTCGCTTTGGACAATTTATGGGATGGATTGGGCGCACTTACCGTCATTAAACCCAATGTGAAGTATTTCTTTGGAAAGATGACTATGTATCCCAGCTATCATCGTCAGGGAAGAGATATGATTCTTTATTTCTTGAACAAGCATTTTGCCGATTCTGATAAGCTGATAACCCCAATCAAGCCTTTGCAACTGGAGACTGATCCTAAATCGTTGGAGGCTCTTTTCTGTTGCGAGTCGTTCAAGGAAGATTATCGAATCTTGAATTCAGAGGTTCGGAAATTGGGTTATAACATTCCTCCGTTGGTCAATGCATATATGGGTTTGTCACCTACCATGCGTATGTTTGGTACAGCCATCAATTATGGCTTTGGCGACGTGGAAGAAACAGGTATCTTGATAGCAGTAGACGAAATATTGGCTGAAAAGCGCTTGCGTCATATCGAATCTTTTGTTCAGCAGAATCCGGAAGCAATGAGATTCATTTCAGGGACAGCACCAGTTTTAAAGAGTGAGTTCTAAATAAATGACAAAGGAGGGGGATTTCAAAATCCCCCTCCTTTGTCGTCTTAGACAGCTGGCAAACTGTTGCCTTTTATCTTTCGATAAAGATCCAAAGCGAATACATCCGTCATGCCGGACAGGTAATCCAATACCGCTTGTATCTTGCCGTAAAGAGTCGGTGAATTGATGTCGTATTGGCTGGAAACCCGACTGATGAGTAATTGTGAGTAAGCCTTCTCGGGAGATAGGACAGCGTCTATCATCAATTCCAACAAAGTACTGATGACATGAAAACCAGCTAACTCTATGTCCAGCACATCGCGTGAACGGTATATTTTTTCGAGTGATACTTTCGAGCAATGTTTGTAGGCTTCTCTCAATTCCGGCTTGATGGACTTGATAAGCGTACCTTCAAATTCTCCATTTAATATGGCCTCTTCATTTTCCATGAACACCCGAGTGCATTCATCAATCAGAATTCCAATGACCGATGCACGTAAATAGGCAATCTGTTCATTGGTGTCCGTCACAATGTTATATACTTCTTCAGCGCGTTTTTCCCTGTTTTCATCGAAGAATTGATAAAAGAGAGCTTTCACTTCTTCCGTGGTGAGAAGCTTTAATTTGTGTGCGTCTTCTATATCCATCATTTGGTAACAGATGTCATCGGCGGCCTCAACAAGATATACCAACGGGTGTCTGGCATATTTCAGTGGCTCGCCTTCTTCGCTGAGTCTTTTAATCCCAAGCTCTTCGGCGATTCTTTGAAAATCTCGAGCTTCAGAAGTGAAAAAACCGAACTTGGGCTTGCCTTTAGCCAGTTGTGAAGAATAGGGGTATTTGACAATGGAAGCCAGGGTGGAGTAAGTCATGACAAACCCGCCTTTCCGTCGTCCTAAAAACTGGTGGGTGAGTAGTCGGAACGCATTGGCGTTCCCCTCGAAATGAATGATATCATCCCATTTCATCGAGGAAAGTTGTTTTTTTAGCTCCTTTCCTTTTCCTTCCGAGAAGTAGGTTGAAATGGCTCTTTCTCCGGAATGTCCGAAAGGGGGATTCCCTAAGTCGTGAGCCAAACAGGCGGCAGATACAATGGCGCCAATTTCAGATATGTGGGTATCTTCCAATTCGGGATGCTTCTTCAACAAGAGGGAAGCGATGTTGTCTCCCAACGAACGCCCTACGCATGATACTTCCAAACTGTGGGTAAGTCGGTTGTGTACAAATATACTTCCGGGCAATGGGAATACTTGGGTTTTGTTTTGCAAACGACGGAAGGGAGCGGAAAATATCAGTCGGTCATAGTCGCGCTGGAATTCGGAGCGATTGTCTTTTCGTTGTTCATGTTGCTCTTCCAAACCGAAACGTTTGTTGGATATCAGTTGTCTCCAATTCATAATTCAATGATTTATTACACAAAAGTATAAAACTTCCCTTAAAATATAAGTTAAACATAAGGATAAATCCATTGAAATGTGTAAATTCGCACAATCATCAAATTGTTTGACATGTTAAAAGTTCAAGTTATCAATAAGTCAAAGCATCCGTTGCCTCAATATGCCACAGAGCTGTCGGCAGGCATGGATCTTCGTGCGAACCTCAGTGAACCCATTGTTTTGAAACCTTTGCAACGTTGTCTGGTGCCAACCGGATTGTTTATGGCTCTCCCTCCGGGGTTTGAAGCTCAGGTACGTCCTCGTAGTGGGTTGGCTATTAAGAAAGGAATCGGCGTGTTGAACTCACCGGGTACGATTGATGCGGATTATCGTGGCGAAGTTTGTGTTATTCTGGTCAATTTGTCTTCGGAAGAATTTGTAGTGGAAGACGGTGAACGCATTGCCCAAATGGTGATTGCGCGTCATGAACAGGCGGAATGGCAGGAAGTAGAAGTGCTTGATGAGACCGAGCGTGGTGCAGGAGGTTTCGGACATACTGGTAAGAAGTAAATGATGAGTCACCGTTTGAGTTTGGGAGTAATGAAGGCATTGCTGTGCGTTGGCTTGCTATGCTGTTTGGTTTCGTGTGGAATGTTTCGAAAAAGTGCCATTCCATCGAAAGTTTCTGCTCTGGATGCTCCGGAACTTTCTCCCAGCCAGCAACGAAAGTTTGACTATTATTTCTACGAGGCGGTACGGCTGAAGGAAAAGGGGGCTTGGGATGAAGCATTCGATATGTATAGCCATTGTCTGGCTATTCACCCCAATAGCGCTGTCGTTCAATATGAATTGTCTCAATTTTATATGTACTTGGGGCAGCATCAACGGGGTGAATCAGCCTTGAAAGTTGCTGTGGCAGCTGAACCGGAGAATTACTGGTATAAACAAACTTTGGCTGCATATTATCAGAACAGGGGTGAGAACCTGAAGGCAATTGACGTGCTTGAAGACATGTCCGCTCAGTTCCCCTCACGCTTGGAACCTTTATTGACTCTTGTCGACTTGTATAATCGCACCAAAGACTATACGCAAGTCATCAACACCTTGAACCGTTTGGAACGTATTGACGGTAAATCAGAGCAGATCAGTATGGAGAAGTTCCGCATGTATCTCGCCTTGGATAATCAGGAACAGGCTTTCTCTGAAATAGAAAATCTGGTGAAGGAATATCCTTATGATATGCGATATCTGACAATCTTGGGCGATGTGTATATGGAAAATGATAAGGACTCTGCCGCTTATTCCATCTATAAAGACGTGTTGCAGAAAGAACCTGACTATGTGCCGGCCATGCTTTCTTTGGCGGGTTATTATGAAAAGACGGGGATGGATAGTCTGTATAAGGAACAGGTCGACTCAATCTTGTTGAATGAGAAGGTCGGTGTTGATGCGAAGACCGGTTTGTTGAACCGCTTGATTGTACGTTCAGAAATGGGAGATAAGGACAGCACTCGCATCATGACTCTGTTTGATACGATGCTGGCTCAGGAGCAGGAAACAGCGGATGTCGCTATGCTGGCTGCCCGTTATTATTTGTCCAAGGGGATGGACAAACAAGCAGAGCCCGTATTATTCAAAGTCCTCGAAATAGATCCCGAAACCAAATCGGCTTATCTTCAGCTTCTGCAATTCGCTATTCGTCGTAATAATATGGATGAAGTAATAGCGATATGTACTCCAGCCGTAGAATACTTGCCTGAATCATTGGAGTTCTATTATTATTTAGGGCTTGCCCATTATCAGAAGCAGCAAAAAGAAGAGGCGTTGGAAGTCTTCAAGAAGGGGGTGCGCCAAATAACTCCAACAACAGATAAGGGTATGGCATCTGATTTTTATTCCATCATGGGCGACCTTTACCACGACAAGAAAATGAATACTGAGGCTTATGCTGCCTATGATTCTGCATTGGTGTATAAGCCGGATAATATTGGTGTGTTGAATAATTATGCCTATTATTTGTCGGTCGAACGGAAGGATTTGGACAAAGCCGAAGAGATGAGTTACCGTACGGTAAAGGCTGAACCAAGTAACGGCACTTATCTGGATACGTATGCTTGGATTTTGTTCGAGAAGGGGAAGTATGCCGAAGCTCGTATCTATATGGACCAGGCCATGCAGAATGGTGGCGACCAAAGCTCGGTGGTAGTGGAACATTGCGGTGATATTTATTATAAATTGGGTGAAGTGGAAAGCGCCGTTGAATATTGGAAGCAAGCGGAGAAACTGGCCAATGAAGCGGTGGAGGAAACTGACAAACGTGATGCCAAAGAACTGAAGCTGTTGCGAAGGAAGATAGCGAACAAAAAATATTTTGAGCGATGAAAAAGTCTCTGGTCTATTTGTTCTGCATGTTGTTTTCTGCCTTGTGGATGATGTCCTGTTCTACGACCAAAAGAGCAGAAAAGTCCCTATCCATCGATGGAATGGACAAAAATGAGTATGTTGAAAAGGTGCTTTCTTCCCAGAACAAGTGGCAAGCGGTAACCGCCCGTATGACATTGGAGTTAAAGGCGGACGGGAAGAAATCGACTAGTGTGGGGGGCTCTTTGCGAATCAAGCGTGGGGAGGTTATCCAATTGTCTTTGGCTCCTTTGTTAGGGATAGAAATCGGACGAGCGGAAATAACGCCGGAAGGTATGTTGGTGGTTGACCGTATTAACAAACGGTATGTACGGGTTTCGTTTGAGGAGTTGAAAGCGCTTTCGCATGTGGATTTGACTTATGATATGTTGCAAGCCTTGTTCTTGAATGAGATGTTTGCGCCGGGTAAAAGTCGTTTGTCTGAGCGGGATTTCAAGTGCGAACTGGGTACGGATAAGGCGAGCTGGGAACTCCGGAAAGGAAAGCCTTTCAGTTATCGTTATCTGACGGAGTTGCCGGAGGGAAGATTGACACGTAGTGAGATAGGTCTGATGGGTACGGCTTATGGAGTGCATTGGACGTATGCCGATTTCCGTTTGTTGGCGCAGGATATGTTTCCTACGCACATGGAAGCATCCTTTGAAGGAAGCAAACGCCCGCTTTCCGCAGTCTTGCATTTGTCCCGTTTGTCGGTCAATGGAGATTGGGAATCCCATACTACTATTTCCTCAAAATACCAGAAAGTGGAATTGGCGGATTTGATTAAAATATTATTCTGAGCATGAGAAGCATCTTCTTTATAGTGACAATGTTCTTTATCTGTTTAAGTTTGCAGGCGCAGACCTCGCAGAAAATCAAGGATTTGGAATCGCAGCGGAGTGAGCTCCAGCAGCAAATTGCCGAGTCGGAATCATTGTTGAGCTCTACTAAAAAGGATGTGAAAAGCCAATTGGACAATCTGGCATTACTGACCGGACAAATCGCAGAGCGTAAACGATATATCGAGACCATCGAACGCGATATGAAAACGCTCGATGCGGAAATCAATGCCTTGCAACGTCAGTTGGATGCTTTGCAGCGCGAATTGTCCGATAAAAAGGACAAATATAAGCTTTCTGTTCAGTATCTTTATAGGAACAAGTCCATTCAGGAAAAGCTGATGTTCATTTTTTCGGCTGATAACTTGAGTCAGATTTATCGTCGTATGCGTTATGTGCGTGAATATGCCAACTACCAGCGCCTTCAGGGAATGGAGATAGAACGCAAACAGAAACAAGTTAACACCAAGAAGTCGCAGGTTGAAGACACGCGTGCCGTAAAGGAGGACTTGCTGAAAGAAAGCGAAGCGGCCCGACAGAAATTGGAAAAGCAGGAAAAGGAAAGGCAGACCATTCTCACCCGTCTGAAAAAGAAGCAGAGCAGTATCCAGAGCGAAATAAACAAGAAGAAGCGTTCAGCCCAAAAGTTGAATGCGCAGATTGACCGCCTGATTGAACAGGAACTGGAAAAGGCAAGGAAGCGTGCAGAGGAAGAAGCTCGTAAGAAGGCGGCTAAGGAAGGTAAAACGGCTCCGAAGAAAAAGGATGGAAAGAAGGGAACCGTTGAAAAGTTCAATATGAACAACGAAGACCGCCAGCTTTCCGGAAGCTTTGAAAAGAATAAGGGCATTTTGCCGATGCCTATCACGGGGCCTTATGTCATAGTAAGCCGTTACGGACAATATGCGGTAGATGGATTGCGCAATGTGAAGTTGGACAATAAAGGTATTGACATCAAGGGACAGGCCGGAGCCAAGGCACGGGCTATCTTTGACGGTGAAGTGTCCACCATCTTCAAATACAATGGAATGAACAATGTGCTTGTCCGTCACGGAAACTACATCTCCGTCTATTGCAACCTTTCCTCCGTTTCGGTGAAGAAAGGTGCCAAGGTCTCTACTAAGGATGTGATTGGTACCATTGCCAAGGATGCGTCGGGCAACGTCGTGCTCCATTTCCAGCTTCGTAAGGAAACCGCCAAACTGAATCCGGAACACTGGCTGGGGCGTTAAGCCGCTATCATCTGTTTTTTTGCGGAATCCCGAGCCGGCATTTCCTTAAATCACTAGTCCGTCCAGCAACTGGATGTACAAATCAATGGCTTCTTCAATCTCGTGTATGAAAATGTATTCGTCGGCCGTGTGTGAACGTGCCGAATCTCCCGGTCCTATCTTCAGTGTAGGGAATTTCATCAGAGCCTGGTCGGACAGGGTCGGAGAACCGAACGGCTGGCGCCCCATGGCTATGGCACGCTGTACGATAGGATGTTCTGTGCTGATGCTCGATGAATTCAGACGGAATGAACGGGCCTTTGCTTCACTTTGGATGTGCGAACAGATTTCGCTGAACAGTTCTTCGTTGGAATAACATTCGTTGCTGCGAATGTCGACGACAATGCTGCATTCGTCGGGCACTACATTGTGTTGGGTGCCGGCGTTGATCTGTGTCACACTCATCTTGACAGGTCCCAACAGAGGGGATACCTTCGGAAACTGGTAATTGCGCAGCCATTGTATGTCGTCCATCATCTTGTAGATGGCATTCTCTCCCTCGTTGCGGGCCGCATGTCCGGCTTTTCCATGTGCGGTGATGTCCAATACCATCAACCCTTTTTCGGCGGTGGCGGGATTCATGCCGGTAGGCTCGCCTACAATGGCCAGTGCGATGGGGGGAAGCGACGGCAGTACGCTTTCAACTCCGTTCTTGCCGGAGACTTCCTCTTCGCATGAAGCTAAGTAGATGAGGTTGTATGCTTGCTTGGTGCCTGACAGATGCTTGAATGTCTGGAACAGCGACACCACACTTGCGCCGGCGTCGTTGCTGCCCAGCCCGTAGATTTTGTCATCGTCTACCTTGGCGGTGTAAGGATGCTTGCGCCAACCGTTTACCGGCTTTACGGTGTCGATGTGCGAATTGAGCAGAATCGTAGGCTTCTCCGGGTTGAAGTCGGGTGCGATGCACCAGATGTTGTTACCCGAACGGTGTGTCATGATGCCGCTTTCTTCGATGTAGTTCTGCAGGAAGTCTGCAGCCTTGTCTTCTTCGCGGCTGATGGACGGAATGCCTATGAGTGCATTCAGCAATGTAATGGCTTCGGCAGTTTGATGTGTCAGGCCTGTCATAAATCAATATCTATACGTTTGAGGGTGCAAAGATAATATTTTCTTGTGGGAAAACAGATATTTTCATTAAGAATAAATTGGTTGGATTTACAACTAATGCCTGTTGCAGAATACTTTAAGTGCTTGAAATCTTGGTGAAAATAATCGCGTTTGTTGGTTGATAATTCCAAATAAAACAATAACTTTGTAGCCAACTAAATGTAACAGATACTATGAGCAAGACTTTGTTTTCAGACTTAATCCAGCAGCAGGCAAAGAAATACGGCGACCGTATCGTATTGAAACATCGTGATTATAAGACAAATACTTGGGTTCCTATTACATGGAATGAGTTTTCAAAGACTGTGACACTTTTGTCCAATGCTTTGTTGGAACTGGGCGTGGGAGTGCAGGAAAATATCGGTGTGTTTACACAGAACAAGCCCGAATCCCTCTATGTGGACTTCGGAGCTTTCGGCATCCGTGCCGTGACGGTTCCTCTCTATGCCACCAGTTCGGAGGCTCAAGTGCATTACATTCTGGAGGATGCCCAAATCCGCTATCTGTTTGTGGGCGAACAGCAACAGTACGATGTGGCTTTCCGGGTTACCCCCATCAGTACCAGCTTGAAGCAGATTATCATATTCGACCGCAGTGTCGTTCGCGATCCGCGTGATGAATCTTCCATCTATCTGGACGATTTGTTGCAGACTGTCACTTCGTGTCCTCATCAGGCGGAAGTGGACAAGCGCACTTCCGAATCGACTACAGCCGACTTTTCAAACATTCTCTATACCAGCGGGACGACCGGCGAAAGCAAGGGCGTAATACTGACACATGCCGGTTTCGAATCGGTGATGTATGCCCATCAGGAACGTTTCCCCGGATTGGGTGAAGACGATGTGGTCATCAACTTCCTGCCTTATACGCACGTGTTCGAACGTGCCTGGACTTGTTGGTGCTTGACGGTAGGATGCGAATTGAATGTAAACTTGCGTCCGCAGGACATTCAGATGACCATCAAGGAGGTTCGCCCTACAGCCATGTGCAGTGTACCTCGTTTCTGGGAGAAAGTCTATGCCGGTGTGCAGGAAGTCATCAACAATGCCACAGGACTGAAGAAGACACTCATGCTCGATGCCATTAAGGTGGGTCGTGAGCACAATGTAGAATATGTATGCAAGGGCAAGTCAGCGCCTATGTTGCTGCATCTGAAGTACAAGTTCTACGAAAAGACCATCTATAGTTTGCTGAAGAAGACCATCGGACTCGACCGCGGCCGTTTCTTCCCCACCGCGGGGGCAGCCATTCCGCCCGATGTGCAGGATTTTGTTCTTTCGGTAGGTATCAATATGGTGGCCGGTTACGGATTGACCGAATCCATTGCTACCGTATCGTGCGAGAATAACTTCGACCACAAGGTAGGTTCGGTCGGAAAGATAATGCCGCATATGCAGGTGAAGTTCGGTGAGAACAATGAGATACTCCTCAAAGGACCGGCTATCACTCCGGGTTATTACAAGAAGGAGGCTGCAACGAAGGCTGCCTTCACCGAAGACGGTTGGTTCCGTACGGGCGATGCCGGATATATAGAGGACGGATTCCTGTTCCTTACCGAGCGCATCAAGGACCTTTTCAAGACTTCGAACGGCAAGTACATTGCTCCTCAGGCCATTGAAACCAAGATGGTGGTGGACCGTTACATCGACCAGATAGCCATCATTGCCGATGAGCGCAAATTCGTGTCCGCACTGATTGTGCCCGATTACGCTTTGGTGAAGAAATATGCCGAGGAGAAAGGCATTGCTTGTGCAAGCATGGCCGAGCTGTTGCAGCACGAGGCCGTCATTGCGTTGTTCAAGGAACGCATCGACACCCTGCAACAGCAGTTTGCTCACTATGAACAGATTAAGAAGTTCACCCTGCTCCCCGAACCGTTCAGTATGGCCAAGGGTGAATTGACCAATACTTTGAAAATCAAGCGCAGTGTGCTCAATCAGAATTATGCTGCCGCTATCGAAAAGATGTACGAAGAATAACTTAAGGGTGTTTGCCTCCTTTTATATATAGTAAGAGAAACACTCACCTTCAGAAGTTCAGCCGCAACTGGTACACAGACAGTTAGGCTGAACTTTCTTGTTTCTGTAGGAGGGTGTGTCAAAAATGCCTCTTTTATTTTTTTCGTCCGCAGATTGCGCAGATTGCGCAGATAAATAATAACCATTCGGTATAATATAAAGATGAAAAATCGGCGTTATCAGCGTCATCAGCGGATGGAAAGTGTATTTTGATACAGCTTCGCCTTGCATTCCGCATAACTGTCCCTCTCTTAGGGGGACGAGCGAAGCGGAGGGGAGGTAGAACCTGCCGATGAATATCACCCCTCCGTCCTACGGCCACCTCCCCTGCCCGGGGAGGAGTTGTAGCATCTCTCATAATTGTCCCCCAATTTGGAAGAAGTAGTATCCATAACTGTCCCCATATCAGGGGGACGAGCGAAGCGGAGGGGGTATAGTAGCGACGAGTGGGTGTAGATCCTGCCGCTGAATATCACCCCTCCGTCCTACGGACACCTCCCCTGCCCGGGGAGGAGTTGTAGCATATTTTATAATTGTCCCCCAATT
>JAFVTL010000043.1 GCA_017503235.1 Bacteroidaceae bacterium | reverse complement strand
TTACCTCAAGTCGCTTTATGGGGTAAGGGGATTTTGTGTCTGCGACATTTCTGTTGTGCAAGAAATATGTACAATAAAATGAATTTTGTCGCTTTGCAAGCAAAATCCCACTAAACCCTATAGGTTGCGGATTTGAGGTTAAAACCTTTGTATAGGCCTTGTAGGAGCCACTAAAACGGCTCTTTTATGAAAGTTTAACAATTAAAGTTGTTGGAAGGAGTTAGAGGAGTTAAAGCCGATAGTCTTTTGGGGGAGATAAATGGAGATAAAGGGAGATAGTCGCTTCGCTCCTTATGGAGATAAAGGCCGATTGTCTTGCTTGATGAAGTTGGGTGAAAACAACTCCTCCCCGGGCAGGGGAGGTGTCCGTAGGACGGAGGGGTGTAGAATGAATAATGCGGTGGGTGTCCCATACCCCCTCCGCTTCGCTCGTCCCCCTTTCATGGGGACAATACGTTGTGAATACTATTGGCCTTTATCTCCTTCTGTCTCCTTTAACTTATTACGCCGCGCCACCCTTAGAAATAGTTTCTATCGGTCGTGAAAATAGTTTTTATGGGTGCTGAAAACTATTACTGTCAACAACGGCATCAGTTCCTGTTGCTTCTTCTCCTGCTGAAGTTCGTTCCCATAACATTCTTAAGAAGAAGTAGAAGAAGTATTCTTTTCTGTTCTGTTCTTTACTTTACTTTACTCTTCTTTTCTTTACTTTACTTTACTTTACTTAGGAAAACATCATTGCTGATTTTCAGGTAGTTATCCCGTGTCTGATCGCGCGGTCGTTGCGCGGTCGTTGCACGGTCGTCGCATGGTCGTCGCATGGTCGTCGCATGGTTGTCGCGCGGTGGTCGCGCGGTGGTCGCGTTCTGGTTACGTTCTGGTCGCATGAATACGCACCATTGCGCATCCCTACTGCCATGCGGATGTATACCGTGATGTGTCGAAATGCATATCCACTATTTTTTTACGCACGGATTACACGGAATGCACGGATAAATATGATGTAAAAAACACTAAAAAGCGTGTTAATCCGTGTAATCCGCGCCTAAAATACATTTATGACTATCATAACAAAACTATTGGCTTTAACTCCTGACGAAGTGATAACTCCTCTAACTCCATAAGGACAAGGCACGCCTTGTCCCTACAACCATAACTCATAACTCACAACTCCTTCTCTATAATATACCTTTTATAATAAGAGAGCAAGATACTGGTACATGGCAGGGCGATAATCATGCCTACGATTCCCATCAGTGCTCCCCAAATGGAAAGGGAAAGAAGGATGATGGCTGGATTGAGGCCCGTGATTTTCCCCATTACCTTGGGTACGATGATGAAATCTTGAATCAGTTGGACAATGCAGAAAACCAGCAAGGCGCAACATAGTATCCACCAGAAGTTCTGTCCGGTGTCGGCCGCTTTCAGCAAAGCTAACAGGATGGTGGGTACGAAAGCAATAAGCTGGAGGTAGGGAACAAGGTTGAGCAGGCCGATGAACAATCCGAAACCGATGGCCAATGGGAAGTCGATGATGAGGAAGCCGATGCTGAACAGGATTCCGACCAAAAAGGCGACCAATGACTGACCTCGGAAGTAGCGGTTCATCCCTTCCTTGACGTCGGTCACGATGCGGGAGGCCATTTCGCGATGCTTGACAGGGATAAGGCCAATCCATCCGCTGGCTATGTGTTCATAATCCATCAGGATAAAGAAAGTATAGAGCAGGATGATGAACGAAGCGAACAGGCTGCTGACGATGCTGAGCGACTGCGTGAAGATGTTCCAGGCCTTAGGAAGGAGGCTGTGTAGTGCTTGCGCAATACTTTCATGGTCGAGCGCATGCTGTATCTGCAGCATGTCGATGTGCTCCTTGACGAAATTGGCTACGGTGCCGGGGATGGCGGCCTTCTTGCTTCCTTCGATGAAGTATGCGGCCAGCAGATCTTTCAACTTGCCGAACTCTTCGATGATGGGAGGGAACAGCACAACGAAGGCCAATGTGACTATCACAGCCAATAGCAGTAGTACGATGATGATGGAAAGCGGACGGTTCTTCAGCTTCAGGCGGTATTGGAAGAAAGTGACCGCCGGATAAATCATGTAGGCGAAGAGCCAGGCGATGAAAAAGGGGAGCAGTACACCGCTTAAAAGATTGATGACGTAGAGGATGCCGATGATGATGGCGGCACTGAGTATGCCACGTATGAAACTGTCGAATGTGATTTTCTTTTCTGTCATGTTGTTCTTCTTTTGAAGGAATGCTGAGTGCAAATGTATGATTTGTCTGGGAGAAACAGATACAATTTCTGTTAAAAAGTTATCTGTTTTTACTTTTTGTAATGTATTCTTGCTACATTTGTTGCGGGTTAAAAATGAATGATAGAAGATAAATGGAGGTAATAAGGAGATAAATGGAGATAAAGGCCAATACATTTGTGGATGTATTCGTTACGGGACTATCTCCTTTAACTCCATTTATCTTCGCAAAATAGTCAATCAATGGGAAAACTCTATGTGGTGCCTACTCCGGTAGGTAATTTGGAAGATATGACCTTTCGTGCCATCCGGGTGCTGAAGGAGGCCGATTTGATATTGGCGGAGGATACTCGTACATCCAGTGTCCTGATGAAGCATTATGAGATAAAGAATCCCATGATGTCACATCATAAGTTTAATGAACACAAGACGGTGGAAGGTATTGTAAGTCGCATTTTGGCCGGTCAGACGGTTGCCTTGGTGTCGGATGCGGGTACGCCGGCCATTTCCGATCCGGGCTTTCTGGTGGTGAGGGAGTGTGTCCGCAATGGCATTGAAGTGCAATGCTTGCCAGGCGCGACAGCTTTTGTACCGGCGCTGGTTTCTTCCGGCCTTCCTAACGACCGCTTCTGTTTCGAAGGCTTCTTGCCTCAGAAGAAAGGCCGTCAGACTCGTCTACAGTCGTTGCAGGAGGAAAAGCGAACGATGATATTTTATGAATCACCCTATCGGTTGGTGAAGACATTGACTCAGTTTGCCGAATATTATGGGGCTGACCGTCAGGTGGCGGTATGCCGTGAAATCTCCAAAATCCATGAGGAATGTGTGCGTGGCAGCTTGACCGAAGTGATTGCCCACTTTACGGCGCACGAACCGAAAGGGGAGATTGTTGTTGTATTGGCAGGGAAGGAATAAATAATGAATTACTAACTTAAATACAAAATAGAGAAAATGAGAAAACTGTTGTTTTTATCCGTGTGTGTTGCACTGCTGACCGCTTGTGGCAACAAGGCACAGAATGAAGCGCTGAAGGCGCAGAACGATTCGCTGACTTATGTGTTGGCTGAGAGAGATGCTGAATTGGATGACATTATGAGCGCATTCAATGAAGTGCAGGAAGGATTCCGCCAGATAAACGAAGCGGAAAATCGGATGGACTTGAGTAGCGGTGCCATTGAAGGAATGTCGGATGCGCAACGTATCAAGGAAGATATCCGTTTTATCACCGAGAAATTGCAGGCCAACCGCGATCAGATTGCCCAGCTTGAAAAACAATTGAAGAACAGCCGATATAACTCTGCTGAGCTGAAGAAGGCCGTAGCCAATCTGACCTCCCAACTGGAAGCCAAGCAACAACAGATTACCACCCTTCAAACCGAATTGGCCGCCAAGAATATCCGCATTGCGGAATTGGATGATGCTGTTGCTCTGCTGAGTAAGAATGTAGGAGATTTGGTGGCTGAGAATGAAGCCAAGTCGGCTACCGTGGCTGCTCAGGACAAGGCTTTGAATACGGCCTGGTTCGTTTATGGCACCAAATCGGAGCTGAAGGATGAAAAGATTCTTCAGAAAGGCGATGTGCTGAAGAACGATGATTTCAACAAGGATTACTTTACTGAAATCGATATCCGCACCGATCGTGAAATCAAACTTTACTCCAAGAAGGCCGAGTTGCTGACTACTCACCCGAAAGGAACCTACGAATTGGTGAAGGACGATAAAGGGTTGCTGACTCTTCAGATTACCGACCCTGTGAAATTCTGGAGTGTTTCCCGTTACTTGGTTATCCAGGTGAAATAAAGGGTTGCTATATATAATAAGGTATATAAATTATATTCAGAAGTTCAGCCGAAACTGATAGCTAGTCAGTTAGGCTGAACTTCCTTGTTTTATTTCCCGGGGTAAAAACTAATCAGTTGATTCTAAAGGATTGAAAACAGCAACTCTTTTCTACAATCGTAATTACCGCTTTTAGTATGAAGTCTCTAAAAGAAACGAGGCGTTCATTTATGAGCGCCTCGTTTCTTTTTAGGATAGGTTCAATCAATCATCGGATGCTAAACCTGTGTAGCGATAACCCGAAATCTTGTATTTGTCGTATCCATACTTGTCCGGATAATCATCATCGCTGAACGATACGTAAAACACGATACTGTCAGCCGGTGTGCCGTGAGGGGTTGTTGCAGCCTTAGGCAAGATTTTCCCTTCGGTGATGGTAACGTCACATCCTTCATATGAAGTGTTTGCTACGGCTCCATTGGTCATGAATGTCAAAGCATTTACATCCGATTGTGTTTTCACTTTGAAATCCCAAAAGTTTCCCAAATCATCTACCCACATTTCGTTGGAAACGTTGGCTGCTGTATTATAGGTGTTTACGAAGAATTTCCCCAAGGCAAAGAATTCTTCACCTGTATAGACAAGGCTGCCGTCGGCATTGACGAGGTCTACTGTTACATACCATTCGCCAGCCACTTTTTCGGTGGCGGTACTTCCCACTTCGTCTTTTTCGCAGGCGGTCAAAAACAGACCGGCCATCATCATGAATAAATATAATGTTCTTTTCATATTTCTTTTATCTCTTATACATGGTTACTATAAAATAGAATGGATAGTCGGTGTATTCCAAATTCCAAGTGATGGTACCATTCTCAAATTTACCTTCTGTCATACCGGTTGCCCAATCTCCCCATCCGGGAACGTAACTGTCAAGCATCTCAATCGTTCCGTCTGCAGAAACGCTTATGGTTCCTTGCATAGCGTACAAATCCCCATATCCAGCGCGTTGGCAATACCATCCTCCTAACAGGTCGTCTACATAGTATGTACCGTCTCCATTGTTGAGTATTAGGATTGAGTAGCTATTCCCGTATGCCACTTGTGCACCATCGTAAAGACGATAACTTTCCGAATCGGTATCGTATACGCCTTCTACAGGGTCGTTCGGGTCGGTAACGATAACAGTACGACTGGCTGATGAGGAGAATCCGTCGGCATTCATAATGGAATAGCTGATGGAGTATACTCCGGATATTGCAGTGTTTATGTTCGAACTCACTTCTACTTGGTCGGTGACATCCTCTCCATTCAAGATGGCTGTATAGCCAGGGTCGGTGAAGGTGGCGCCCTTGTCTACATAAAGCGTCTTTTCGCCTTCCAATGACAATTCGGGATAATAAGTGATTCTGGTGAAACCTTCCGTGCTGTCGTCAGTACAAGAGCTGAACAAGAGTGTAGCAACGGACAAGGCCATCATTATTAAAGAGTATTTGCTTTTCATCTTTGTTTAATTTGAATCATGAAACTTAAATTTTACTTGCCCCAAAATACCGGAGAAGTATATCCGGGGAAGGTTGGTACATTCTCATTGCGGGAAGAGGAGCTTTCTGCATATGGATAACGTTCCAACAGTTTGTTGCTGCCTACTTCTCCAAACACCATAATCGGTGTATAGAGTGTTCCAGGCACATATTGGGATACGTTGTAAGAATCTTCATCCCCTTCTTTATAGAAGTTGCTTCCAGCAAGTGTTCCGAACGTGGGGTAGTTCAAACGACGCATTTCACACCATGCTTCGAAATTGTTGACACCTGACAAGGCAATCCATTTGGACAAGCCGATGCATTCTTTGAAGTTGCTGCTATACGGGTTGCGTGCGATGTATTCGTCGGCTCCTGCCACACCGGCTGATGCGAAAGAAGCTTCAATGGCAGCAGCGTAATGATTTTCGGCTTCGGATGCAGAGCCATATCGGGCATAGTATTCTGCCTTGAAGAATTCGATTTCAGAAACGGTTATCAAGTATACCGGCATGTCGTAGCTGGCAACCGGACGACACCAATAGGTGCTTTGCAACTTGGAAGTGGAACCGGGATAGTTGGTGCCGGAGATACCTCCTACATATTCGTTGTCTTCGTTCGGTACGAAGAATGCGGCAAGACGCGGGTCCTGATACTCGATGTTGCCTTCCGAATCCATTATCTGCATGGTTCCGATGATGGCCAGATTGGCAGCAACGTTGGTTTGTGTTGAGCCCCATGCAGTACTGAATTCTTCAGCGTAGAACGGACTCATCTGTCCTGGTTCATTTTTCCAGCAGTTCTGGTAGGCTACGTTGCTTGTCGGGAGATTGTCTTCGTTGATGATGGCAGCTACTTCGGCTTTCACGTCTTTTACATCGGCCATTCTCATTAGAAGTTTCAATTTCAGCGCATTGGCAAACTGAATCCATTTTCCTGCAGTAGCTGATGGGAAAAGGAAGTTTGTACAAACAGGGTCTGATGTACCGGCTAATTGCAAAGCTTCATCCAGTTCGGCTATGATACCTTCATATACCGTTTGTCCTTCATCGTATTTGGGTGAAAGGTTGGAGGGATCCAGAGCTTCGGTGTATGGTACTTCGCCATAACAATCCACCAATATCTGATATGTAAAGGCGCGCAAAGTCTTTGCAGCCAAATAAGTACCCCAATCGCTCGCAGCAGAAGACTTGTCAATGACGGTCTTCAGATTGGACAACGCACGTTGGGTTAACTGGGAATACGTACTGCTGCTACGGGTTGCTGACATGTTGAACTGTGAATAGTCCACGTAGTTGCTGGTACCGAACAAGTGCGCATATTGCTGTGAGTGGAATCCTCCGGCAATGCGCAGGAAGTTGCCATAGCTGGATGCGATGTTCATTTCGATGGCAGGCATCAACATGTCAGTCTCGATATTGCCCGCGGACGGTGAATTCGGGTCTTCGTTGATGTCCAGATAGCTGTCGCATGCAGAGAGAGTGAATCCTAATACGACTGCTGATATGAATAATATTTTCTTCATAAGTTTTTCTCCTTTCTTTAGAATTTGACGCTGAGATTACAGCCGAAGATTCGGCAAGAGGGGTTTGCATACAATTCACCGAATTGGGTAGCCAAGTCACCATAAGAATTTTGTGAGATGGTCGTTGATTCCGGATCGATGAAATTATTGTCTGATGCTGTCCATGTAAATACATTGTTGCAGAATGCGGTGATGGAGAGTCCGCTCAAAGACATGGCGTTCAGCCATTTCTTGGGAACGTTCCATGTGAGGCTGACATTACGCAATTTTACGAACGAGCGGTCGATGAGGTAGGCTTCACCACCGGAACCGTATCCGTAATCATTGAAATAGGTCTGATAAGTTCCATCCAATTGATAGATTGGAGTGGTGTTTTCTGAATAGCCGCCATTTCCATCTTCAACTACAGAGTTAGGAATGATGAACGGACGGCGTTTGTTGTAGGTTGTTGCTACTCCGTTACCGGTGAACTGCATCAAGTTTTTGGTGCGTGAGAACATGTATCCCCCTTTACGGACATCAAGTGTAGCGCTAAGGGTAAAGTCCTTATAAGTGAATGCAGTGGATACACCGCCGGTCCAATCGTTATTCATGCTCTTGCCGGTGTCCTTCACTTCGGTGCTGAGAATAGGCATACCGTTGGCGTCTACTATCAGGTTGCCTTCTTCTGTGCGCTGTGGAAGATAGGTGTAGAACTGTCCCATGGCTTTGCCTTCTTCTGCATACATATAGATGGCATCGTTACCGGCAGAGAAACTATAGATGGCAACTTTCCCGCCTTCGAGGCTTTCAGGCAATGAAAGTACCTTGTTATTGTTCTTGGAGAAGTTGAAGTCCAATTCCCAACGGAAATTCTTGGTTTGGATGGGCACTGTATTCAGAACCAATTCTACCCCTGTGTTACGAACTTTACCGAAATTGGTTACCATATAGCTGTATCCGGTAGAAGGGTCTACTGGAAGCGTAAAGATTTGGTCTTTGGTAGTACGGTTGTAGTAAGCGGCATCTATGCCCAAACGACCATTGAAGAATTGCAGATTCAAACCGGCTTCAAATTCAGAAGTCATTTCAGGTCTCAAGGTAGAGCTACCCATGGTTGAAGATGCCTGGAAGGCATTGACTGCATTCATCGGGAATTGGGCGATGTTGCTTCCATAATAGCCGTTGGCGTATCCTTGAGTATAGCTTGCTGCAGTCAGATATGGACTGGCGTCATTACCTGTCTTACCGTATGCTAAACGAGCTTTACCGAAAGTGAGCACATTGTTTTCTGGAATAAGTTTGGTGAATATCCAGCTCAAGGTAGCTCCCGGGTAGAAGAAACTGTTATTGCCAATAGGCAATGTGGAAGACCAGTCGTTACGGGCTGTGACGTTCAAATAGACCATATCATCCCAACCCAAGGTGAGGTCGCCGAACATGCCGACCAACCGGCGCTTGCTTTGCGATTCGGACAAGGTAGTCCATGTGGCACCGTTACTCAAATCCCAGAATCCTGTATGGAATGTCAGGTCATCCGCTTCGCCGGCCATAGCTGTGGCCGAACGCTCGTTCATGTTCACACCTACGTTGACGTTTACGTCCAGTTTGTCGTCCAGGAACTTGCGTGCGTAATTAGCCAGGAAGTCATGGTTCAGTTCATATCGGCGGCTGTAGTTTGCATATACATAACCGCTTTGGTTCATGTTGGATGGGCCATAACCATAGTCTTCGTTAATCAGTGCGTCATCCAATGCGATTTGTGGGAAACCGATTTTACGGTCATAGTCCGTATAGTCAAATCCCATACGGTAAGTCAATGTCAAATCCTTGATGGGCTTGATGTCCACTTGTATTTTACCATAAATCTGTTTGGATTCGGTGTGGTTATAGTTGTTTTCCAAAGCCCAATATGGGTTGGTGATACCATAAGGGGTATAATAGGCTTCAGGAGTGTAGAAAGGATTGCTGGTGTCCTTCATGTCGATGATGGAAACGTCTCGCGGCATTTCGTAGAGACCATCAATCACTGATGTACCTTGGAATGTTCCTACTGCATCAGTATTGGAACGTGCAAAATTGATGGAAGAAGAAACTTTCATCCATTTAGTCGCTTCGTAACTGTTGCGCAATGAGATTGTGTTACGTTCATATTTGTCATAGTCCCCCGGCATGATACCGTCATCGTTGGTGTATGAATAGGAGAGGTAATAGGACATTTTGTTGTCATTTGACATACCACTCAATGCGATGCTGTGGTTCTGGGACAAACCGGCTTCAAAGAATTCTTTCACATTGTCTTTCTTGGCGGTATATGGGTGGATGAGCTGCTGGTTGTTCCAGATAGGTCCATATACCTGCATGGAACCGTCGAGCGCAGGACCCCACGAACCGTTTTCGATGTATGTTTGGAGTCCGTTCCATCCTTGACCGAATTCGTTTTGCATTTCGGGAAGCATAGAAACCTGTCGGGCTTGCATGCTACCACTGTAATTGATGGTGAAATTGCGGCCGTCTCCCTTTTTCCCTGTTTTTGTCGTGATAAGGATGACACCGTTGGCTGCACGGCTACCATAAAGGGCGGTTGCGGCAGCTCCTTTCAATACGGTCATGGATTCAATGTCTTCGGACGCTACGTTGCCGATACCTCCGGTTGCAACGTTCTTACCGCTACCTGATACCATACTGTTCTGCAAGGGGATTCCATCTACAACATATAAAGGCTGGTTGTCTCCGTTGATGGAACTGAAACCGCGGATTACAATGTTGCTTACCGAACCCGGGTCGGAAGATGTGGAACTGACTTGCAGACCGGCAACCTTCCCTGAAAGTGCATTGGCCACATTGGTGGTACGTGCAGTAACAATTTCATCGCTTTTTACCGTTGTAGCCGAATAGCCTAATGTCTTTTCAGAACGGGATATACCCATAGCGGTAACGACCACTTCGTCCAAGACTTCGGTGTCGGGTTTCAAATTAACATTCACGGTTGGCTTGATTTCTACTTCAACGGTCTTCATACCGATGTAGGAAATCATCAAAGTCTTTGCAGAACTTGGAATGTTTTCCAATGTAAACTTACCGTCCAAATCAGTAACGGTACCTACGGAAGTACCCTTTACCAAAATAGAGGCGCCAACTACAGGCAAACCGTCTTCTTCCGAAGTAACAGTACCTGTCACTCGCGAAATCTGAGCGCTTGCCAGACCAAAACCTATGAATAGGCAGGTCATCAACAGCATTAATTTTCTTTTCATAATAACTCTCTTAAAGTTTAACTTTACATAATTTATATAGATTTTCTCTCTAATAAACGGCAAAGCTATAACATTTTTTTCAAATTCTCACCATGAGCCGTCAAAAAAGGACGAAAACCGCCTATTTTTATGCCGAAAAACATATATTTATACACTTTTCAAACCTTATTTCGCATTCAAAGGAATAAAAACATTATATTTATACCAGCCCCACTTCGTTTTCCACTCGGTTTCCCTACAACCGAGCGAAAACAATAAAGGCTTTTTAACAGTCAAGTGTTAAGAATCATTTCACTACTACCTATAAAATAATATTAAAATGAAAAAAATAAGCTATCGTCCCGTCTATAACCGCAAGAATCGTCTGAACAAACAAGGTAAAGCACTGCTACAGATAGAAGCCTATCTGGAAAAGAGAAAAGTCTATTTCTCCTCACATATTCACCTTACTCCCCAACAATGGGACAAGCGGAGAGAACGGATTGTGGCACATCCGAACGCCGAAGCCCTGAATCTGATGCTGGCAACCTTCATGATGGAATTGGAGCAGAAAGAGCTGGAACTTTGGAAAAACGGTCAGGACATTACGTTGGAGAAACTGAAAGAAACCTTCATCAAGGAGAACATGCATACTTTTCTGGAGTTCGCCAAGAGGGAGATAGAAGATTCGCAACTCAAAGAAAGTACCCGGAAGAACCGGCTTACAACTTGCTACTTGCTGGCCAAGTTCAAACAAAGAATCAATTTCAAGGACCTGACTTCAAAGTTCATATTCGAGTTCGAAAGTTTCCTCTACCAACAAGGATGCCACACCAACACGGTGGCTAAGCACATGAAACATCTGAAGCTACTTGTAAACAGCGCCATCAACAAAGGATACATCGAACCGGGCAATTACGCTTTCCGCCGATACCGGATAAAGACCGAGGAAGGGAAACATGCGTTCCTAAGGCCAGAAGAACTGGAAAAACTGGAAACTATCGACACATCCTTACTCACACCCGTACAAAAACACACCTTGGACGCATTTCTGTTTTGCTGCTACACAGGACTCAGGTATTCCGACTTCCGAAATCTGACCACCCGCAACATCTGCTCTGTGGACGGAAAGCCATGGATTGTCTTCCGCACCATCAAAACCAACAAAGAGGTAAGGCTCCCCATAGCTTTGCTATTCGACGGGAAAGCACTGAAGCTGATACAGAAATACCGCCAACGGCTGAACAGCTTTTTCACCGTCGACTCCAACTCTTGTCTTAACAAACGGCTGATACACATCGGAAAGAAGGCGGGCATACAGAAACACTTCTCATTCCACTCGGCCAGACATACCAACGCCACGCTTCTTATATATAAAGGTGTAAGCATCACAACCGTACAACGCCTGTTGGGACACCGCAACCTCTCCACCACACAAGGTTACAGCGAAATCATGGAAGGAACCATCATCAAAGACCTGAAACGAGCTAGCAAATAGCACTATTTACAAAGCGGCGAGTTAGCGATGATAGTATGGCACTTTACGATTCGTAGTACGGCATACTATGAGTCGTAGTGTAGCATGGGTTGATGAGAGCTATGGCCGAATAATGACAAACAGTGTCAAGAAATATATTATTCCCTATTATTAATGTAAATTCGGTATAAGTTTAATCATAATAAAAAACTATTCATTATATCGAACTCACGTTATTGTTATATTTACAGGAAGAATAATCACCTTCAGATGCTCAGAAGGTAATTTATATACCTTATTATATTAAGAACCAATCTTGCTTTTGGTAGAAAATAGGTAGAAATTCTCTGTACAAATACAACAATAGACACAGCCCTACAATAAACAGAGATAACTCATACACCAGCAGGTACAAGAAAACAGGTAGAAAATAGGTAGAAACTCCAATGGGCATCAAGCATATTTCAACCGCAATTTGCCATCCAGTATCTCTACAATCAATAATATTGACATTCCAAGTTCTGCAAAGACTTTGATGATTTCCTACATCGGTATGAAGACCCGCGAAGTAGCTATTGCTTCTAAGATAGAAGTTTCTTTAGCTCCTGATACAGAGGTACTTGATGAAGTGCTTGTTGTGGGTTACGGTACCACCAAGCGTGAAGCGAAGACTGGTTCTATCGCTACGGTAGAAGCAGGTCAGATTGCTGACATCCCTGCCTCTTCTTTGGATAAGATGTTGGCTGGTAAGATGGCCGGTGTACAGATTACTTCTGCTTCTGGTCAGCCGGGTTCTAACTCACAGATTCGTATCCGTGGTATTTCTTCTATCAACGCAGGTAACGAACCTTTGTATGTAGTCGATGGTATTCCTGTCATGACTGGTGACCAGAGCTACTTTACAAATACCAGCAACGCCATCGCGATGATCAACCCGAACGATATCGAAAGCATCACCGTATTGAAGGACGCTGCTTCGGCATCAGTTTATGGTTCGCGTGCGGCTAACGGTGTTATCCTTGTAACAACCAAGAGCGGTAAGGAAGGCAAGAGCCGTATCGGTGTTCGTGCCAAGTATGGTGTGTCTCAGTTTGCCAATGACAATGACTATGGTGTGATGACCGGTCAGGAACTGTTGGGCTACCAGCGTCAGGCTATCATCAATGCCGGTATGAATCCTGATGATCCAAGTGGCGTATACTATCGTCCGATGGAATTGCTGACTCGTCAGCAGACAAACTGGATGGATCACTTCACCCGTTTGGGTAAGATGCAGGAATACGAAATCAACCTTTCAGGCGGTAGCCAGAGAACCAAGTACTATAGCTCAATCTCTTACCACGACAATGAAGGTGTATTCTATGGTGTAGACTTCCAGAAGATGCAGGCTCGTATCAATGCCGACCATGAATTGAACAATCAATGGAAGACCGGTGTACGTATCAATGCTGGTTACATGTATGGTGAAGACGTTCCTATGCAGGACCTTTACTATGCCAACCCTGCCTTCGCTGGTATCACTATCCTGCCTTGGACTCCGGCATACAACGAAGACGGTTCACACAACACTTTGATTCCGGAAAACTCAAACAACAACCCACGTGCGACTGCTATCTATGACGAACAGTGGGAAAAGCAATATCGTTTCAACGGCAGCTTCTATTTGGAATACAAGCCTATCAAGGGTTTGACTTTGAAGACTACCAATGCTGCTGAATTGAACTTCACAGAAGGTCGCCGTTACTGGTCACTCGAAGCCAGCAACGATGCAGCCGGTTATCCGGTGCTTCAGACTTCAACCATGAAGTATCAGTACTTGACTACTTCTAACACCGCAACTTACGAAGGTCTTTGGGACAAGCACAACTATCGTCTGTTGCTCGGCCAGGAAGCCAGCCACCGTTATTCAAACGAATTCTATCATTCTTCACAGAACTTGAATCCGGATATACCTCACCACATCTCTGGTAACTCTACCAACGACGTCGCTTATAGCGAAGGTACTGAAACCTTGATGTCATTCTTCGGTATTTTGGATTATAGCTATGACAGCCGTTACTACTTGCAGGCTTCTGCCCGTTACGATGCTTCTTCCAAGTTCGGTAAGAACAACCAGTGGGGTCTCTTCTGGTCAGTAGGTCTTTCTTGGAATGCTCACAACGAAGCCTTCTTGAAGGATGTTGACTGGATTCAGATGTTGAAGGTACGTGCTTCTTATGGTATCAACGGTAACAACAACATCTCTAATTATCGTCAGTATGGTTTGTACTCATCGACTGTATATAACGGTATCACCGGTATGATTCCTTCTTCTCCTGCCAACGACGACCTGTCATGGGAAAAGAACAAGTCATGGAATGCCGGTATCGACTTCACCTTCTTCAAGAAGTTGAGCGGTAGCATCGATTTCTATACCCGTACAACAGACGACATGTTGCTTTACAAGAACTTGTCAGGTACATCTGGTTTCGGCTCGGCTTTGCAGAACATCGGTTCTATGCGTAACACCGGTATCGAACTCCAAATGGACTACAAGGTCATTGAAAACAAGGATTGGCTCTGGGAAGTTGGTTTCAACATCGCTCACAACAAGTCCAAGATTCTGGAATTGGCCGGTGACGAAATGATGAGCTATTCTAACGACTCACGTATCAAGCACATTGTAGGCGAACAGATGTTTACTTTCTACTTGAAGGACTACTATGGTGTGAACCCAGTTAACGGTGAAGCATTGTGGGTAACTGAAGATGGTAGCTTGTCTAACGATTATAACCAGGCAGCTTGGATCAAGGCCGGTTCTCCTGAACCTAAGTATACAGGTGGTATCAATACTTCTTTGACTTGGAAGGACTTGACATTGAGCATTGTCGGTGAATTCAAGGGCGGCAACAAGGTATTCATCGTCGAAAACCGCTACTTGCAATCAGACGGTAACCAGATGTCCATGAACCAGGCCAAGAGCTTGTTGAACTACTGGCAGAAGCCGGGTGACACAGGTTGTAACCCGAAACCGGTAGCCGGTAACTCCAGCAACTCTTACAGCTTCTCATCTGACCGTTTCGTCGAAGATGGTGACTATTTCCGTATCAAGGACATCACCTTGTCTTACAATGTGCCGAGCAAGTGGCTTAGCCGCGCAGGTATCGGTTCGTTGAAGGTATATGGTAGCGCCTTGAACCTGTTCACTTTCCACGATGTAAACTTCTGGGATCCTGAACGTGGTGTAGACGGTATGGGTTACGGTGTATATCCGCAAACCAAGACATTCGTAATCGGTTTGGATTTGTCATTCTAATTAGTAACTAAAGTAAGATTATAGAAATATGAAGAAATCAATTATATATTTGGCAGTCTTGCTTGCAGGAATGTCTTCCTGTAAGGACTTCTTGACGGAAGAACCGGTATTGTCTCAGAGTAACGAGCTGACTTTGGCTAAGTTCTCCGGTTTGGACGACGCTACCGCTGCTTTGTATTCACGTCTGAACAGCTATTATTGGTATGGTGGCAGCCACGTACTCATCAGCGAATTGAGTGGTGGTAATGCACGTAACCCAATCAGCTATCCGGGTTCGGGACGTTATACTCAGAACACCAAGTGGAATTACAATGAAAGTTCAACTTCATCCATCTGGTTCTATTCTTATTATACCATTGCTGCCGCCAACAACGTTATCAACAACTTGGAAGGCAAGGAAACTTCGGAAGTGACTACAGCCATGATCAACAATGTGAAGGCGGAAGCTTTGGCTATGCGTGCTTTCTGTCACTTCGACTTGGTGAAGATGTTTGCTCAACCTTATACTTATAAGAAGGATGCACTGGGTGTACCTGTCATGTTGGTGACAGAAAACGGACAACCTGCCCGTAACACTGTTGAAGAAGTGTATACTCAGATTGTTGCCGACTTGAAGGAAGCTGAAACTTTGATGGCCGACAATTATTCTCGTGAAGGTGCCATCGATGCAGCTGCTGCATGGAACAAGACTTCTATCCAGGCTTTGCTCTCACGCGTATACCTCTATATGGGTGAATGGCAGAACGCTGCCGACTATGCAACCAAGGTAATCAATAGCGGTAAGTACAGCTTGCTTTCAGGCGACAAGTATCTGGCTATGTTTACTCAGAACACATCGGCTAAGGGCGACGAAATCATTTTCCAGATGTACAGCTCTATCAAGAACAGCTATTGGGATGGTTCAGGCTGGGAACAGATGTCTTACATCACTACTCCTGCTGATGGCGGTAACGGTAGTGCAGACGTTTGTGCTTCTGAAGACCTCATCGCTTTGTTTGAAGAAGGCGATATCCGTTTGAACCTCTATGCATTGATGAACAACACTGACTGGTTTACTTTGAAGTATGCCGGTAAGGAAGGTAGTGCCGTTCCTAAGGAAAACAACACTCCGATTATCCGTTTGTCTGAAATGTATTTGAACCGTGCAGAAGCTATCTATAACGGTGCAGTAATCAGCGGGGTAACTGCTGCTGACGATTTGGCTACTTTGGCTGCCAAGCGTGGTATCGAAGCTCCGTCTCCTTCTGAAACTGCTATTCTCGAAGAACGTCGTAGAGAATTGGCATTCGAAGGTCATATCCTGCACGACTTGAAGCGTACCGGTAACGGTGTGGTTCGTACAGACGGTGCCGGTGTTGACGTTCCGTTCCCGGGCAACAAGTGGGCATTCCCTATTCCTAAGAGCGAATGTGATGCCAACCCGAACATGGTACAAAATGAATTCTAATCTAAAGCACATAAAGACATTATGAAAAAAATGAAATCAATATATGCGTTGGTTGCAGGCACTTTGCTTTTGGCTTCATGTGCCGACAACGAACATCCGAAATTCAATGATGCCGATGCTTTCGCTGCATTTACAAAGTCTTCGATGTCTGTAAATGAAAACGTGGAAAGCGGTGAATTGAAGATTCCGGTACTGTTCACTTCATTGGCCGGTTTGAACAAGTCGGTAGACTTTGAAATCGTGGACGGAACAGCTGCACAAGGTGTAAACTTTGAAGTGACAAACGCCAGCAATACGCTGAGCTTTACTAAGGAAGCTCCTGAACAGTACATTACCATCAAGGTGAATGACAACGATACTTTCGGTGGTGACATCTCATTCACTATCAATTTGAAAGAAACTGGAGACACCAATTTGGGTGCATCCAAGACTTGTTCGGTTACAATTATTGACGACGAACATCCGTTGGCATTCATGTTGGGTGACTATTCAGGTAATGCTGAATCTTATTACAATGGACCAACCGTTTGGGATTTGACTCTCGAAAAGGATCCGGATGACGTATCTGTGGTATGGATTAGCAACATGGTTCCTGGCGGCAGCTTGGTTTCCATTTATGGTGTTGTTAACGATGAAAAGACTGAAATCCGTATTCCGGTTTGTCAATCGTTGGGTGTTCACTCCAGCTATGGTGACATCACTTTGGAATGTTATGACGCTACAGGTGATGAATACATCGAAAAGGGTGGTAATGTAATCGGAACAATTGATGCTAATGGAACAATTACCATCAATAACTGGATGGGTTCAGCTGTTTCGGCTGGATATTTCGAAATCCTGACAGCTCCGATTGTCCTGACCAAGAAATAATTGTGTAACAATAAAAACGTAATACAATGAAAAAATTATTATTTAGCATATTAGCAATTGGTATGTCCCTCGTGGGATGTACCGATTGGGACGATGCCGTAAGCGAAAACTACGGCTCGGGTCCTGCCATTTCGGTGAGCATTGATGCCACTACTGACTATGGCTTCACCTTTACTTTGTCGCCTGCATCGGGAACAGTGTTCTATTCATACATCGTTGCTGAAGGTGATACTCCTGCCGCTTTGGATGGTCAGGCTTTGTTGAAGCAGCAATACAGCGGTTTGACCGGTGGCTTGCTGAACGCTACAGATAATTCTACTTATACACTCGACCTGTCGGCTGAAGAGGCTTGTGAACCGAATACTTCGTATGTGGTTTATGCCGTTGCTGCCAGCAAGGAAGGTGTAGTAGGTAGTGTAGCTTCTGCCGTTGTGACTACTTCGGATGCCGGTGTTCCTTACCCAACTAAAGCACAAGTGCTGGAAGAAGGTATCGGTGTGCAGGTTGCTTTCAGCGAAGCTGTTGCTGCCGGTGAAGGTAAGGTTACTGCCCAATACTTTGCAGAATGGACCGGTGAATTTATCGATGTTCCTGCCGAAGAAATGGCAGTTGCAGTTGCCGGTAACGTGGTGACTGTAGCATTCGATTCTATCCCTGCTTCAGCAACTGTATTGGTTTCTTGGGAAGCCGGTGCATTCGTGGACGCAAAGGCTAATCCTTGTCCTGCCATGATCAGCGGTATCAACGAAGCTGGTGATGACTTTGATGGTGTCTTCTTTGATGTAGCTGACGCTCCGTTCGCCATTGCAGAAGAAAACGCAACAGCTCCGAAAATCGGTGATTCATTCGGTGACTGGGAAGAAACCATGTTCGTATTTGAATTCGATATGGATTTGTACCGTAACGATAAAGCCTTGACCGGTGAAGAACTTCAGGTGACTTATACACACGAAGGAAAGACCACTACCATCAATGTGCCTAACAATTACTGGGCAGTACAGGGCAATGCGCTCTTGTTCTACTTGCCAGAAGCTCCTGACTTTGGTGACTGGGTAAGCCTTACTGTCGCTGAAGGTGCATTCAGTGATGTTTATGGCAATCCGAACCAGGAAGTGACTTTCGAAGAAGCATGGTTGCGCTCTTATGGTTACGAACGCGAACTGATTATCGGTAACTATACCATGAGTTACTATAGCTATGCTGCATATAGCAAAACCGGTGAATTTGTTCCGGTAACAGAAAAGATTACCATCGAAGCTGATCCGGAAAATGAAAACGGTGTATTGATCTCTGGTTTCCAAGGTACTGACGGCAAGATTGAAGCTGAATTCAACGGAGACTTCGGTACTCTCTATTTCGAAGAACAGATTGCAGGTGTCATCAATTTGAATGGTACAGATTACTACATGTCTGTAGCTGGTAATACTTCAGACTACTCATTGACATTGAAGGTGGAAGCCGACGGTTCATTGACAACTGAAGACCAGATTGCCATGACTTACGAACTTTACGATGCAGATTTCGACTATGTAGGTAGGTACGAAGCTACTATCTATCTGGAATTGGCAAAGGAAGCGGTAGCAGCACGCAGTGCAGCACCTGCAAAGTCAGCCAGTGACTTCAAATTGGTAGGTCACAAGAGCGGTAAATTTGGAAAGTAATTAACTGAATAGACAAAAGCCATTCTCTCTTTTGTGTCAACAAGGGAGTAATGGCTTTTGTTGTATATGATAAACTTTAAATGACTGAATCATGACTAAAAGAATCATTCTGTTTCTTCTTGGATTTGTGCTTTTGGGAAGCA
>JAFVTL010000020.1 GCA_017503235.1 Bacteroidaceae bacterium | reverse complement strand
CAAGGTGGTGGACATGCTCCTCGAACAACGCATGAAGGCCAAGGCCAACAAGGACTGGGCTACCAGCGACAAGATTCGTGACGAGTTGGCCGCACTTGGTTTCGAAGTGAAAGACACCAAGGACGGATTCACTTGGAAACTGAACAAGTAACCCATACTCTAAATCAATCTTTTTAGAACACAGAGACGCGGAGACACATATCTCCGCGTCTCTGTGTTTATAATTATGAAAATAGCCCCGCATAATTAGCTGTAAACCAACGCAATATTAGCTATATCTTGACGACACATTCGCTTTTCCACAATATGTGGAAGAAAAATTCCACAGCATGTGGAAGAGCGAAGTATACGGCACTTTACAGCTAATATTCCGTCTGTTTATAGTTAGTGGAAGAGGGAATTGTAATTACCATATAAGGGGAGAAATGAAATTGGACATTTAATGAGTTCCACTAATGTGAAGGTATTTTAAATCAGAGCTTAAAACTCATTCCAATCCCTATTGGACAAACATTCTAACTTAAAGATGAAATGATTTTATTCGTCCGCTCTTGCATATCCGAATCAAAGTACCTACTTTCGTAGCATAAACTACTAAGTATGAAAACAAGATGCTTCCTACTCGGACTGCTGCTCTGCATCACCTCCGGAATACATGCCCAAAAACAAACCATTTACGTGGACAACTTCTACAGCGAGATAAATGTCATTGCTGCTACCGTTACACAGATACGCTCGGCGGTCATTGACGAAATAGGGAACACCAATCGGGTGCGGCTGGTCGATGCACTTACCGTAGCACCGACCGAAGAGGTGGCACCGATAGAGAAAGCCTTGCAATATCGGGCACAATATCTGCTACAAGGAACCATCCTGCACCGCGAAGCTACGGACGACGGTATCTCGTCACCCCGATTCCACAGTCGCGAGAACAGCTACAAGGAGGCGTTCACCCTCAGGCTGCAACTGATACGGACCAGCGACGGAACCACCATCTTCAGCCGCAACTACGAAGAAACGGGGTCATCGTCGGGCAAGGATGCCAGCCAGTACAATGCCACCGAAAATGCATTGCTGAACACTCGCTACGAAGTGCGGACTTTCATCGAACAATATTTCAGAGTACATGGAGCCATTGTGAACATGGCTTCGCACAACGCACGCAAAGCCAAGAAGGTGTACATCAACTTGGGATATGAAGACCCCATCAAGGAAGGACAACGATTTGACGTGACCATCGAAAAATCATTGCCGGACGGAGGGACAGTGCCCGAAAAGATTGGAGAAGTGCGCATCAGCGAGATTGTGGGTGCCCGCTACTCGGTCTGCAAAGTCATGTCGAAGGGAGCAGACAACATCCTTGAAGCCTGGGATAAAGGCATCAAGCTGCATCTGGTTTCGCGCGAAGGCCGTCTGTTCGACGACTGGCGCGGTCCTATTCAATGATGGATTCGAGCGGATAACGGTTGCCTTTCACCGTCTTCAGGAATGCCTTGGCTGAACCGAAGTTGAGGTAAAGGTCCAGACGAACCGGCAGGTGATTGCGGTCGTCGGTCACATAGAAGGTAATGACTTCATCCTCGTCGCCGTCCTTGTCGTACTCTACCAACGAGAAGACCAAGCAACGATACTTCACACCATCCTCGGCCTTGAACTTCTTCTTGCCACGATAAATCAAGGTTTGCTGCTCTACTTTTCTTCCGGTAGCCATCGGAAACAGAATCTTGTCGCCTACCTTATAGTGGGTAGGGTCGAACGAACGGGCCTGCAATAGGATGCTGAGCATATCGAACACACATTGGTCGCTCACTTCTTTAGTATTGGTTGTACCTTTTCCACGGCGATAGCGCTGCTGGTCAACGATGCATTTTCCACCCTCATACCCGAAACGCACTTCATCCACGGTATAATGGCTGCCCTCTTCGGCACCCTTGCGGAAATACAAAGGTTCTAGTTGCGGAGTCGTGATACAAGTCAGCGTATCGCGCATCTTGAAGAAGAAATCCACCTTCTTGTTACTTACACACAACAAATCGGTGCGATATGCAGGCTTTCCATTGTACTGGGTTTCCTTCAGTTCCATCCGTGCGTCACCGGCATTGACCCAAATGAATTTCCAGTTGAATTTCAGTTCGTAGGTAAGTTCCTCACCCACCTGAATGGCATCATTCTTTGCGGCACATTGGGCATTGGCACCCACTGCTACCATCCAGGCGGCTATCATTGCAAATACTATTCTTTTCATCGTCCTAACTTTTTCGCACGTTCCTTGTTGCGGTCCTTGATTTTCTTTTCCTGTTCCGGCTTCTGCTTCTTGATTTCATCCAGCTTCTGACGGTCCCAAGGAACTTCATGAATATCCCAGTCTTCTTCAAACTCGAAATTGGCCTTCATTTCCCACACCTTCGGGAAATAGTAGACCGCCTCGGGCTGCAGGCCTTTCGAATAGTTGCCGGTATCCCATTTGCCGTTTCCATTCCGGTCTTCAAACAAACGGATATAATACTTGGAGTTGGGAGCCAGGAAGTAGAAGTCGGCCGTTCCCTCCTGAGTCACAGGCTGCTGACGAAGCACCTTGCCGGAGTTGTCAATCAGTTCCACAATGGAGCCGGGCAAAGCATTCTTCACATTGAGCAGCAATGTACCATATTCGTCGAGCTTCTTCACCTTCATGGTATGTTCCGACTTGTTGGTGTGAAGGCCATACAAACCGGTCACAGCGGCCGAGTCAATCGTCAACTTGTATTCCTTTTCGGGTTCCCATCCGGCCAATATCTCATAGGTACGAGGCAACACCGAATCGGGACGAAGCAAGAAAGGAGTATCTTCCCAAAGCGTATCGACCTTTACCTGCATGTGGATGGCCGCCGTATCAAAGCGCACCACCGGCTCGTCGAAAGCCAGCACCACATTCTTGTTGATATCAAAACTGGAAGGGGCATCCACGTTCATCTTCAAGAAAGGCGTAGGTTCTTTCTCGGGTTCCAGTCCTTTCTTTTCACGTTTCTTGCGCTCTTTTTCCTTTTCTTCCTCGGCTTCTTTCTGGATACGTTCGCGTTGTTCGCGTGTCAGCTTGTTAGCCAGATAGATGGTATCGGTACGAGGTACCAGTTGGTTCAACGAATCGGTGTACAGATAGTCCAACTGAACTTCCAGCGTATCCATTCCGTAAACCAGTGAATCCTTGATCCAATAGCAAATGGAGTCGTTGCGAGAAGTGGTTTCAATGATGAAAGCATCCGTTTCGTCAAAGTTCAAGCCTTTCAGTCCGGGCAGGCTGTCTGCCTTGGCATTGAAGGTAAGGATAAAATGGTTTTCCTTGTCGCGCTGACTGCGGGTGAGGTACTGGCGGTCATTCTCTTCCTTGAACACCCGGAGTATCAAATTGTCGGGCATAAAACGGGTATAGTGCACCGTATGGATGGTGTCGATGGTAAGCGTATCCTGCCACAAAGTATCCTGGCGGACAGCCGGTTCCCACGAAGGAATGACCAGCGAATCGCCGAAAGCGATACGTTCTGACTTGGAGTCGAAGAGGTAGTTCTGGTTGCCGTCCATCAAAGCGAAGATGCGGTACTCTCCGGGCGCAATTCCACGAATGATGAACTGGCCCCGGCTGTCGGTGCGCGACACACGGTCGAACGGGAGTGTTGTGAACGCTGTATCGTTCAAGTTCTTATGAAGCCCTACAAGCATTCCCTTGACAGGTTCCAAGTCGGCTGCGTTGAGAACGGTTCCCGACACTTCCAGCGTATCGATACTCTCTCCGGTTGAGAAAGAGAAGGAGAAATTCCCCATCGGATTGCCTTCGTTGTTGTCTACAATGGCATCCGAGAAGTCAACCGTATAGGTAGTGGAATCCTTCAACGAGTCTATCAGTTCGATAACGACTTTCTTACCGCTGACCTTGATTTCGGGCTGTTCCATCTGAGGAGGCGAAATGACCACCTTCTCAGCAGCCTTCTCCAACTTGATGAACTCATCGAATTCCAATTCGATGCGGCTCTTTTGGTTACCGGTCGCATGCAGTTCCGGGGTACTGCCCACAAAGCGGGGAGGTTCCTCATCATAAGGGCCTCCATCGGGTGCACCGATACTTGCACACGAATAAGCGGCTATCACCGCCATCAGAATCAAGGGGAAACGATGTTTTTTCCAGTTCATCTCAAGCATTCAGTCTTAACATTTCTTCTATATAATCACGCGTATTGCTCAGGCGAGGGACTTTGTGCTGACCGCCCAATTTCCCTTTGCCTTTCAGCCAGTCATGGAACAAGTTCGGACGAGCCACCACCACTTCAAGCATCTGGAGGGTGATATTCTTGTAGCGTTTGGCTTCGTAGTCCGAATTGATTTCCTGCAAAGTGGTATCCAACACCTTGGCAAACTTCTCCAACGAGTCGGGCATCACCGCAAATTCAATGAGCCACTGATGACGGCACTTGGCCTCCGCATCCATGAACACCGGAGCGGCCGAGTAATCGGCAATCTGCGCACCCGTTTCTCGGCAGGCACGTGCCAAGCCCTGTTCGGCATTGTCCACCATCAACTCCTCACCAAAGGCATTGATGAAATGCTTGGTGCGGCCGGTTATCACAAACTTATAGGGGTTCTTCGAAGTGAACTTCACCGTATCACCAATCAGGTAGCGCCACAATCCGCACGATGTACTGATAAGCATGGCGTAGTTCTTTCCCAACTCCACTCCGGCCAACGGAACAATGTGAGGATTGGGAGCATCCAGCTCATCCATCGGCAGGAATTCGTAGAACACTTCATAGTCAATCATCAGCATCATGGCTGGATCGGCCGGGTCGTTCTGGATACCGAAGAAACCTTCACTTGCATTATAGGTTTCCATATAATGCATGTTTTCATTACGAATAATCTGCTTGTATTGTTCACGATAAGGAGAGAAGGCGACACCGCCATGGAAGAAGACCTCCAGATTGGGCCATACCTCCGACAGGTTGTCCGTACCCTTCAGTTCCAACACACGCTTGATGACGGCCAACATCCAGGAAGGCACCCCTGAGATATTCGTCACATCCTTGTCCATGGCCGAACGGGCAATCTTTTCCATCTTTTCTTCAAAGTCGCTCAACAAGGCAATCTCCTTCTTCGGCACACGTACCAGGTTCACCAACGGGTTGATGTTCTCTATCAAGATAGCCGAGAGGTCACCCACCAAGCTATGCTTCAAGTTATAATTGGGGGCATGGCTGCCACCCAGAATCAAAGCTCTACCGGAAAAGAGGCGGCTCTGAGGGTTCTGTTGCAGATAAAAGGCTACCGAGTCACGACCGCCCGCATAGTGGACATGCTTCAACCCATCCTGGCTCACAGGAATGAACTTGCTCTTGTCATTGGTGGTACCCGACGACTTGGCATACCACTTCACTTCACCCGGCCACAACACGTCCCTTTCACCGTGTCGCATGCGGTCTACATATTCCTTTATATCGTCATACGTCTGTACAGGAACCCGTTGGAAGTCCTCATAACTGCGGACATTCCTATAATCGTATTTCTTTCCCCATTCTGTCGCAGAGGCTTTCTGTACCAACTTGCGGAGCACTTCATCCTGAATGGCCTCCGGCTGAGTGGCATACGCTGAGAATGCCTTCTGTCTGCGTCCGAAAAACGGGGCGATAATTTGTGTCAAACCCATTTTGCGTACAATTATTACAAATTGGTGCAAAATTAAGCTTTTCTGCATTAAAACGGGGCATAAATTATTTTTTTTACACTTTTCTATATTACTTTTATTTTTTCTTATCTTTACGCACACAATCAGTTTGACTTTAAATAATACAGAATATGAGAATAGGAATCTTAACTTCAGGAGGAGACTGCCCGGGTATCAACGCTACCATCAGAGGCGTTTGCAAAACAGCCATCAACCATTACGGCATGGAAGTGTTCGGTATACAGAGCGGATTCCGCGGATTGCTGGACAACGACATAGTTCCACTCAACGACAAGGACCTGACCGGTCTGCTGAACCTGGGAGGGACCATTTTAGGCACTTCCCGCGAAAAGCCGTTCAAGAAACGGGCAAGCACTTCCACCAACAAGCCCGCACTCCTATTGAAGAACATCAAGGACCTGCAATTGGACTGCATTGTCTGCATCGGAGGAAACGGTACCCAGAAGACCGCCTGCAAACTGGCTGAACTGGGAGTGAACGTCGTTTCCGTTCCCAAAACCATTGACAACGATGTATGGGGCACCGACTTTTCTTTCGGTTTCGATACAGCCGTAGCCATTGCCACCGACGCCATCGACCGTCTGCACTCCACCGCCAGTTCACACCAACGGGTAATGGTGATTGAAGTGATGGGACACAAAGCCGGTTGGATAGCTCTCTATTCAGGCATGGCCGGAGGAGGTGATGTCATCCTCATCCCCGAAATTCCTTACAACATCCATAACATCGGGAATACCATCATCGAACGACTGAAGAAAGGAAAGAACTACTCCATCGTGGTGGTAGCGGAAGGAATCCAAACGGCCGACGGTAAGAAGGCAGCCGAATACATCGCACAGGAGATTGAATATGAAACCGGCATCGAGACCCGCGAAACCGTTCTTGGATACATTCAACGGGGTGGTTCGCCCACTGCTTTCGACCGCAACCTGGCGACCCGCATGGGAGGCCATGCCGCTGAGTTGATAGCTACCGGACGATTTGGAAGAATGGTCGCGCTGAAAGGAAACGAAATCACCTCCATCCCGCTGGAGGAAGTGGCCGGCAAGCTGAAGCTGGTCAACGCTGACCATGACCTGATTCTTCAAGGAAAAAGAATGGGAATCTGCTTCGGATAGGCCGAAGTACTACAACAAATCTGCGGAAAAGGTTGCCACGTTCTTCAAACAACTATCCCAAGGATAGCCGCAACCCTTTCCGCAGATTCTTATTCTCCGATACCAAAAGCAGCATCTTCGGCTGCACGGATAATCTGCTCGCGCGAATCATTCACATTCACACGTTCTTCTTCCTCCACAACAGGAATGGAAGTTTCTATCGGCATTGCTTCCTGTTCTTCCGACACCATTTCCGGTTCTAGCTTCACCCCCTCCTGCTCTTCACGGCGGGCTTTGGCTGCAAACAGACCATCCACAAAAACGGCATCCTTCTTTATTCGGGCCATAGCCTCACTGGAAGCCAGCTGCTGGGATTCCTTCTTTGAATAGCCCGTTCCCTTTCCGGCAGAAATGCCTTCAATCAGCACTTCCGATTCGAACACAGGACTATTGAAGCTGTCATAGCTCTGACTGATAAGCTCGAAAGAAATCTGCATGCGGTTCTTCTGGCTCCATTCAATGAACTTGGACTTGAAGTTCATTTCCTTTCTGGAAATCTTCTCCACATCGATGTACTTGCCAATGATGCGTGTCTCCAGAAACTGCTTGCATGCCCGATAGCCCCTGTCCAGATAAATGGCACCTATCAGGGCTTCGAAAGCATTGCCACCCATGTAGCAGTTATGCGAGGAATTGCGCACGGTGTATTTCACCAGCTTGTCCAACCCGATTTCCGCCGCCACGCGGTTGAGTGTCTCGCGTTGCACGATTTTCGAACGGGTATTGGTCAGGAAACCTTCCCGCTTGCCTTCAAACTTCTTATAGAGAATGTCGGCCACGACGGCATCGAGGATGGCATCCCCCAGAAATTCCAGCCGTTCGTTGTTTATCAAGCCCTTGCTTGACCGGACGGAAAGCGACTTGTGCAACAGCGCCTGCTCGTATATCTGGATGTCGTGGGGATAGAATCCAAGCATTCTATAAAAACGAAGATAAGACTCCTTGTCCTTGCGGAAAAGAAGCCTTATCTTGTCAACTGTATTTTCAAACACGATTATTCAGCGTATTTTTTCACAATTACACATGCATTGTGGCCACCGAAACCAAAGGTATTGCTCAATGCGGCACGTACTTCGCGCTTCTGAGCCTTACCGAATGTGAAGTTGAGGTTATAGTCGATGTTTTCATCGTTATCCCCTTCTTCATGATTGATAGTCGGAGGAACAATGTCGTTCTTGACCGCCAGGACGCTGACCAATGCTTCTACGGCTCCAGCGGCACCCAGAAGGTGTCCTGTCATGGACTTGGTAGAGCTGATGTTCAGTTTATAGGCATGTTCGCCGAACACGTCCTTGATGGCTTTCACTTCAGACACATCGCCTACGGGAGTAGAAGTACCATGTACATTGATGTAGTCAATGTCTTCAGGCTTCATTCCTGCATCTTCGAGGGCATTCTGCATCACCAGCTTGGCGCCCAAACCTTCCGGATGGGAAGCTGTCAAGTGATGGGCATCGGCCGAAAGGCCTGCACCTACGAGTTCTGCATAAATCTTGGCTCCACGTGCCTTGGCGTGTTCCAGTTCTTCCAAAATCAAGCAACCGGCACCTTCAGCCATGATGAATCCGTCGCGCGAAGCACTGAACGGGCGTGAAGCCTTGGTAGGTTCATCATTGCGGGTAGACAAAGCGTGCATGGCGTTGAATCCGCCTACTCCCCCAGGAGAGATGGCTGCTTCGGCTCCACCGGCTACAATGACATTCGCCTTACCCAAACGGATGTAGTTGAATGCATCGGCGATGGCGTTGGAAGAAGAAGCACAGGCAGAGGTAGTGGTGAAGTTCGGTCCGTGGAATCCATACATGATGGAGATATGGCCGGAAGCGATATCTGCAATCATCTTAGGAATGAAGAACGGGTTGAACTTCGGACCGATAGTGTCCTTTGTACCTGCGTAGCCTATCATTTCTTCTTCGAAGGTACGGATACCACCGATACCTACCCCGAAGATAACACCTATCTTATTCTTGTCTACGCTTTCAAGGTCCATGGCTGAATCCTCAATCGCTTCCTTGGCTGCTACGATGGCGTATTGTGCATACAGGTCCATCTTGCGTGCCTCCTTGCGGTCGATGAAATCGGCCACATTGAAGTTCTTCACTTCACAAGCGAACTGAGTCTTGAACTTGGACGCATCAAAACGAGTAATAGGCCCTGCTCCGCTTACCCCGTTCACCAGGTTTTCCCAAGCTTCGGCAACGGTATTGCCGACGGGAGTAAGAGCACCAAGGCCTGTTACTACTACTCTTTTTAATTCCATTTATATAATAAAGGATATATATTTATGCGTTAGCCTTTTCGATGTAAGCAACTGCATCACCTACAGTACCGATCTTTTCAGCTTGATCATCTGGAATAGAGATACCGAATTCCTTTTCAAATTCCATGATCAATTCTACTGTATCCAATGAGTCAGCTCCCAAGTCGTTAGTGAAGCTTGCTTCCATTGTAACTTCTGATTCTTCTACACCCAACTTATCAACGATGATAGCTTTTACTCTTTCTTGAATTTCAGACATAACTTTAATTTTTTAGTTAATAAATAGAATAATTTTATTTTCTTTGCGGTTGCAAAGGTGCAAACATTTTATAAGTTGCGCAAATATTCGGGCAAATAAATGCACTATTTTTGCACATTTTTTGGTTTTATGTGCACCAAAACAGGAAAAACAATGAAAAGAATAGCCATTTTTGCATCGGGTGAAGGGACGAATGCCGAAAGAATCATCCGATATTTTGAGGGAAACAAAGCGGTTGAAATCACGCTGGTTGTAACGAACAAGGAACAGGCCGGCGTCATCCGCCGTGCAGAGAACCTGAAGGTTCCTGCCATGTACTTGCCGGCAAAGGATTTCAAGGAAGGGAAAATCAACGAAGTCATGCGTCAGCATCAGATTGACTTCATCGTATTGGCAGGCTTCCTGCTCCACGTACCCGACTCCCTGCTCGAGGACTACCCCAACCGGATGATAAACATCCATCCGTCATTGCTCCCCAAGTTTGGAGGCAAAGGCATGTACGGAGGCCGCGTACACGAAGCGGTGCTTGCTGCCGGCGAGCAGGAAAGCGGCATCACCATCCATTACGTCAACGAACATTACGACGAAGGTGCCGTCATCCGTCAGGCGAAGTGCCCCGTGCTCCCCGATGACACACCGGACACCCTGGCCTCGCGCGTCCACGGATTGGAGTACGAATACTTCCCCGTAGTGATAGAGGAGTTGATGGAAAAGCTTTGATACTAAAAGAAGGTTTCAACCAACATGAATCTGTGTCAAAATACACTTTTCATCCGCTGATGAGGCAGATAACGCAGATTTTTCATCTTTATTATACCGAAAGGTTATTATTTATCTGCGCAATCCGCGTAATCTGCGGATGAAAAAATTAAAGAGGCATTTTTGACACACCCTGCATGTTTTTCTGTATCCAATGTTTATGAGGTAATGATTCTACAATCCTCGTTCTCGTTTCGGATGCAAACCCTGATATTCAGAAACGGCGGATATACACCGTTACAGCAACCTGTTTAATCTTGCTTCACTGTTACCACCTGATATTCATCTGCGTGAGTCATTTCAAGGGATATCTTTCGTGATTTACCGGTATTGTTGGGAGCGGCTATTAATTTGATGCCTTTGACTTTCGGATTACCAGTTTCTATGTCCAGCCAATCGCGTCCGGAACGATAAATACCGTCTGATTTATCATAGTAATCATATCCGCCTTTAATTATTGGAGGTACATACTCACCCTTGTCGTTAGTAAAAACCTGCACACCTCCTCCGCTCGTAAATCGTATAACTTTCGGATATCCTAAATCTTCTTCAGTTAATGTATTGCAGGAAACACAAAGTAGTAGTGTAAAACTATACCACAAAATATGAATCAAAACCTTTTTCATATTCGTTCGTGTTTTTAATGAGTTAATAATAAGCTAGTTTTAAACAACAGTTTAATCTTGCTTCACTGTTACCACCTGATATTCATCTGCGTGAATCATTTTAATGGATATTTTTCGTGATTTACCGGTAT
>JAFVTL010000042.1 GCA_017503235.1 Bacteroidaceae bacterium | reverse complement strand
TGTCCCTCATCAACAAAGTTGACATATCCGATTGAGTTATTCATGCTTTCGGTTATCTCCTCCCAATTATACATCAAGAAATCCTTATCGTTTGTAAGTGATATCGATATTGCATCGCTATAAACAACATCACCATCTTTGTATGCCTTGATTCTACATAATCCACTCATAGGAAGAATAAAACGATGATCCCAACCACTAATGAGTTGAGTTCTACTAGCTTCGTGAAAATATATTTTTCGGCTTAGATGTGTCCCCTTCAGCCAAGGTATATCAAACACAAGCGAGTCGCACAACTCTCTTAGGTCTTGCTGCATATAATCATTGCCATCTAAGTAGAAGTGTACTGGCTCAAAGATGTTGGCTGTGTATGAGTTTGCAAGAGCACCCTTAACCTCCAATGTGGGGAACTTTGGGGTTCTTACTTTTTGTTTGTCGACAATTCTGATGAGTCTGTATCTTATGTTGGGGGCATCAGCTGGCGGATTTGCCAAATGCACCTTTTCCACCTCAAGATAAAACTCCCAACCTAATGAGTGAGTAAAACCATCTATACCATCCATTGGAATAATTTCCCAATCAGCATCTTTGTTCTCCTTGATTTTAAGCCCGTCCAAAGGATCTGCATCCTCAGGGTATCCCCAAGGGCGATACTCTCCTAATTCGGCATCCACATATAGGTTTATTACTTCATTCCAATCTTCGGTTAAATCTTTATCGCAACTAATATATATTGCTGACAAAAGCAGCAATATTGTAAAATGGAATAGTTTTCTCATAATCATAACATTTTATCTGTAATCAGTTTCAAGTAAATCATATCCTTCTTTGCCTCTTTCGTAGGCGATTTTTTCAGGTGTAAGTCGTGGCCCGTTTCCACCAAAATGTAAGTCACTCATACCTTGAATATTATCATATCTGAAACGGCAAAGTTCTAAAAATTTCTTTCTCGTTGTTTTCTCGTAGGAGTATGGTTCATATACTGGTGGTATATTCATATTGACGGATTGAATGCCATTGACTGTAAAATGATGGTGGCCAGTGGAATCGCTTGCTTCTTGTATCAATCCCGGCAATCCAAGCAATTTCCAAGGTCCTGCGTCAACAGGTATCTCAGGTGTAAACCATGCAGTCCAATGACGACCGTGGTATTTTGCAGTCGCCATTATGCACTCATAACCTAAGACATTCTTGGTTGAATCATCCATAATCTTCCAGCAACGTTCCTCAATGGGTTCTGAATATTTGCGATATTCATAGTAAACCATATCCCATACTTTAAATATGTCATTGTCGCGCACAATATACAAATCGACCGAATGACCTATGGAGGAACTATTTATAATGGTTTCCCTTTCTTCACGCGATTTGTTCATCACCTCGCTCATCATAATAAGTCCTTGTTGATTATACCATTGATTACCGTCTTTCGTACAACGAATGGAATCAAGCCATTGCGACTGATTATTATAAAATTTTGAGCAATCTTTACCTGCGAGAAGAATAAAATCATGATGTTTTTCGATACCTCGCGGGTCGAAAAAATGATAATCGTAGCCAACTTTCAGCTGTGCTTTTTGTGCAAATAAAGCAGACGCAGCAAATAACGATGCAAATATTAAAAGGAATCTTTTCATTTTTCTGAATATTAATGTTATTGAGGTTGTTTAACTGGCTCGTATGATTCTCAATAATCAGTTTCTATAAAGTCAATAGTCTCACGTGCCATATACAATTTACCATCGGAATCTGAACCACCTGATATTTTTACACTACGAATACTCACACCTGAGCCACTGAATTGTGCGTTAATAGCTCCAACTGGATTATCCATAAATCCTCGCTTGGCTTTCAGGTATTTGATACGGTCTGTTTTTTCGTATTCATTTGCAAGGTAGATGGGGGAAATCAGTTTTTCTGTTTGCTGTATGCCGTCAGCCACGAAACGATATAGCCCATCCTCCGTACTCGCTTCTAAGATTAACCCGGGAACTCCTTGCAATTTCCACGGACCGGCAGCAACTGGGATTTCAGGAGAAAACCATACAATCCATTTTCTTCCGTGATAATCGGAAGAAGCCAAGAAACATTCATATCCGAGAATTGTTTTGGTGGAGTCGCCCACTACCCAGTTCAATTGTGGAGTATCTTCTTCATAGCAAAACCTTTCTGTACCAACCTTATCGTAATAATAAAGCTTATTATCTGCGCCGGATTTTACTACATAATAGCTACCATCAGCACGAGGTATGTCCTCTATCTTACCACCCAAGTATGCAGAACGTGCCATTTCTTGATATTTTGCTTTACCCTCCGGAGTGGAGTTAAGTGAGTCTATATATTCGGTTCGCGGTGAGAAAAATTTCGAGTCATCGCCACTGGCAAGCAAGATGTATTGATGACTAGTCCCATTTTTTTCGCCAGTACGCATGTTTGGTTGATATTCGGTATAACTGACTTCTATTTTTGCTTCTTGCTGTGCACTTACTGTTATTGCAAGAGCGATAAAGATGAGTGAGAATATATATTTCATATCTTATGTTTTTTTATTTTCTTAGTGTTATTGAGAATAGGAGCTGACGCCCTCGAAGTTGTCTTTGACTTTCAAAACAGGTCAACTCAGAGTATGTGATGTAGTTGTAGCTACGCTTATCAAGTATATTAGTAAGACTGGCGGCAAGTTCAATCTTCTTGTTGAGCTGATAGGTTAGCTTAGTGTCAAGCATCACTACATTCTTAAAATTGTGTTCAGTAAGTTCATTACGATAATGCTCGCCGCTGATAGTCCACTGCCATTTACTATGAGGAATGAATGTCAGACTCAATACGTTTTCCAATGTCGAAAGCCACGTTTCACTCTGTCCGTTCATTGTCAAGAGATTGTCTGAATAATCTATACGATAATCGAAACTGAACCAATTGCAGGGATTGCCATTTATCTTTCCTCCGACACTCCAGCCCGTACTTACAGTGTTTACTGTTTGCGACTGAGAGAATAGATGAGACTCATTGCGTCTAAAGGAGCCGTTAACATTGCAACTACCTCGCATGAAGTCAAGTGTCTTGCCGATATTTCCCATCGCCAACAACATTTTGCTGTCGTTTTTTGCATCAGCATAGCTGTAAACCACATAATCGCCGTAGAGTTGCTGTGCCATCGTATAAGGGACATGAGTCCACGAGTGTAACACCATTCCATTAGCGAAAAGACCGTAGCGAGAATGCTTATAACTTAGATTGGCCGAAAGATTCTGCGAAGAAGAATTATAGAATTGTTCTAATCCGGCTTTCAGCGTGCGGTAGTTGGTCATTATTAATCCAGGGCGTATGAGGTTTAGGCTCATTGGAGAGCGCCCCATGCCACCACGAATCGTTCCGGAAAAACGATTATTTGGTTTCCAATTGAAACTAAGCGATGGGGAGAAATACCCTTCGTTATGGTTAGCTATCGCCTTGTCAAAACTGTAATGAACATAGCTTATCGGTAGATTGAGCGAAATATTGACACGGTTCATCCAATATTCAAACTTCGGAGTGGCATACATAGTCAGATAATTTGTATTCACTACATTATCTGTAAATCCAGGTAATTCCAGAGGGATTTCAGGTAGTTGCGAGTCCATTGAGCGAACATAGCCTTTTATTCCTCCTTCAAGACTCAACGTTATGCCTTTTATATTGAATGTGTATGCGGCACTTTCATGAGTATAGAAAGCATGGTCGGATATGCTCTGACTGAACAATTGTCCATTCATGTCAATGTTGAGCGTCTGTGGTAGCGACTCCCATTCATTCACGCTTTGGAAAGTCACCAAATGCTTACCATTGAAACGCTTTATTACTTTGAACTTGTTAGTGATGTAATAGTCGGGTAATTCAACTCTCTGTGTATTTGGTAGCGTTCCGTCAGTATGTAAGCTGACATCATTCCAATCAATGTTGGCTTGTAAAGTGTTGTTAATGAAAGCGTTCTTTTGGTTGAGTTCGTAGATAAACTTTCCGCTGAGCGAATGGGTATTTTCACTACCGTCGCGCTGCTCGATGACAACACGATTACCACCTTCCAAGAAGTAGGTGGTTATATTGGTGGCTTGAGCCGTCACACGATTGGAGGAATAGTCAATATTGGCTTTGAGTTCACCGTTCTTCAGTTTCCAAAGATTATTTGTAGAAATGAGAAATGAACGATTGAAAAGAGTTCGTTTATCGCTTAGAGAGGGAACTCCAGGCAGAACAACACCAATATATTGACTCAGCCCCGTTTCTCGCCGTGAAGCGAAGAAATCCGTGCTTGACGATGATAAATTCTCACCTGTATTGTTTGTGCGAAAAGTTGTCATATTCTGAAACGAAGGCATCACTGACATAGCGAATAGCTCTCCGTCCCAAATAGCACCCTCGGGTTGCCACGACCAACCACCTCCGGCATCGCCATGGAAAGTCCAAGCAGCTTTCGCCTTATTTTTTAGTTTGAGATTTATTGCAGCTTTATCGGAAAATGTTATTCCAGAAAGCACCTGCATAGGCTGGTGGTTTTCCATTACCTCGATAGCCCCAACGTCTTCGTGGCTTATTCCGTTGGTAGCAATGCCATATCTGCCACCAAGAAGGTCGGAACCCTCGATATAGAACTTGTTTATGTCTTCACCTTGATATTGGATTTTTCCGTTTTGAGCGACATCAATGCCAGGCATTCGACGAAGCACATCACCGATGGAGCGATCTTGCTTTTGGGCAAAACTACCAACGAGGTAACTGACGGTGTCGCCCTGTTCGCGTATTGGGTCGGCTTTTACTACAACTTCCTTTAGGCTAATTAACCCTGGCTCCAAATATATCGTAAGAGGCAATACGACACCAACAAGTGGAATAGACTGTTTTTTATAGCCCATCATTACCACTTCCAAAATTCCATTTTTTGCAGAGGACAACTGGAGGGTATATGTTCCGTCGTCTTTTGTTGTGGTAAATTTAATAATTTTACCATTATCGTCCTTTATGATAATGGATGCTCCAACCAAAGGCTCATAACTCTCAGCATCCACTACATTTCCACTCACATTGGTTTGAGCCATTGTTATAAGTGGAACAATGAACAAAACAAAAGATATAGTCAACTTTTTCATTTGCGATAGTCTGTTTTAAGAAAGTCCACGTCAGTTACACACTTTTTCTTAGACTTCCGAGCATCCTCATTACCTCTATTTTCAATTCTCACCGTATAGACATATCCTGAAACTCGTGATAAATACAAGCAAAAACACGTGTTTCATATTCTCAGAGGATCTTAGATTATTATTTCTTTGTTATGATATTAACAACAGAAAAGCCCTCTTTCTTACTGATATTCATTGATGCAATTTTATTGGGAGAGAGTTTATCCACATCTTCTTTTTTAACCCTTTCTCCATCAATAAAATAAACATTCTGTAAAGTTTTATTCGCTTTAGTAGTTATCATCATGACACCATCTTTTCCTTTTTCCCCATACGATTTGGCTACCTTGGAATCTGCTTTATAAATTTCCATGCTCGCTATTTCATCTGTTTTCAGATTGCTGATGTCGTTGAATGTCATTTCTTTCCCATCGACAATTATCAATCCATCATATTTCATTATCCTTACAGGCTTTTCATTCATGGGGATTCCCTGTTTTTCTGTAATAATGATATGCTTCTTTTCAACTATATTCCCTATATGCTTATATGCAATCATATATTTTGAAATAGTCTTTCCTTCCAACTGAGAACCATCAAATCGTTCGATGACTTGTTTGTCTATGAGGTATCTGTCAATGGTATCTTTTTTAATTTCTTGGCCTTTAACATTTAAAGCCAATAAACAGAACAATGATAATAATATCGTTTTCATAATTTTCTAATTTAATTGATTGCTAATAATGTTGTTGTTTCATTGTTTTCATCCCTATTCATGATGAATGTTTTTGTTGAACCGTCCTTCAGTTCTGTTTTCACCCAAACACATTCATCAATAGGGGTCGCAGTAATAGAAATCATATCCTCCATATCCAAATTCATCATTTTCTGAATACATTGTGCTATTTCTATTGTTTCAGAATCCTTGGAAGTGGGTTTGGGATTAAGGATAAACAACAATGCGATTGAGGCTGCTATACCACCTACCCACGAAATCCATCTGAATGAAATTTTCTTAGGTTGACGCTTTTCTTTATTTACTATTCTATCATACTCCTTGACCCCCTCTTCTGAAAGAAGACTAGTATAAATGTTTTCCATACGGATCATTTGAGAGACAGATTGTTCATCCTTATCAACCTCCTTATTCTCTAAATAGTAAAGAAAAAGCAGTCTTTCTTCTGTAGGAGTTGCTTCCGCATTCAAATATCGGTTTATAAGCTCTCTGCGTATTTCCTTTTTATGTATATCCATCATAAATACTTTTCTATTAAGTTTAACATTTGCCTTCTGGCTGATGAAATTGTTGTTTTGATGCTAGTCTTTGGCTTCCCTGTTATTTCTGCTATCTCTTCCAATGTCTTTCCTTCGTCATTTTTCAACTGAAGAAATTCTCTCTGACTATTAGTAAGTGTGGCATAAATACTTTTTCTTATGGCTTTTAAGTCTTCTATATCTGTTAGAACTGTAGCCTCAATGCCTCCTATATAATTATCGTGTTCTAAGGAATGAGTATCTACATGTACTTTTCGATAGTGAGACACACAAATATTCTTTGTTATCTTTATGGCAAGTGCTTCTACATTTCTCATATTATAATTTTCTTGGGCAAGTTCCCACAATGCCATCAATGCTTCCTGGACTACATCATCCGCCTCTATACCCGAAACTAAAGCAAAGTTTCGGGCTACAGAAAGCAATTTAGGTCTTATTTTTATTATTAATATTTCAAATTCTTTTTTCTCCATATTTATGTCTTTCTATATGTATGTCGCAAAAAGTGCTTAAAAGTAAAAATAAAAAGGTGACATTTTTCAAGATTTTTTCGAAAATATCACCTAAATATCTCATATACAAAAACTTATGCTCTGCTCAAAAACATTTGTTTAGTCAAAGAATCTCACAGAACATAAAATTCCTACTCTCATATATAATGTCTCACGTTCTTTTCTGTTATTTTGCCACAAAGGTACTGGTTTTCTCCCGAAAATGGGCTTTAAACACATTAAAACCTCTCTTCTCACACGAATATATGCTTCATTGTATAATAAAACATCACCCGTTTACCCCTTTTGTCGGATACAAAGGTAGCCAATCCTCATTTGAATAAGAAAAGGTCAAGCGACAAGTCGTTTGGAGCAGTTTCTTCCTCCGTTGGAGAGTAAACTGCTCCAAAACCTTATCCTATTCATCGGGTTGGCTGAATCCGCATCCGGCAACGGAGATAAACGACTGACGAAATAGTAGAAACAAAGAACTGCATAAATAATAGGTCTTTACTTGACAACCTATCATTCAAACTGTTCTCAAATCTTTCAGAGGCTTATTATTTTCGACAGAGATAAATTTGGCAAGCGGCAGATTTCACTCCCTCCAAAATAATCGATTGATAGAAGTGTGCCTTTGCCGTTCTTGGAAATTGTCGTACCTTTGTGCCGAAAACGTGGAATGATGGAAACATCAAACTGCAAATAGCACTGAAAAGAGAAGAAAAGCCCTTTGTTGACACGCTTATAACGTTAAGAAACAATAAAAAAGTTAAATCTTCACCTTTTAGAATGCACCCTTAAAGGTTATGACCATATTTCTGACTTATTACTTGCAAAATATTGAGTAATAACTGGTTGCAAATACTCTGATTGCATGCGCCTTTCCTCCGTCACATTGCCCGTTGGAGTCACTTCGATTGGCGAATTTGCCTTCATAGGTTGTCCGAAACTTGTTGAGTTGTATTGTAAGCCGACTAATCCACCTGCGGTAGACTTGACTGCATTTGATATTTTTGTCTGCGTCCCCACTTCGCTTCAGGTCTATGTTCCTACAGCCAGTGTAGATGTCTACAAGGCTGCTTACCCTTGGAGTGAATTAGCCGGACAAATCATGGGTTACGACTTTTGATACATCGCATCATCGTGAGAGGTGATGGGTGGAATGGGGGGGAAATTGATATAATACTTCCATCTTGTAAACGTATCGTTAGACCTATGTGTTTTACCTTCTTTTTTAATTATTCTATAATCGGTTTTGTATCACTTTTTCTCGCTATTTCTTTAGAAATGATTATATTTGAAACCAGATATAATACCAATGAACGATGAAGCGAATTTCTTTGATGGTGGCTTTTGCTGCCCTTGTTTTTTTTCATCTCCATGCCCAGCAGACTTTGGTCCTACCAACGGCATCGGAAGTGAAGCAAGTAAATGAACACATATCTTATCGTGGTGAACTAAAGGACATAATCGGTGAAGTTCAACCTTCGGTTGAGGTTTATCTGCCCGATGCGGATAAGGCGAACGGTTGTGCTGTGGTATTGTGTCCTGGTGGAGGATTACGTGCTCTATCGTGGACAACAGATGTGGAGCAAGTAGCTCGTTTGCTCAATGAACATGGGATTGCAGCCATCGGACTGAAATATCGCTTGAACAATACAGCCTTTCCGAAAGGTATGAAGATGGGACCGATGGTGGATGTAACAGCTATTGGTCATTTCCCACATGCGGATGCTAACCCATTGCATTACGAAGCTGGTGATTCTGTTTTCTTTTGTGCTGCACAGGATGCGATGGCAGCTATCCGACTGGTACGTCAGCATGCTACTGACTGGCACATCGAGACGGATAAAGTGGGATATATGGGATTCTCGGCCGGAGGAGGAGTTGCACTTGCTGCTACGATGCTTTGTGAGGATGAAACTGCCCGTCCTTCCTTTATCTGTACCAACTATGGTCCTTCACTGATGTCTGTCTGTGTACCAGAACAAGCACCTCCGTTGCTGATTCTTTCGAGAGTGGATCATCCGAATGTGGCTGCTGGATTGCTCGACCTTTTCATGGAATGGAAGAAGGCGGGTGCTAATGCGGAACTGCATCTGTATGGCGACGGCCGTGGCCCTTATACTTTGATGCCGCATACGGGTGAAACAACCACCGAAAACTGGTTTACACATTTTATGCAATGGCTGTCTGCCAAACATTTCATTCGTTAAGTTATCGGCAGTTGATATTCTCCTGGACGCTCAGTGGAATGAAGGCAATCGATGGATGTTTCATGTTATAAGGCGATTCAATAAGGACATGCGGTCACGGGGATGAGGAGGTCCTCATCCGGCCAATGGGGGAGGAAGAACAGGGGGCTGGGCGTGCCTCCTGCACCCGCCCATTCAATGCGCCGTAGCTGACTGAAATCGGGGGCACCGAAAGCGAACGAGCGGCCGTAGAGCAGAATCGCCCTACGTTCATCGTCCTTCTTCCACAATCCGCCTCCATAAGGGCATTCCTCGCCCCAGTCCAGCAAGTCGCGGTGTTGATAGACACGGCCGAACTTCAGCACTCCATATTGGTTGATGATGAACTTCTGGTACATGAGCCAAGGGGTGGAGGTTATCGGATGTAATGGGTTTCGGTCAGCGGCTCTTGAATCTTTGGCGAACCGAAGCGCTCGATGCCAAGGCGGATGGACTTGATGAGGAAGGCCATGTTCAGGCCAAGCTGGCGCATCGTCTGCATGCCTTCTTCGTCCTGGTTCACCTCGCCGGGGGTGGTGCCGTGGGCGATGCTCCAGTATTGTGAGGGTACCACCGGCATATTGGTCTTGAGGAAATACTTGTTCAGCACGTCCATGGTGGCAGTGGCTCCTCCTCGGCGGGCAATGCTGACGGAAGCACCCACCTTCATGCTCCAGTCGGCATGCAGGTTGGAGTAGAACAATCGGTCGAGCAGTGAAAGCAAAGTGCCGTTGGGCGAAGCGAAATAGACGGGCGAACCGATGAGCAGGCCGTCGGCATCCTTTATCTTTTCGGAAATTTCAAGGACAATGTCGTTGAAGGTACAGATGCCGCTGTCCCAACACTTGTTGCAGGCGATGCAGCCATGGAGGTTCAGGTGTCCCACGTGTATCCATTCTGTCTCGATGCCTTGCTGTTGGAGGGTTCGTTCCACTTCGTGCAGTGCAGTCGCCGTATTGCCTTTGGCCTTCGGGCTGCCGTTTATAATGAGGACTTTCATCATAGAATCAGTTTGTCAAGTTAAATTTTTATACAAATATAATGAAAGGTGAGTGAAGAAAACATGCTTGCATGAGTTTTTTACCGAACCGCATCTTAAATTACCTTAATTCCGCAACACTATAGTTTAACATTATTTATAAGTGCCTGAGCAACAAAAAGTTGCCCAGGATTTTGCCATGTCAGAATTTTCACTTACCTTAGTGTTGCGAAAAGAAGACAAGCAAAACTCTAATATGACAT
>JAFVTL010000041.1 GCA_017503235.1 Bacteroidaceae bacterium | reverse complement strand
GATTTTTCGCCCGTAGAAATGGCGAAGCGTAACTATATATTCAACACCATCCGCGAGGTGTTCCACCTCTTCGGCTATCAGCAGATTGAAACTCCGTCGATGGAAAACCTTTCGACCTTGATGGGCAAGTATGGCGACGAGGGCGACAAGCTCCTGTTCAAGATTCAGAACTCAGGCGATTATTTCTCAGGCTTGACCGATGAAGAGCTCTTGAGCCGTAATGCCGCCAAGTTAGCCAGCAAGTTCTGCGAAAAGGGCTTGCGCTATGACCTGACCGTACCGTTCGCCCGTTACGTGGTGATGCATCGCGATGAAATCAGCTTCCCGTTCAAGCGTTATCAAATCCAGCCGGTATGGCGTGCTGACCGTCCTCAGAAAGGCCGCTATCGCGAATTCTATCAGTGCGATGCCGACGTGGTAGGCAGCAATTCGCTCCTCAACGAAGTGGAATTGGTACAGATGATTGACCGCGTGTATGGCAAGTTCGGCATCCGAGTTTCCATCAAAATCAACAACCGTAAGATTTTGACCGGTATTGCCGAAATCATTGGTGAAGCGGATAAGATTGTAGATATCACCGTAGCCATCGACAAGCTCGACAAGATTGGTTTGGACAATGTCAATGCGGAACTCGCATCGAAGGGTATTCCACAGGAAGCCATCGAAAAGCTCCAACCGATTATCATGTTGAGTGGTACCAACGAAGAAAAGCTCGAAACCTTAAAGACCGTTCTCTCGGCCAGCGAAACCGGTTTGAAGGGTGTGGAAGAAAGCGAATTCATTCTCAAGACCGTCGCATCTCTGGGTGTGAAGAGCGAAGTGGAACTCGACCTGACTCTGGCTCGTGGTTTGAACTACTATACCGGTGCCATCTTTGAAGTGAAGGCACTTGATGTGCAGATTGGCAGCATCAGCGGCGGTGGACGCTATGACAACTTGACAGGTGTGTTTGGCATGAGTGGCATGAGTGGTGTCGGTATCTCGTTCGGTGCCGACCGTATCTATGACGTACTCAACCAACTCGACCTCTATCCGAAGGAAGCCGTAAACGCTACCCAACTCTTGTTCGTGAACTTTGGTGAAAAGGAAGCGGCTTATTGCTTGCCCGTATTGTCGGCTGCCCGCGATGCCGGTATCCGTGCCGAAATCTATCCGGATAGCACCAAGATGAAGAAGCAGATGAGCTATGCCAACGACAAGAACATTCCGTTTGTGGCCATCGTGGGCGAAAACGAAATGAACGAAGGCAAACTCATGCTGAAGGATATGACCACCGGCGAGCAATCGTTGGTGACTCCTGAAGAGTTGTTGGCAAAAATCAAATAACCCCACAGCCCCATGAAAACCAATCGAATTCTAACCCTTGCAGCCCTGCTGGTCCTATTGGCCACTTGCGGCTGCTCAAAACGAAACAATATGAACACACACATCAAGTTTGAAACGACTCAAGGCGACATTACCGTCGTTCTATACAACGAAACACCCCAGCACCGCGACAACTTCATCAAGCTGGTGAAGGAAGGCGTCTATGACAGCACCTTGTTCCATCGCGTCATCAAGCAGTTCATGATTCAGGCAGGCGATCCTGAAAGCAAGACCGCATCGGACACAGCCATGTTGGGAGGCGGAGATGTTGGCTATACCATCCCGGCCGAATTCAACGACAAGTTCTTCCACAAGAGAGGTGTGCTGGCTGCAGCCCGTCAAGGCGACCAAGTGAACCCTGAAAAGGCTTCTTCCGGATGCCAGTTCTACATCGTCACCGGACGCAAGTTCCGCGAAGCCCAACTGCTCGACATGGAAGCCAGCCGTAACGAACAGCGTGTGGAAAGCATCTTCAACGACTTGGCACGCCAACACATGAAGGAAATCTACAAGATGCGCAAGGAAAACGACAATGAAGGATTGCTGGAACTCCAGGACACCCTCGAAGCCAAGGCGCGTGAATTGTTCAAGCAGGAAGAGCCCTTCAAGTTCACTCCCCAACAGATAGCAGCCTACACCACCATCGGAGGAGCTCCTCATCTGGATGGTGAATACACCATCTTCGGCGAAGTGACTGAAGGCATGGAAACCGTTGAAAAGATTGAAGCAGCCAAGACCGGACGCGCCGACCGACCCGTCATGGACATCCGCATCCTCAAGGCTTCAATAGTAGAATAAATTTCAAAACAGAATCGCACAGATACACAGGGACTTGGCTGGCTCCATGTCTCTGTGTTTCTATATTCAAGACGATATGATTATAGTCAACAAGCACACCCTGGCCAACGGCCTCCGCATCGTACATAGCGAAGACAAGAGCACACAGATGGTAGCCCTGAACGTGCTCTACAACGTAGGAGCACGTGATGAAGAAGAGGACCACACAGGATTTGCCCACCTGTTCGAACACCTGATGTTCGGAGGTTCCATCCACATCCCCGACTATGACATCCCCGTGCAATATGCAGGAGGTGAGAACAATGCGTGGACGAACAATGACATCACCAATTATTACCTCACCCTACCCCGTCAAAACATCGAAACGGGATTCTGGCTGGAAAGTGACCGTATGCTGTCGCTCGACTTCAACGAAAAGAGCCTCGACGTGCAACGCCATGTCGTCATTGAAGAGTTCAAGCAACGCCATTTGAACCAGCCTTATGGCGATACAGGCCACTTGGTTCGTGGCATGGCCTATCAGACACACCCCTACCAATGGCCTACCATCGGAAAGGACATCAGCCACATCGAACAGGCCACACTCGAAGATGTCAAGAACTTCTTCTTCCGTTTCTATGCCCCGAACAATGCCATCTTGTCTGTCACGGGAAACATCTCCTTTGAAGATGTCAAGACACTGGCCGAGAAATGGTTCGGCGGAATCCCCCGAAGGGATGTGCCGCAACGCCAACTCCCCCAAGAGCCTCGTCAGACAAAAGAAAGAAGGCTGGATGTGACGCGCAACGTGCCCGTAGACGCCTTGTACATGGTATTCCATATGTGTGACCGCCTACACCCCAACTACTACACCTACGACATGCTGAGCGACTTGCTGAGCAACGGACAGTCCAGCCGGTTCGTGCAGCACCTGGTCAAGAAAAGACAAGTGTTCAGCCACATCGACGCCTACATTTCAGGAAGTATCGATGCAGGGTTGTTCCACATCACAGGCAAACCCGCCTTGGGCATCAGTCTGGAAGAAGCCGAAGCGGCCATCTGGGAAGAGCTGGAAGCCATGAAGGCTGAAACCGTCAGCGACGAAGAACTGGAGAAAGTCAAGAATCGCTACGAGAGCGAACAGATATTCAGCAACATCAACTACCTGAATGTAGCCACCAATCTGGCTTTTTTCGAATTGATAAGCCAGGCGGAAGACATCAATGACGAGGTAAGGAAGTACCGTTCCGTCACCTCATCAGACATCCGACGAGTGGCCAGCGAAACCTTCATCCACGAAAATTGTTCCGTATTGTATTACCGGCATAAGGAATCAGACAATTAATCTCCATGATCAGCTCCACTCACTACAAGGCCCTGTTCAAGCTCGGCATCCCCATCGTCATCGGCCAATTAGGCATGATCGTTCTCGGCTTTGCCGACACACTGATGATAGGCCATCACAGCACCGAAGATCTTGCCGGAGCCAGTTTCGTGAACAACATTTTCAACTTGGCCATTATCTTCGCCACGGGTTTCTCCTATGGACTTACCCCGATTGTGGGAAGCCTCTTCGGACAAGGCGAACAAAAGGCCGTGGGACGCACTCTGAAGAATGCCCTCCTCGTCAATGGGCTGATAGGTATCTTGCTCACCAGCGTCATGGGAGCACTCTACCTCAACATCCACCGATTGGGCCAACCGGAAGAATTGCTTCCCTTGATGCGGCCTTATTATATGGTGTTGCTCATCTCGCTGATGTTCGTCATGCTTTTCAATGCTTTCAAGCAGTTTGCCGACGGCATCACGGATACACAAACACCCATGTGGATCCTCATCGGAGGAAACTTTCTGAATATCTTCGGCAATTGGATATTGATCTACGGACACTTCGGATTCCCCGAAATGGGCTTGTTGGGAGCAGGCATCGCCACCTTGGCATCGCGCATCCTAATGCTTCTGATTTTCGTTGCCCTCTTCTTTACCGGCAAGCGATACCAACCCTACAAGGAAGGGTTCCTGACAGGGAAACTAAACAAATCTGACTTCCTCCAACTGAACAAGCTGGGCTGGCCGGTAGGCCTGCAAATGGGAATGGAGACCGCTTCGTTCAGTCTTTCCACCATCATGGTGGGATGGTTGGGCACCTTGGCACTGGCCGCCCATCAGGTGATGCTCACCATCGGCCAGTTGGGATACATGATGTATTATGGCATGGCCGCCGCTGTAGCCGTACGAGTCAGCAATTTCCACGGCCAGAATGACCTTCCATCTGTGCGTCATTCAGCCCGTGCCGGCTTCCACATCATTCTGTTGATGGGTTTGACCGTATCCATTCCACTTTTCCTTCTCCGCCACCAAGTGGGCGGATGGTTTACCGAGAACGATGAAGTGACACTCATGGTGGCAGGCCTCGTCCTTCCGTTCATCATCTACCAGTTTGGCGATGGCCTGCAGTGCAATTATTCCAACGCCCTGCGCGGAATAGCCGATGTCAAACCAGTGATGTACATTGCCTTCATCGCCTATTTCCTCATCTCCCTGCCTGCGGGCTATCTGTTCGGATTCGTACTCGATGGCGGTCTGACAGGCATCTGGCTCTCCTTCCCCTTCGGATTGACCAGCGCCGGACTGATGTTCTGGTGGCGTTTCCGGAGTCAGACACGATGAAATCTGTCCCTCGACCGAACCTTTTTCAATGAATCGGTGTTAATAGATTCAAGTTCTAGAACACAACGAATTATAACTTAACAAATTAAACATCGATTTATGAAAAAGATTTTTGTAGCATTGGCTTTGATTATGGGTTTGGGCACCTCCGTTGCTTTTGCAAATGCAGCCGATGAATATGTTGTCATTGAATTGAAGGATGTTCCGCAAGCCGTACAGGACGCCGCAGCCAAGAATTGTGAAGGTTCCACCATCAAGGAGGCACACGTTGAGACTGCCGAAGACGGTACAAAGACCTACAAACTGATTCTTGTGGATGCCGACCAGCAAGAAACCATCCTACTTTTCAACGAAAAGGGTGAACCGGTGAAGGAAGAAGCCGCCCAATAAGGAGGAACTTCTCACAAAAAAAAGGTGGATGTGCCGAGACACATCCACTACTTTCTTCACACTTTCTACAAACGAGAGTTCCTGAATTCTTTTATTCCACATCAAATCCGCCCCACAGATTCCCTTCGGGAACCGGTGCTGTCAGGTCAATCACTTCCTTCGACACGGGATGGACGAATGTCACCCTTCGTGCATGGAGGCAGATACTTCCATCGGGATTCGAACGGGGCGAACCATATTTCAAATCCCCCTTGATGGGACATCCCATCTTCGCCAGCTGACATCGTATCTGGTGATGTCGCCCTGTCTGCAAGTCCACTTCCAACAAGTGATAGTTCACCGAATGGGCAATCAGCTTGTAACGGAGTATCGCTTTCTTGCTGTTCGGACGTTCCTTGTCGTATGCATACGACTTGTTCTGCTTCTCGTTGCGCACCAGCCAGTGCGTCAGTTCGCCCTCCACTTCCTTGGGACGCTCCTTCACAATGGCCCAATAGGTCTTCTTCACCTGACCCTGACAGAACATTTCGTTCAGTCGGCTAAGTGCCTTGCTGGTCTTAGCAAATACCACCAGCCCACTCACGGGGCGGTCCAACCGGTGTGTCACACCGATGAAGACATTGCCCGGCTTGTTGTATTTCACCTTCAGATACTCCTTCACCGTTTCCGACAAAGGAGTGTCGCCGGTCTTGTCGCCCTGCACGATTTCCGAAGCAGTCTTGTTGACGACTATGATGTGATTATCTTCGTAAACGACTTTCATCCAACGAATTACATATTCATACCACCGTCTACCTGAATCACCTGACCAGTCACATAAGACGACATGTCAGAAGCCAGGAATGTAGCGATGTTTGCCACGTCTTCCGGAGTACCGCCACGACGCAACGGAATGCGCTTTGCCCATTCAGCCTTCACTTCTTCGCTCAACTGGTTGGTCATGTCAGTGATGATAAAGCCCGGAGCGATGGCATTGGCACGTACGCCACGAGAGCCCAATTCCTGAGCGATAGACTTGGCCAAACCAATCATACCTGCCTTGGAAGCCGAGTAGTTGCACTGGCCGGCGTTACCATGAACACCTACCACAGAGGCCATGTTGATGATGCTGCCACCGCGTTGGCGCATCATGATTGGAGTACAGGCGTGGATGAAGTTGAAAGCCGACTTCAAGTTCACGGCAATCACAGCATCCCATTGAGCTTCGCTCATACGCATCATCAGACCATCCTTGGTGATACCTGCATTGTTCACCAGAATGTCTACCGAGCCAAATTCTTCCTTAATCTGGTTCACCACCTTTTCTGTATCTTCAAAAGAAGCGGCATTCGAAGCATATCCTTTCGCTTTCACGCCGAAAGCAGCAATTTCCTTTTCTGTATTCAATCCGTTTTCGTCGATGACCAAGTCTGTAAAAGCAATGTTTGCACCTTCTGAGGCAAACTTCAAAGCAATTGCCTTGCCAATGCCACGAGCGGCACCGGTCACGATGGCAGTCTTACCTGTTAATAATCCCATAGTTTTCTTTTTACGTTATGATTAAAAATTAGTCTCTTTCTACTTCTGTCCGGGCACGCCCTTGCGTCCCAACACTCCGTACACAATCTTGGCCACATATTCCCAGCCCTTGTTTTCCTCCAGCTCCTCGCCTATCTGGCCTCGTATGTAGGGCACTTCAATACCCTTGATGCAATAGTGCAGGATGTCGGCCATGATGTCGATGTTGTCTATCTCGAACAGGCCCTGCTCCTTGCCCTCCGTCAGAATCTGGCGGAAGAGTCTGATCTCGCGCACGTCAAAGTTGCGGCGCACCCGCTCCACGCGCCAGATGTCGCGGAAGAACCCCGCACGCATGGTTCCGTTTCTCAGCACCACCATCTTGATGGCATCCAAGTGAGTCTCAATCATCTTCAGGATGGTCTGGTCGGGCGACATCTTTTCAGCCACCACCTTTTCCAGCGAACTGGAGAGGATTTCCAGCTCCGATTCGACCACTGCCATATATACCTCCTCCTTGCTCTTGAAGTAGGTATACAGCGTACGCCTTCCTTTTTTCGATGCCAACGCAATGTCGTTCATCGTCGTTTCGTCCACGCCGTTCTTGGCAAACAGCTGGCGTGCTACGTCCACTAATTTCGCTCTAGTCTTGGATACAGTCATAGGTATTTGGTTGCACATTTAATGTATATGTGTGCAAAAGTACATCTTTTTCTGAATATAGCACAACTCAAGAGAGAAAAAATTGCACACTATTTTTTTAACCACTCCTAACGCACTACATTTCAACCGATTATACATTGCACAGATTTATTCAATGAAAAATTATTCGGAAAATATTTGGTTTTACAAATAAAAGCCGTACCTTTGCATTCGAAATCAAGAAAACATCGCGGAGTGGAGCAGTGGTAGCTCGTTGGGCTCATAACCCAAAGGTCGTTCGTTCGAATCGGGCCTCCGCAACTCTTAAGGGTTTAAATAGTTGAAGTTCAATTATTTAAACCCTTTTTCGTTTTTCAAGCGGGACAAAAACGAGCCAGAACAAATTGAATGAATAATCAGATACATTGTTACGGATAACGAAACAATGTAAAAAAAATGTTTTCTGAACCCAAGCGAAAATTAAACTTCTCTGAAATTGAGAAATACCGTTTACCGATATATTGTCGGAAAGGGAAAGAGAAATACGTCTATTTCTACGTACTGGACCCGGAGTCTGTCATGGACGGGAGTCCCCGTTTACGTCGAGTCCGGAAAAAATTCAATTACATACATAATAAAAAGGAACGGGACGAAGCTGCTCTTCGGTTCCGTGATGAAGTGGCCATCAAGTTGAAGCAAGGTTGGAATCCGTTGATTCAAGAGAGCGGTAAGAAAGGTTTCACCATAATAACAACGGTCTTAGACAGATACGAACATTATATAAAGAAACTGCTTAAGGACAATGTAATGAAACCCAAAACGGTAACAGACTATATGTCCCGTCTCAGAACATTGTCAGCTTACAATGAACAGCTGGAGCAAAAAATTGTCTATGCTTACCAATTCGACCGAAATTACATCGAAGGTTTTCTGGAATGGGTTTATGTTGATAAAGACACCAGTCCCCGAACCAGGAACAACTACCTACGTTGGGTCAGTTCATTATGTACTTACCTATATAATAACGGATACATTACAGCGAATTCAGCAGAACGGATACCCCTACTCCGTGAGGATGACAAGAAACGGAAAACTCTGACCCAACAAGACCTCAAGAAACTGAAAGAGTATTTGGAAATACGAAATTCAGATTTCTTGTTGGCCTGTCTCGTACATTATTACACCCTTATTCGACCTTGCGAGATGTGCAGCATCCGGATTGATGACATCAATCTGGCCGAACAAACCATATTCGTGAGTAAGGACATCAGCAAGAACCGTAAAGATGCCAAGGTGACCTTGCCCGCCAAAGTCATTCATATGATGTTAGACAAGAAAGTATTCAGTTACCCCGGGAACTTCTATCTGTTCGGCCGACAGTTCACTCCAAGCGAACACAAGTCTGATGCCCGAATCTTCAGAGAAGAATGGGCGAAAGTTCGTGAAGCTCTACAATGGCCGGACTGTTATCAATTCTACAGTTTGAAAGATACGGGTATCACTGATGCCATCGATCGTGTGGGATTGACCATCGCCAAAGACCAGGCACGCCATTCATCAGTAGTAACCACCAACAAGTACGTACGGAAAGAACAATTGAAAGCGCATCCCGAGCTAAAGAATTATGAAGGAAATTTGTAATCACATAAAAAATATTTTATGTTTTCCTTTTGCATAAAAATATTTTATGTATATTTGCAATGTCAAAAGGAAAACAAATTATCAACTAAAAAACAAAATCATGAAGAAAGAAAAAGATGAACTTGATGAAGTCAATTTTCAGATTTACCGACTTCAGTACGAAATCAAGAAGTACAGAGAAAGATGCGAAATCATCGGGATAGACCCCGAGCCCCGAACAGATGAATATCTCGAAAAGATCTGGAAACTGATGAAAAAGAGAGACGAAATAACGAAAAATTAAACAAAGCCCCTCCTTCGGGAGGGGATTAAAAAACAAGCATATGGAAGAATTATTGAAAGAATTGCAGCTTATGAGTCGTCTTGACGACACAGCAAGTACAGAAAAAATGAAAGAAATTGCCGCCAAATACCAATCAGATGAAGAAAGAGAATTCATCAAGAATTATTTGTCCGGCACATTGGATGAAATAGGGAAAGACATTGACGAACTTGATGCCAAATTAGACAAGATGCTAAGCATCAAGCAACAAATCAAGGAAGTCAGTGAAATAATATCCTTGAAATATATTGCCGAGCATTATTTTGGCAAATCAACCGCTTGGCTAAGCCAACGCATCAATGGTTGTCCTGTACGTGGAAAAATCTATACTTTGAAAGAGGAAGAATTGGCTACGCTGAACTATGCCATCAATGATATCGGAAAGAAATTAGGCTCTCTTTCTATCAGTTGATAGTTTGACTTTTGACACCAATCCCCGTAAGTTGAGCCGCTTACGGGGATTATTTTATTCTATCCGATAGAATTCACCTTCGAAAATCAAATCTTCGGTACCCGATTCAAAATCCGAATTCATTTTGCGACAGACGTACATCTGATTATGGAACATGAACGGTTGCCGGACATCAGGTACCGTCTTGGCCAAGAACTTTTTGATAAACGTATTATTTGTTCTGAAACGCGGGATATTACGGTACATGTGTCCAAGACTCTGTTCACAAACATCTTTTAATGACAATGACATTTCAGGCACTACTCCTTGTGTAGCACCAGGCATATTGAAATCTGTAAATGGAGCAGGATAATTATAAGTAACATCTTTATACGATGCCAATCCAAACCACTGGCCAGTAGAAAGCATGACTTCCATCACATCACTACTTTCATCTATCTGTTCGTCAGAATAGCTATTGTCAATGATATCTTGTGCTGTCGTATATTCTGGGCTATCGGCTTGTTGTTGTTCGGTGAAAGGAACATTTAAATCCAAGCCAGCTGATGGGTCCATGATAAATCCAGGATCAATCCACCACCCCACTGCAAATTTACGGGTATTGGCCGGAACAATATTTAACTCTACAGAACTAACCTCTGCATCCCGTATGAAATCCCCAAAAACATTCACCTCGACCAACGTTTTGTTGCCCTTATCATCTGTATTACAAATGTACTCGCGTCCTGTGGCATCATCGATGAAGAGTACTCTCTGTTTTTCAACTGTCGTTTTGGCTTCATAAGCTGCAACCAACTCGTTATAGCTGCCATAATGTTCGTGACTCTCAATAGCATCCAACACCTCCTTGTCCACCTTCAGCCGTTTGTCTGTATACCCCTTTTTAAATGAGATATTGCACGATGCTATATCCTTGTCCTCAGAAGAATCAGTAAATTCAAATTCATACTCATCGAGGATATTGTTATCTGCCACATTATATATTTCGGCAGTATCCCCATAGAACTTATCCAGCTGAAGGATATCCACCGTGTTGTTATATGAATTAAACACAAACACACAAGCACATAATTTCTCCACTTCGTCCAAAAACTTACTGACTGTCCAATGAGGTAAAGCACTGGCCATCGGTAGACCAATCTCATCACTACCATCAGGCTTCCACCAATCACCAAAGCTCTTATTGCTTTTATAGTTGACGATGTAAAGGTTGCGTAACCATGAGTGATTCAAGTCATTCCGGCGAAGAGTATAACCCATTGCTCTTACAATCCGGTCAATCACCTTCAGCAAGTAAGGTTGACAGCTATAATGAGCCAAATCCATAATGTCCAATTCGCTATCACCAGCAGGGCTTAGAGTCGGCCAAGGGCTATTGGGGAAACGCTGATTGTGTAAATTATCGTATACAATATCTTTAGGGTCCTTGTAATATGCCCAGAAGAGCACCATATCCGTATCATCGACAGAGCCAAAAGTTTTATGATATTCAGATTGGGGAACATATGCATAACCATTACCCGTCCAACTAAATCCATCAGGTTTTCTGATGCAGGCCATACCTAAATCCATTTTATCGATATATGTGTCTGCTCCAGCATAATTAACATAACTTGTATTGCCCACCAACTGTATCTTGATATCTTTATCCGTAACCGATAAGATGATAGCATAACCATGGGAAACGCAACGACCATTGACATAAGCGGCCGACTCCAAACGGGCATTCTCTTTGGGAGTAGTTGCCCGATGAATTTGGCCGAATATCTTCTGATTGTTCGGGCTGCCCTCTAATGGTAATGAAATATCCAGGCTATATTCCGAAGCTTTAGTAAAGAATTCATTCTCATACTCCATGCTGAAGGAGAAGTCTGCCGGCAAATCCACCGGCTGACCATTTATAAGTAATTCAATCATAATTATCTTGATTTATTGTTCAACAACTGGTCGTATTCATCGAGTTTAGCTCTCCAACCATGTCGGCCACTGATGACACCTACAGCCTCTATCGGTTCATCAAGACGACCGGACAAGCGAGAAATAACCTGGCGCAAATCACGGATGGTTTGTATTAGTTCTCTGTCATTTGGTTGTGAAGTTGAGTTCACAACCACCGGTGTTTGCGTCACAGGCATCGACCGAGAACCCGCCACTGCAGCGATATCATTACCCGTCAGATTGGCAATAGTACCGGAACGCTGCGCCTGATCAATCAAGTCAAGTACCGGACGAACTGCAGGGTTTGCCACTGCATAGCGGTTCGCCACGAATTCGTTGGAGTGAACAATACCTTGGGGTTCATCCCAATCACCGGAACCAGTGTAGCCACCTGTGTAGAAATTGCCGATAGCTGTTTTTGCCGCTTCAAAGGATGCTGTAATGAGAGCGATTTTAGCTGCAGCAGTCGCAATACCGATGAAGCCTTTCGAAGTGATTTCTTTCATCGTAACTGAAGCGATAGCAGCGGCCTGTTCTGCGATGAGTTGTTGTTTAATGACTTCAAGAACCATTTGCAAAGAGGACTTTAAGAAATCACCCAAAGACTCCTTCGCCCCACCAAGAGTTTGACCGACAGCAGCTCCTAATTGAATCATATAGGCGCTCCCGAATGTCGCCAATGCAGCCAATTTATCTTGATTTGTGTCAAATCCATCAGCCAAATTAAACAAACTCTTTGTCAATTCTCTCAATAACACCTCCATATCATCGAATGACATTTCCGCCCATGCTTCTGCGTCATTCCATGCTCTTATAGTAATCTCTCTCCATTTCTCCGTTAGTTCGGCAGCACCTTTATATCTATCAATCACTTCATCCAGTTTATCCAAATACTCGTCAATCACCTTTTGTTGCTCCGGTGTCAACACCTCTGGTGTATTGCCGGCAATCTCATAGATTTTTTGAAGCTCAAGTAATTTTTTCAAGAAGTCCTCACGGGTAATCAAACGGTTCTTATAGTCTTTTCCCAATTGTTCAGCCTCTAACTGGAACTTCTTTTGATTAGCGGAAAGAGTTTCTTTTGTCTCATCCAACGCCTGCTTCCTAGAAGTATCTCTCTGCTTGATTTGCATATCCAACAACCTTTCATACAACTGCTGACGTTGTGATTCTTCCAATCCCATTACTTTCAATTTCTCATTGAGTAATTGCAATTCAGCATCTTGAATACGTTTGTTGTACTCAGATTGCGTCATGTTATCGTCTTCAAGATACTCAATCTTTATCTCTGCTATTCGTCGGCCATGCTCTATCTCCAACTGCTGAAGCTGCTTTTTTACGGCACCTTCGTTCTCAACAACCTTCAAACAAGTACAAGGATTATTGCCACACTTTGGACATTTATCATCATCGTCACCGGAATCATTTGAGCCTGTCAAATCAAGTTTACGGTCACTCACTTCTTTTTGGATAACACCAATGGCTTTTGCCAAACCATCCAACTCCGTCTTTGTCGCCGAAACTGCTGCTGCAGCTTTGCTGTATTCAGCTTGCATGGTTTTAGGGGCTTGAGCCAAAGCACCATACATCGTTTTCATACCCGAAGTACCAAGTCTAGACGCTTGAAGCGATGCTGATGTTTGAGCCGCCAATAAATTGTTCTTAGCCTTTAAGGCCGCTTCTTCCTCGCTTCTCAAGCGGTTCTCTACTTTTCGCTGTTTACCAAGCAACTCTGTCAATTCATCTTCAGCAGACTTCAATTTTATCTGCTTCTCCAATTGAACGAGATAATCCTTTATTGCATCGGTGTTATCCTGAATAATCTTACCTTCTTCTGTTAACTGAGCATTATAACCAGGAACTATAGACTTCAATTCTTCTAACCGCTCTCTGCGAGTATTCAGCGACATGTTATTATTATGAACTATCTTGGTCAACAACTCAACCCTCGAAGCCTGCTTATCAAAGTCCTCTGTAGATTTTTTATTGATAGAATCCATTGACCGCATTGATTGTGTAACCGCATCTTGCTTACGCTTAAGATCCGCGAGTACACCTACTGCAGTAATAACACCAGCAGCCAACAACACATAAGGATTAGCCTTCATTGTTGTATTCAAAGCCCTGAACGATACCAACAATTTCTGATTCCAGAACAATTGCATTTTATCTGCAATGTTCTTCCTATTGACCCATGTAGTATAGAGGACTACACTTGTAGTCAATAGGCTCAAAGCTGTTCGATTGTCCGCAATGAATTTAACAAGGGAAACGGTATATCTTGACCAGTTCACCAAACGATTCAAGAAAGATGTTATTGCAGGGTTCAACTCTTTCATCAGGACAATACCCTGCTCATTCAACTCATTTTTAACCTGCTCAAGCTTCGCTGCAGCAGTATCGGAATTGATAGCTGCTTGCTCCATCGCAATATTGGTATCCGTAACCGCTTCTGTATAATATCGAACCTTATCCGCATTTTGGGTTAGAATCATTGCAGTCTGCATCCCTTCATCACCAAACAATTTTTTAAGCAAAGTAGTACCGCCACCGACTTGTTGCATCTCGGCCTCTTTCACTTTTTGATTAAGGTTATCCAAAGCTGTATAAAGCCCCACGACCTTCGGGTTCGTATCAGCGGCTCCAGTGGCTAATCGAGTGAAGAAGGTTTTCAATCCCGTACCGGCAATTTCATTTTTGATACCCTTTTCACCGAGCATTTCAATGGTACCTACAAGCTGCTCAAGAGGGATGTTACTAGTAGCTGCAATTGTACCAGCCTTTAAGATGGCAGAAGTTTGTGCATCTACAGCAGAAGCACCAACTTTTGAACCTGCAGCCAGCACATTCACATATTTAGCAGCCTTATCAGCACCTGCACCATACTGATTCAGAGCAGTCGTAACGGCATTAACAGATTGCTTCAAATCCATTCCGGAAGCAGAGGACAAGCGCATAGCCTCAATAGTAACTGCATTCAAAGCCTCTTTATCTGCAAGTAGTTCCGGTTTATTGGAACCAACGAGCATATACGCTTCCAGAATTTTAGATGCGCTTTGTCTGATACGAAGGCCACTCTTATCCATTGTCGTGGATAACTCTACCGCTTGTTGTTCAAGCCAACCGATAGAATCATCATCGAGACCAGTAAGTGCCATCAAATTAGCCTTAGCATCCTCTCTCTCGTGCAACATTTTGCGGAATGAATTTAACTTCAGAACCACTCCAGTCAAAGCAGCGACAACAGCCGTAACAGATGCAGCATATTTATTGAACAAATCGACACCCTTAGAGAGAGAAAGATGCTGCTCTTCATTGACAGCTCTAATTTCTGCTTTATGCTGTTTAATGATTGCATTCAAATCTCGGATTTTGGCCATCTGTTCGTTATACTCACGCGAACCGATAGCCATATGGTCCAACTCCTTGGTCAGTTTCTTGAGTTCAGCCTTGATGGCTGTAACATCATTCTTAACGGCCTTGCCATCTATATAGAGAACAATGCCCCTTTTAACGTCCTTGTTATTACTCATTTCTTTTTGATTTTAAGTTTATCAAAATCCTGCAGCATTTGTCTCAATGCTTCATCACCATAAAACTCTTGAACCAAATCGGCCAACGTATCCATATCGGAATTGATATGTTGGTCTATCCAATCCAAAGGTTTACGCGCTACACGCAAATCATTCTTATCTACATATTTGGCTGTATTGATATCACGGACAGAATAACCCTTCTTCAACATCTCTCCAGCCGCCAAACCAAACACTTTATTTCGAATTTCTTTATCTGAGCGTACACGATATCCACGAACCGGCCTACCATTGACTATGACATATCCACGTCCGGCACCATAACTTCGATATACCCCATATCGAAGGAAGTTAAACTTGACTTTATATGCAGGGTCATGGTCAGACAGTTTGTCAACGAATTTATCAATATTGGTAGCCAATCGGCCGGAAGAACGAGTATTAGAAGCAAGAGTACGTCTTGACTTACTTTTAATAACCAATGCCCATTTGGTTACTTGGTTATTAAACTCCTCGACCGATAGTAATTTCTCCTCACTCATTATTGATCAGTCCGTAATATCTTATCGAATGCAGTCGGTTCAACCACCCTTTTAAGAATTGTCCTTGCCCCTTACGATGAGCCAAAGCTATGAAGTGAAGTTCTCGTTTCTTCCATAAGCTGGCGAATAGATCCAACGAACTCATGGAGTTCAGAGCATCCAATGTGATAGGACCAACTATACCATCGGGTTCAACGCCTAATACTTGCTGAGTATATTTTATCGCCCACTTGCCGGAGCACCAAAACCAATCGACGACCAGATTAGCGATTGCCTGGTTCTCGATTTCATCAGCACGACAAACATTCCAATAGAATATTTTGAAGATTTCGCGCCATGTATCCATGGGTAAGTTCTGAAGCCTCTCTATTGTAGGACGAGGATAAGCCTTATATCGGCAATATCGTGAATACGTTGATAAAGTAACACCCATATTAGTGGGTCCACCTTTATCATCAGGATTATTCACATAACCACCCTCCCATGAAAGGACAAAAGGAATAAGAAGATCTGCTTGTGCCATAAATTTTGATTTTATAACACAAACTTACGTTTAAAATGAGGATTGCCGTAGGACACAAAAACAGCGAAACAGCGCCGTCATCAGTCGTTTAATTTATCGGTAATTCTTCTTAACATTCTTCAAGTCCTTCACGATCGTGTCTGCCATCACTTCGGAGTAGAGCTGTGTGGTGGTCAGTTTCGTATGTCCTAAGATGCGCTGCACTGTAGTTATCGGTACCCCTTGGTGACAAAGGAGGGTGGCACAGGTATGCCGGGCGGTGTGGAATGTCACCCTGGTCTTTATCTTGGCCATCTGTTGCAGTTCACGTAGCCGGCGGTTGGTTTCTGCGTTGGAGCGGATGTCGGAGAATGTTTCTACGGACGGATAACGGGAAAGGATTTCCAATGCCTTACCGCCAAACACGAGATGCAGAGGTATTTTAAGGTCGTATCCGGTCTTCTCCGTCTTGATGTGCAGCCACATGTTACCCTTTATCTTCAGAAAGCTGTCTTCACGAAGTAGGCGGAAATCTGAGTACCGCAAGCCTGTGTAACAGCAAAACAGGAACGCATCGCGTACATGGGCGAGCTTACCAGTCACACGTACATTCTCCATTCTTCTCAGTTCGTCGGGATTCAGAAATCGGTGCGGCCGGTTCTCGTAGTGTATCTTGAAGGAACGGAAAGGATTCTCGTCGGAGGATATGTACCCTTGCGACATGGCCTCTCCTATCAGTGTGCGGACATTGCGGAGGTGCTTGGCGATGGTATTGACTGCGGAGCCCTTGGCCAACAGGTATTGTTCGAGGTTCTTGAGGAAAGAGTAATTCAGGTCGCCCCAGTCATATCCCGGCATGAAGTTGGCAAGAATTGCCAGTGTTCCGAGCAGACTGCGTTTCGTTTCCGGCTTACGTTGTGAAAGTTTTATGGCCGATGTCGCGAACTGGCAGAATGAAGAGGTAACGCTTCTATCGTCACATGACACTTGCTTCAGTTGTAGCAAAGTTGGGATAATACCTCGTTGCCACAAGGACATTTCTGTCTGTTCCAACTTGATTCGCAACTTCCCGATATAGGCATTCAGTTGCATGGCGTTTGGATGATTGATTATCATGGCGGTGTTGTTGTCCCATTCTTCCGGTCGGACGTACACCCTTGTGCTGATATAGATTTTTCGGTATGGAAGAGAGGCTTCAATCTGTACGAGTGCCGTACCTTGAGCGTTCAATTTCTTTTTCCGGTTGTAGACGTAGCGGTAACGAATCTTTTTCATTTTTTAGTCGAAGATACAAAAAGTTCGGCTCGAACACGGAGATAACGTCGTTTGATGAGTTGGAATTATTTACAGGATTGAAGAGAACAGCTGCCCATGCCTTTAGAGATTGTACTAATTTGGTAAGTGCGAGATTGCCCGAAGGACTAACAGAAATAGGCGAACGATTATTTCAAAATTGCACAAGCCTAACCTCGGTAAATTTACCTGAATCTTTAACAAAGATAGGTGCTTTTATAATAAACGGCACTCCTCTTGAAATAGAAGTCAATTTTCCCAACTTGACAAGTTTTGGCAGCCATGCTTTTTATGAATCTGGTGTAACTAAAATTCATTCTTTAGGTAAAATTACAATTCTTAGTTATAGAAGTTGCTATGGTTGTAAAAAACTAACTTCTGTTGTTATACCCGATACGGTCACTACTATTGATGCAGAAGTATTTCAAGGTTGTACTGCACTTGCTGAAATAAACCTACCAAAATCAATAAATACTATTGGAGGTTCGTCTTTCAACAAAGTACCAGCTCCAATGGTAGTTGATTTGCCTAATCTCGTAAGTCTTGGCAATGTAGCGTTTTCCACATCAGGAGTCGTTTCGGTAGTTAATTGGGGCAAAATAACTACTATTGGAAATAACTGTTTTGACAAATGTTCTAATCTTGAATCAGTTCCTTTTAATGATGGATTTACAAGCATTGGAAATTATGCTTTTCGATTATGTTCAACATTAGTGATTGACGAATTGAGCCTTCCTAAATTGACATCAATAGGGTTATACGCATTTCAAGATGTAAAGATTGGTAAAATTACTAATTTGGGTACGATTACCTCTATCCCCGAATATTGTTTCAGTGGTAATCCAAACTTAACATCTGTTGTATTACCAGAAACAATTACTGAATTAGGGAAATCTTGTTTTGGTAATTGTACCAACCTTGTTGACATTAACCTGCCAAAGAGCATTAAAGTGATGGATAGTGCGTTTCAAGGAACAATAGTGAACATGGTTGTAGACTTGCCAAACTTAGAATCAATCGGTGCGAATGCGTTTCTCAATACAAACATAGAGCGAGTAGAAAGTCTTGGAAAGATAACTACATTGTCATACGCATTCGATGGGTGTAAGAGATTGTATTATATGAAATTACCAAGCAGCATTACAGAAATTACGTATGCCGCTTTCAGAAATTGTTATTCATTGCAGACAATTATATGCGAAGCAATAACGCCGCCTACAATACAGGATATATTTATAAACACAAGCGATTCATTCCTTATATACGTTCCCGATGCCTCGGTTTCGGCATACAAATCAGCGACAAACTGGAGCAAGTATGCAAGCCGAATAAAACCTTTGTCAGAATTGCCTGAGTAACAGAAATTTGTTATATTTGTATTGAACTTAAACCCTTTTAGAAATGGAAATAAAAACTATCGAAACAACAGTATTGAAAGCCTCTGAGGGGAAGATACTCAGACGTATCTCGGATGGATTTGAAGCAGGTAAGGAAATTTACCTTGGCAAGACTTGGTACCTCGGCGGTCAGAAGCTGGATGAACCCATCGACGAACTGCCCGAACACTACGAAGAGATTGACGACCCGTACACTTATGACGAAGATGGTTATCGTATTTACAAAACCCAGCCGACAGCTGAGGAAGTAATGGACAAATACATCGCCAAGGATGAAAGTGCTGAATAATCTGATTAGTAAGGTGGGCTATGACAAAGTGGCCCACTTTGCAATAGCTGGATGGTTGGTTAGTGCTGCAAGTGCTTACGGATTTAAGTGGATGGCTATTGTGTTTGTGTGTGTAATGTTGTTGTCTGTAATTAAGGAGGCTTTGTTAGATGAAAAATTCGATTGGGGAGACATTGTTTCTGCAGCTCTTGGCATGTTCGTGTCTCTTATTTTATACATTCCTTGGGATTCGATGGATGGATAAAGAAAAGCCCCAATTATAGGGGCTTTTATCATTAAAGACTTCTGTATCCATCGTATGTCATTTTTGAATCGCTATTTATGCTATGAGCTATTCTATATTCTTCCTCCTCCGCTGTAAGAGGTATTTGCATCTTTAACTTATGGCGGACAGATTTGAACATTTTTCTTCTTTCCTTTCGTTCTTCTTTGGTATAGTACTCGTAAATCGGACCTACATACCCACGATTATGAGTTCCTTTTTTGTCTTTAATAGCTTTCATAAGATATGTTTTTTGCAAATATAGGAATTGTTTTTGATTCAAATATTATAGTAAAAATTTAATTCCCAGTTCGGCTCGAACCCGGAGATTACCTCTTTTAACGAGTTGGAATTGTTTACAGGATTGAAGACCATCAATAAAGAAGCGTTTGTAAGTTCATCCATTAAATCTGTGAGATTGAGCAATAATGTGACAAAAATAGAAGGAAGCGCATTTTATCAAAGCAGTTTGGAATCCATAAACATTCCACCGAGTGTTACATCATTAGGATGGGGTGCGTTTCGTTCATGTCCGTCTTTAGTTATGGATGAATTGTATTTACCAAATCTTACTGGTAATCTTGATGGTGGTCAATTCGGGCTCGGAGCGCAAATCAGAAAGGTTACAAGCCTCGGAAGCATCACAAGTATGAAAGAAACATTTGGTGGCAATAAGTTGCTTGAGATGTGCATATTGCCAGATACCTTAACCAAACTATCCGGAGGTGTTTTTTCAGGTTGCTCTAATTTGCGTACTTTAGTTCTTAAACAAGAGAACATCATTCTTCTTTCTTCTAGTGTATTCTTAAACTGCACAAATCTGCAAATAGAAATTGATTTACCGAACCTTAGCACGTTAGATAAAGATGGAGAGTCCTGTTTTGCGAATTCGGGTATTACCAAAGTATTGAACCTTGGTGCAACCTCTATCTATCAAAACAATATGTTTAAAGACTGCAAAAATCTTACTTACGTCAATTTGCCTTCAACGACAACAACGGTTGGTTATAATGTATTTAATGGTTGTTCGAATCTTGAAACACTTATTGTTAATGCAACCACGCCTCCAACATTGGGTCATGCAACTTTTTGGGGGTGCGATAAAATGACGATATATGTCCCAGATGATTCTGTGGATGCTTATAAAGCGGCGACTGGATGGGTAGGGTACGCAAGCAGAATTAAAGGGATAAGTGAGCTACAATAATCCTTACATACTCTCCGTATCATAATTATCGGGTAGAAAACCGGTAGATGACAATATGCTCTACCCAATTTCTACCCGATATGAATATGTATATTCGGTTTGTAAGAATTTGTTTCTATGGTAATTCGCTTATACCTTTTATTCTTGATGCAAACGCACTCCAGTTAGTAGCGGCTTGGTAAGCTGAAAGTGATTCATCAGGGACATACCATCTTGCTTGATTACCGTAATGATTGTAATTACCCAATGTCGGCGGTGTGGTCGGGCGGAGAACAACCGTTTCAAGTTTTGTGCAATTCTGAAATGCTGATTGTCCTATCTCTGTCACATTCACGGGTATCTCTATTTGGCGGAGCTCTTTACAATTAACAAATGCGTTTGTGCCTATTCTCACCAGTGTTGTAGGCAGATTTACTTCTTCAACCAACGTATCACCAAATGCACTATTACCTGTATCTGTAATAGACCCCAAAGATATTATTCTTTTCATGTCACAATATGCAAAAACAGCACCACCCATATATGTTAGATTTGGAAGGTCTATATCATTCTGTACAGCCGCCCCATAAAAACAACTGCCATTGAGAGTTGTAATTGATTTAGGCAGATAGACGTCCCTTAGTGCAGAGCACCTTTGAAACGCTTCTTGTCCAATGGATATTGTTCCTTCAGGTAATATCACTTGTTCCAAAGAAGTTGAAGAAGAGGCGAAGTAATTTGGAATGGTGGTAATCATACCCAAATTGATTATTTTGACAATTCCCGATGAACTAAATTGACCATAGCCAGTTTCACTAACTCCCCAATATCTCAAATTTGGCATATCAATTACTTTTAAGTTAGAGCAATTTCTGAAAGAATATGTTTCAAGTGATTTGATGTAATTCAAATTGATACTTTCTATTCCAGAACCATCAAAAGCCATGGATTCTATTTTATCAATCCGCTCCGGCATTATAACTCTCTTTAAATTGACACAATTTAGAAAAACCCGACCATTAAGCACTTCTATTTTTGTAAAGTATTCCAACTCATCAAACGACGTAATCTCGGTGTTCGAGCCGAACACGCTGCCCAAAGATGTGACGGTGGCAGCCTTCGATTCGGTCAATCCTACGCCGTCACCCCAATTCGTTGCACAGAGCTGCTGAACCACCTTGTCGGCAAAGCGGATGTAATACTCACCCGTAATGTTCAGAACAAGACGATTGAAGTATGCTTTCAACGCATCCTCCGAATCCTTGTAGATGGATGAGTTGATGGTCAGTGTACCATCGAGCACCGGTACAGGTTCCGAACCGGCAAGGCCGTTGGAGTCAAGCCCGGAGTATGAGCCGTCGGCCAGCTGTGCCAGCAAATCCATGACCTCCGTACCGTCCACCCCTTCATAGTACGCATCGAAGCCGACCGCACGCACATGCTGGAGTGCATGGGCGTCCCCTTGTGCCTGTTGTGCAGACATGATGGTACGGAGTATGTCGATGGAGTTGAGCTGTGCGCAGTTCTCCACCAGTACGTCCGTAAGGGACAGCAGACAGGTGTCGATGACAACCCCCGAAGACGCCAGCAACGGGAAGTTACGGAGTATGAGGTATTGGTTGGCCGCAGCGTATTCCACATGGTTAAGAGGCCCTCCTGACGGCAACTTCACCTGAGCGACGGACGAACCGGACGCATAGACTTTCTGGAGGTGCGTGCAGGATGTAAGGTCAAGCACCCCTCCGAGGGTAGTCACCCTACGCACATCCACCAACTGCAAGGATGGGGTTTCGGATATCGACAACGTGGTAATGGATATAGTGATGTCCTCTGTCGGGTGTCCGATGTGCAGCTCACGCAACATCCTACCTACGATGGTCAACTGACCGGTCACGTGCTTGTTGTGCCAGTAACCGATGGACTGTAGGTAATGCGCCCCCTTGATCTGGTTCTGCTGGTCGGCCGAGCCAGCCAGGGATATGGTAACGGAACTAGTCTGCCCGGCTGCCGTGCGCACCCCACGGATGATGGAGGTACCTGTAGCGACACACGGGTACATCCAAATGGCCGGTGTCAGTTCGTAAGTGATGTCGTTACCGGCGGCACGAACGATGATGTGTCCGGTACCCTTGGCCGAATAGTCACCGAAGGCATATTTGGACTGCATGTACTGGATGCGGTAAGTGACCCAACGCTTCCATCCGCTGTAGTAGTCACCCATGGACTGTGACAACGGGTCGGTATCGTTCTCATATCGTCCCTGCTTCAGCGCGAGCTTGGCCGATTCATAGAGAATCTGAGCCGTAGAGTTGTACAGCGTCTGAGGGAAGTATTCCTGCGCCTTGCTGAAATAATACTTATGGAAGAAGGCATAGAGCTTGTCAGCATTGGTACCCGTATTCGAGCCGGACAATTCAATCATCCCGTTCATGAACTTGGCCATCTCCTCCTTGATGTCTGTCTGCCATGCCAGTTCGACAAGGTTGAACAACCGGTTCTGCTCGCCGTTCCAGACGGGGTTGCCGTTGTCGTACTTGTCACCGACTTCCACCCAATAGCCCTTCTTGTCCTGTCCCTGGTTCGTCCATGGTCCGATGGTATCGGTATCGTCATGCTTGCAGTAGCAGAGGTATCCCGATGACGGTGCGCCCAGCATGAAGAAGTAGGTATTCTTCGTGCGGTTGTCCGAACCGCCGTCAAATTCTATCCAGTTACGGGTGAAGATAAGGTTGCGCTTGCCGAAATAAGAAGTAGCTTCCTTGTCGAACTTCAGGATACGGGCGGCACGGAACAGTTCGTTCAGTTGCGTTCCTGTCTTACCCGATGTCATGGAGGAGGTCAGCCCATAGCCCTTATCAACCAGCTGCGTGTAGAGGTTGATGGTACCCGAACCGATGTCAGACGGCACGAACTTTCCTTCCGCCGCTTCGTAGTAATACACATTACCACCATCTACCCAAAACTCAGTGTCATCGTCACGATGGGCGGCTATGTTGGCCGCCGAGTTCAACGAATCGACCGTACCCGACCAATACGTCAGGTTGGGAGAACACTGATAGACGAAGTTGTATCGTGGCATCCAGCACTTTTCGTACAATGCCTGTACAGCGGCCTGCGTTTCTGGAGCACCGCCGTCGTAGTCCCACGCGTTCTCTCCGTTATACTGGAGAGATTCTTCATCGGCATTGTATTTGATGTAAGGCTTGTTCTTGTTCCATGGCACCTTGAAGAGCGCACACTTGGAACCGTTGTCCGCTCCTTCCACGAACAGCAGGTCGGGATAAGTGTCGGTATCCAGCCCCATGGTACCCGAATCGCTCTTGTCAGGACCACCGGTGTAAAGGCCGAGCAAGGTATATACCGGCTTGCCTTCTTCGTTGTATGTCTTATGGAAACCGACGAACGGTTCCTGATAGATGGACGGGCGACTCTTGATTTCATCCAGAACGTCAAGCAGAGTGGCAAGGTCGTTGATGGAGTTGACGGAACCCATCTTGTTGCACTGGCACGATGACGCCCAGTTCAGCTTCCATGTGAATTTGGAAATCTTCGGCATGCCGGGAATGAAAGTAAACTTCTTCCTGTCGGTTGTCCCGTCCGCATAGGTAATAATGGTATCGTCATCCGTCTTCCACCGCTGGTTCCACAGATAGTAGAACTTGGAAGATGTACCCTGTCCGTCCTGCGGCACGTTGGTCAGCTTGATGTTCCAGGACGGATGGTCTCTCCAATAGATTGCGCCATTGTTACGGAACTTGTTCGGATTGGTATAGGAAGGAATCTCCCCTTCAAATTCCACCACGTTGCACAATTTCTTCACCTTCTCGATGTCAATCTTGGTGCCGGCGGCATCGTACAGGTCGTTACGGCTCTTGATGGCCGCTTTCTCGTCGTTGGAGGAACGCCACGACATGAAGTTCTTGACAAGGCCATCAGAACCTACGGCAAGGTTATACACGCGGATGCCGTAGATGTCCACGTCGGCATAGTCAGAACCTATCTTCAACGTATCATCCACCAGGAAGTAGTCATTGCTTTCGTAGGAGAACTCACGGTTCTTCACCCCGTTCACGTAAAGAATACAGACGTTGTAGTCCTTCGTTCCGTAGATATCCGGCATGACGGCCATAGCCAGATGGATGCGGTCTTCGGTGTTGAACTTGAAGGACTGGTCATCGTCAATCTTGAGTGCAGCCGTATGGGTCACCACTCTGTCCGGATAGACCTTGATGCCTACCCATCCCCCTGCCGTTTCTTTCGCGCACTGGATGACCGGAACATTGAAGTCGGTCGTGTTGGAGATGCGGTATTCCATCTCGAACAGCTTACCAGTCCGGGCTGATTCGGGTTTCAGAGGTGTGATACCGGTGTCGCACGAGGAGCCGGCAATCAGCCTCATGACGGAGTTGCCGTTCTCGTCCACCGTATGCCCGTCGTTGTACCAGTTCATGTTCTTCCATTTCGGCGTAATCTCTTCGCCCGTCACCTCGTTGATGAGCTTCAGACGATTGGCTGCCGCATTTGATCTTGTCTTCGGATTGATATAGACAGATGCACCGGCGGAAGGTGAATAGCCCGTAGAGTTGTTTACTTTCATCGTCACCGGATTCGTCATGGTGTATTCGCCATTGTACGCATTGATGGTGATATTGAAGTCGAGGTCGTCCACCGTTTCGATTTCAAGCGGAAGGATAAGTGTATGCTTGGTGTTCGTGGCGAGGTTGGAGTCTTCGCGCTGGAACACCGTCAGTTTGTCCTTCGTCACCTTGAAGGTAGTGGATGATGTGGCGGCATCCCCTTCGTAGATACAGAAGTCGAACACGGCCGTTTCGTTCCAGTTGGTAGCCGCTTCCGCCACATTGTTGACTGCCATCAGTTTCGCTGTGCTGCCCTTCAGATAACAGATGACGTTATATTCGGAGGGTGACGTACGGATGGTACCGTCCGAGTTGCGGAGGTAAGCGGAAATCTTGAACACACCGGTACGTGCCGGATGGGGAACGGTGAACGGGTAAGGTGACTCGGTGAAGACTGCATCACCCAGGTTCTGCTCGTAGGTCTTGGAGTATCCGGAACCCGATATGGTGACAACCAGTGTCTTGTTGATGTTGCCGCTGATGCGGTAAGGCACCTCGATGTTGTTGGCGAAGGCACGCCACCACTGGAAGCCTTCCGCCGAGATAGCCAAGGAAGTAAGCTGCACGGTGTACACCAGCGCGGAGGTTGTCTTCTTGGAGATTTCGCCCGTAGCCTCCAACATGATCTGATTGGCACCTGACGCCAGCCATTCGGACACATCAAGTGTCATGGCCTGCCCGTCCGCAACCTTGATGGTCTGCATGACGGTGAAATCCGAGTGGCTGATGTTCTTCAGCGATACCTTCAATGTGGCCGATTCGCCGGTGGATTCCCAATCGGCGAGTCCGTCACGCATACGTGAGACGAATGTGAACTTCAGTTCGCACTTGGAGCCGATGGAAGCGGCGATGTTCCGGCTGTCAAGGTCGTTCTGCATCCGCACGGAGTAGACCACCCCCGAATTACCTACCAAGGTACGCAGGTTGATGAGTTCGTCCAGCATGGCGTTGAATTCCTCCGCGTCGAGCTGGTATAGTCTGTTGGTTACGGGTCGGCTGTTCGCCTTATGTCCGATTTCTGATATGTCCATAGTTTTTATTTTAAAAGTCTGCTGCAAACGTGTATGCAAATTCGTTGTTCTCTTCGGTCCTCACTACCGGCTTCTCCCTTATGCGGAGAATGTTCATGATGGTGACAAGGTCGTTCTCTTCGGTGTTCTGGCCACCGTCGGGATACGTGATGGCGGCTATCCGGAACTGCCCGTCACTCTCTGTCCGCTTGAAAGATATTTGGATGTGTTTCATTATCCCTTAATTTTGAGGTATCCGCTTCCGTCCATAAACACACCTCCACTCGGCACGTCACTCTGCGATGGCCATGCAGACGAATAGATAATCGGCTTCCCACCTGAGAATGACAAGTCCAGACTGCTAACCCCGTCACTTATATTCATCTTTCCATCGTCTGATACCTTGATGATCATGGGTGAGGAGTAGTTCTTGTTATAGATGTAGATTACGCCACCTTCTACCACTACCCTGTTCCGGTTCAAGTTGTCGGCCGAAACGGGAGTATCCGCTACTTCAATCTTGTTGGGTCGAATGCTTGTGTTCTTCCTGTACAGGTCGCCAAGCTGTAAAAAGGCTGACACATTGCCACTCAACAGCTCCAAACCTATCTTCATCAAGTCACCCCACGATATAGCAGGGTAGCCTCCATCGTCTGAGGGCGTTATGATCATCTTGTTGGTATCGCCCAAAGTCAAGTCACCTTCGATAACGGCACTCAACACACGGATAGCTTCAAGGATTGCGTCATTGGCACGAACGGTAGCTTCACCATCATCGATGGTGACAATGAATTTACCTCCGATATCCAGTCCCGAAGCCATAATCTTTTCGGCTATCAGCGCACCGGTTATCTGGAGCAGTTCCGCACGTATGGTAGGAACGCCGTCCACCTCTTCCAATACAGTGAAGATTTCCCCAAGCAGATTGCGGAACTTGAACTGCTCAGCCGTGAACTGGATTTCCCGGTTCTCGATATTGATACCTGCATCAAGCAGTTTCTTTTTGGTGCCGTCGGCCGGGACCCAATGGGTGATGTCGAACTGCTCGGTTTCTGATTTCGGGGTGATGCAGACAAGTGTCTCATCGTTATACACCTCTCCCGATTCCGGATATGTAGCATTCACCCATAAATCTCCGATGGCATACTCTTTCTTAGAGAAGAAGGTCATCGGCAGGCTGTCATCCGTTATCTTGAAGATAGCCTTCTTCTTGTCGAGTGAGCGGAGATAGGCTATGAGGTATTTGTCCGATACGGTCTTCCATATATACCGGTAGTTCTCCATGTCATATTCCAGTTCATAGCACATGCCGTTCTCGAGGACAAGGTAATCTCCGAGGTGCTCGTTCATCAGTGCGTCGGTAGTCCAATCGGATGACGGCGGCACTTTGTTCGCTATCAGTATATCCTCCAAGGAGGAATAGTCACCTTGCCAAATCTTGATGCTGCCGTCAAGCTGGCCGGATATGTCCGCCATATTTCGGTTGATGGTGTCAACAACCTTGTTGGTGGATTCAACGGACAGCCCAAGATTGGTCACTTCCTTGTCGAGGTTACCGACTTGATTGGACAATTCATCGACTGTGCCATCAATTTCATTCACCGTGTCCCCCATTCCATCCACTTTTCCTCCCATTTCCGAGATGGAAGAGTCCATGCCAGACAGAGAGTCATCCATATCCTTCAAGGTATTGTCCAGAGCCGACAGCTTGTCGTCGAGGTTGTTGCCGGCAGACAGCATGATTTTCTTAGCACGGATTTGCAGACCGTTGACAGGGTCATAGGATATGTAGGAATCCCTGTTCTTGTCGCCGATATATGTTTCTCCATACACCTTCATGCGTGCATGGCCGGATGTGCGGTCGTACTCAAGCACGATGACTTCATGCCCGTCAAGGCTGAAATCTTTGATACCTTGATAGAAGATTATCGAAGGTGATGTAGCGGCCACACTTGACATGATGATGGCTGACTGACGGACGATATCATCCTTGTGGCCGAGTGCAACGATATCATCACCGGCTGCAGGAACGTCAGAATCCGCAGCACACTCCGTTTTTGACAAGTCGATATAATCGCTACCAACCGCATCGACCTTACGCCAATAGAACCGGTTACCCACATGTTGGGACACACCCACTTTGATGTTACACTCCTGACAGATGGCCAACTGTCCTGCAACGAATGTGTTCTCTATCTCCATGCCATCTTCCGAGGCTCGAAAATAGCAACGGTAGACAGATTCAAGATCTTCCACTCTGATACATTTCATTCCGGCAGGTGACAGAATCTGCTCACCGCCGACGTAGGTCTTCTTCTTGACCTCCAAGGCGTCGAAATACGCCTTGATTTTGACGTAAAGTCTGTCGACGACCGCTTGTGTCGTTCCGTCCTCCAAGGTTACGATACCATGGCCGTTGTCGCCTATCAGCAATCTGCGCAAGGCGGTGACAGTGTCAAGATATGCCGAGGCGTTGCCATCCTCACTGACAGTCACCCCTTGCCGCTGGTTCCCGAAAAGGACGCCGTTCAGGAAGGTGATTACACCATGAGCGGTGTCATCTTGATCTTTCCGGAGAAAGATTTTAGCGAGCTCCTCAATATCAGAATCTGAAAAAGCTTCAATCATGGCCAACAACAGTGAGCCTACACGATTTGCCGTGTTTGCCCCCTTGCGGTATTCGTCCCGAATGAGCTGTGCCTGTTGTCTCAAGTATTCTTTAGAGTCTGCCATAATCAATCTTCAAAAACATGTTCACAATCCGCTTTGGAAAAACTCTCATCTGTGTTCAGGAATAGCACATAACCATATAGGCCTGCATCTTTAAGGTATATTCGATGGCCATCACTACCGATAGCTGTGAATCGGCCGATGATACCAAGAAGCTCCTTTTTATTCTTATCGCGAAGGATTTTCTTGAGGAAATCCAAAGCCACCTTTCTCATGGACGAGAATGCTTGACGGATTTCTTTAGAGTTGCCCGTATCGCGAACATGATCCAGGAACATGATTGATGTCTCCATGGTCAGCAGTTCATTACCCGTTTGTCCAGTGATTGTAAAGTCACCGGTATCCAATACGACACATGGGTAATGCATCGAACGGGCAAATTTGGTTTGGCTGTCGTCGGCCAAGCAAGAGAAATGACACTTGTCATCCACTTCATGCTGTATCGCCGGATGCTTTGTGGCCAATTCTTCGATATAATCTTCAAGAATCATTTCTGTGCCTCCTTAATTCTACGGTTTAACAAGCGGAATGCATCCAAACAAGGTAAGACTTTATAAGCGTCAATCTGCGGGATATTATCCCCTACAAAGGCATCGAATATAGCCAACCATTCTACTGGTTTAGACTTAATTTTATCGCCTTTAGCATTGGCAGATGGTTCACCTTGAGGGAACAGATATTTATATGTATCTGAAAGCCATGTTTTAATCAGCGCCCAATTCAGCATGACTGCATATTTCAAATCATCAGGAATCTTTTGAGCCAATAGATTATTAGCCGCAAGGTCCAGGGGCTTCTCGTTCCTATATGGATGATATGATTCACCCTGCTTCAGATAAAGAGCTGCGATAAATTGGTTCAAGTATTTCTCTTTCTCTGTGGACAGGTACCACGAGAAAAATGTATCGACCGTCATGAACTGTTGGAATGACACATCTCTCAAGTTATCAGCCGGAGCCAATAGTTTACCTGGCAAAGATTTAAAGATGAAAGTTCTGCATGAAGAACGAAGATTCTTCAGGAAACCTAATGAATCGGTCAACATATAGATTTGAAAAGCATCCAATCTGGCAAGCTGGCTGTTTTTCAGTCCATAGAACTGAAGGAAGAACTGACGTTCATCAATCCAACCTTTGGTCAAACGTACGGTTGCCAAGAACTGTGCAGGAGTCATTTCTGCATAATTTGTAGGCAACGTCCGCTTGATGGAGCGCATCCATAGCTTTTTATATTTGAAAATAACTTCTCTCATAGCCATACGGTACGTTTATGGTCGTTGTCTCTATCAAATACATCAGACTTCCGTCCACCGAAGAAATCCGGTAGATTTGCCTCAATAAAGTTGGTCAGTACTGACAGATAATTAGCTGCATTTTTCTCCAAATGATTTGCCAATAATACTGCCGTATCATGATCAGATGGTGACATGGACATGTTACCATCCCCTTCATGAAGCTGAAGATAATAAAGTCCTCGGTCAGTAATGGACCCTGTAGTACGAACCAATTCGGCCAAAGCTTTGTACACGATAAACGGGACACACTGTAGACGAAGTTCTTCAGTAGTGGTATCCCCAATAATTGGGAGATTCTCCTTGAGATTCTGTTTCAATGCCTTGAATAAGTTTTGGCCTAAAGCCGATTGAAGCGAAGTCTCTTCCATCATCTTAAAGATAGGGACCAAGCGAAGGAATATCAGATGCGATTTGTTGATGAAATAAATGGCATCCACCTCTGCAGTATTACGAACTATCGCATTCTTACGCGAAGCATAAGCTGGCGATTGTTCATACGCGCTAAAATCAGCCTGGTTCTTATCGAAGAGTTCAATCAACCTATCCAAGGCATTGAATCCTTTGTTCTTGAACGAATGGCGAAGCAAATCTTCTTGGTACTTATACGTCTGTTTGAATGAACCTTCAGACTCTTGACGTTGCATACCTTGGTCAGTAATGCGGATGTTCAACTCTGTAAAGTTGTACCAGAAAGCCAAGTTTGCGACGGCACGTTGGCACTCCTGAAGAATTTCTCTCTGAAGATCTGAAGGGTTCTCACTTGTATAGTATGAATCAACTTCCTTGGCGAGTTCTTGGCCTAACAACGGAAGGACGAACAACCGCCAAGCATTCTCCAGTGAGGACTCCACTCTTTCGAATGAAAGTGCTGCGCTCACCGGAATAAATTTATTCAGTTCTTCAGAATCTGACCATTTGCTTTTGGAGAATATCATATTAGCTCAAAGTTTTCTGGGTACCGGCACCGGTATCCAAGGTTGTAAGAATTGTGTTACGGAATCGCAGTTCGACATCTTTAACGCCATTGGCACGCAGTACCATGGTGATGGGGTCGAGCAAGTTCTGACGGTCAATCCAAGCATTGGCTATGTTCACCAAGAAAGCTTCGCGGATGTTGCTGCCACCTTGGTTGCCGGCATACGAACCGCCAGGCATACCCGCACCGAATACATTCGGGTTCACCATCAAGGAGAAGAGGATTTCGGAGTTGGCAGCTGCAGAAGTCACCAAGTTCTCGCCACCCTTGTATTTGTTATCGAGAGCCGTAATCTTCCATTCTTCTTCGACTTTGCCGTTGGCTTCGTTAACAGCATAGTTCGTGAAGAGTGGCTTTTCGGCATTCTCGAGCCCGCACAAGTTCGTCTCCACCTTATCCATGTGTTTGGTAATAGCGTCCTTGCGTGCGTTAGGATCCTTGTATTGGTCTTCAGGGAATTTCTTATCCCAATACGAATATGGTATCTGTACGTGCCACTTCCATGTGATTTGGTTCTTATATGCCTTCTTCAGGAACATCGGTACCATGTGTGCGATGTCCACCCATCCAAGGATATAAGATGGCAGCCATATCGGTTCACCGTAATAGTCATTGTTTGACCAGCTATCCCGAATGGGGAATACAAATGAATTTTTCATTTTGCCCGCGACCTTCATCCATTCCATGTGTAAATCCGGATCGTAATCCATCAAACAATCCAGAATCTGCGGTTTGTCTGTCTGATGAGTACCCGGTTTATCCGGCCAATCACTGGAAACGATGCACTTGCAAGCGCCCCATGCATCGGGCACCGTATAACGATAGTACAAGGCATTCAAAGGATTCAGTCCAACAATGGAACTACCAGCCTTGTCCGGAATCATCTGAACGGCCCCATTACCATACTTGAAATAGTCGCGAGATACTTTCTCCAAACAGCGACGAACCATCCGGCTGTTGACGAACTGATGTATTTTAGGGTCTTTAACCGCTTCAAGCACTTCATTACCTTTATCATCATAGCCAAGTACCTTGCATGGATAAATACCTTGGCCGATGGTCAAGCTACGCAAGAACTTCAACCCCGTGTTCAACACTGAAGTTGTGGTAATCTGTTTGTTGGCCGCATGAGGGAAATGGTTATTTTTGCCCCAGCTGATAACTTGGTAATCTTTATATTTTACGATATCTTCAAGGGTAGAAGCATAAGGAGAAAGAATCTTTAATTTCTCCTGAATGTAATTCTCCGGTTTGCCTGTTGTCTCCAGAAAAGCACTGGAGCTGGTCATCATGAGGGGTATCCCCTTCTCGTTAAACAATATTTCCATAATCAATCAATCTTGGATGAAAACCACTTTTTTGCCATTGTATTGCAAGATGTTGTCAATACATACCGGATACGGATGATATTCAGGATTGCCTTTGCAATCACACGGTTGTATACCACGTACACGGAATCGTTTGTTATTCATACGCCCTGCCCCACAAGCATATGCTTGAGGGAGGAATATCAGTTTACCCTCTTTGGTTACAAATTTGATGGAGAATATCCGTTTACGTCCATCGGGAAGAGTACGGATGTCCAATTCATCAAGTACCTGGTTTCTTTTAATCGTATCCATCATTCAAAAGTATCTCCAAATGTGTGGTCAAAAATTCGATAATCTAATGTCATATCACGGTCAATTGTCCGCTGGCATTCTCGAGCCAACCGATACTTCAGTCTCACGTTTATCGGCTCCGTTCTTGGACGTGATTCGTCAAAAGCGGTCTCTGTGATTGTCACTCTCTCGCCTAACGTCGTATTGTCATACAGGAACACGTCACTGTTTACAAGGTCTTCTATACAATCGCGGAGCGTATCATTGATATAGCCTGAATTAATATCATGATAGACATTATATTTAGTATTGATTTTGCGGTATTGTCTTTGGATATTGACATAAGTAGCTTCCATTTCAGAAGTACGGTTATCCTTGCCGACGAATTGGAGTGTATCCGGAACACCGAAACAATTTCGATAGACGAAATGAGATACTGCAGGATAATGTGTTCTGTCTATATCCAACTGCATAGCATCAACCACTTGGCCATCTGCTTTTAGGTAGACAATGAAATAGAATACATCTTCCGGGGATACAATTATGTCAGTATTAGACTGCAACAAGGATACAACTGTATCGAGTGACAAGTTACGATAATACAGATAACCTGTATCCGCGACATCCTGTACAAACTCCGTCCACTTGGATTCTGTGCCCGATCGATAAGAGACACCTATGCCCAATTGTTGAGCTTTCTGGAAGAAACCAATAAAATGGGCTTGATTGGGCAGTATCTTACGACGACGATGACGGGACAGGAATCCGCGGTATTTATATGGAGCAGAGATTGATGTATGACAATTCGAATAATAGAACCTTTGTGAAAATCCATTCAATCTCTCACCGCTTTCATCAAAAATTTGTGCTTCCATCAGGATGGACAAATCATACACACAAGCATCCGACAAATTGATGGGCATGGAACTGAAATACGATAATATCAATGTACCCAAATCATTGATATGTACATCTCCGTTATTGTCTGGTGTATAATACTCAGTTATTGATGTCTGTGTATTGTCAGGCAAATAAAAGAGATAGCTAACCGAAATCTTACCTGTAATATCACTTAGAACTACAGAACCGAAATCCCGGCAAAAACAGCCACTATTTGTACCACTTATCACCATTTAAAAATATCGTAATGTGCGGACACCATGACCGCTTTGTTATACACATCATAACCGCTACTGAAACTCCATCGATGAGCACGATAGCCCACAGACATGTATATGCCTTGTGGTGCTACAGTAGCTCCAATCGAAAAAGCCCTATTACGCATGGGAGTACTGACCCTCCATGATACTTGTCGCCCCAGCAACTGATTTTTATACACCGTATCAACTACCACCACTTGCACTTCCGGAGTAGATACCAGACTATCGCTGTAAATTCGCTGCGTATGAAAAGACGCCAATATGGCTGCCGTATCTACGTCTGCAGGAACGGGAACAGGAATCTCTTTTGTGATGACCGGACCAGGAAGATACATTGTATCTGTCACCACCAAGGTATCCGGTACCGACGGTCGAACGGTTCGTCGGCCAACTAAAAAGCCGAAGCCAAAGAACGATACCAGGCTTAATATGACCATCAACCACAAAACTTGTTTCATTTGCGACCCCCTTTCAGTCTATCGAAGAATCGTTCGAACATATTACCAATGGCCACCACAAGCGTTTCTTTAGGTTTGCCATCGAGCACTGCAAAGTTCTCGAGTATGGAAGTGGTATACTCCATAACGAAGTATAGCATTGTAGTCACATGCAGCACCTCGAAAACATATACACCGCACATATATATCCAGTTGCCTTCGTGTGTTTGCATATCCATGGCAAACGAATGAAAAATGAAAAACAATGTAACCCAAATGAAAACCTTGATGACACAACGTGAGAACTTCATACTTTCGAAGTGGCCGCCCTGCTTTTTACTGGCCTTATAGCCCGTCCATGTCTCAACCACGACGGCCAAGAACATCACCAACACCAAGAATGGCGATATACCCAACCATTCGCTGACTACTGCCAAAACTGCACTGATTGATATGGTTTGCCCGGCAACACCATACTTGAAGGACGGGAACAATGAAAGGAGAAATCCTTTGATGCCGTCAAATCCGTATGTCTCAAGAAATCGATTGATCATATTTGTCTGTCATTAACTACACAAATGTAGCTGCTTATCATCAAATCGAATCGGACACAAAAAAGGGTGTCGAGCTTCACAGCCGGACACCCACACATGTAAAAAAAACGTTGTATATAATGTTGAAAGAAAAGTTATCCTGAATAACAATCCTAACCAATCTGAAATTAATACCTCAATGGTTCTTTCTCATAAAGAACCCATGCATAATATAACATAAAGCCATCGTAAGTAAAGCCGAGCTCTTTCATCACTGCAGCGATATCGGGCAACGATGGGCTACACATATCACGAGCATCATAGGCCAAATCGCGTGAGGTTTTGAACACTTTGGCCGATACATCACCTGTCGTATTGTATTTGTCAAGGATGAACTGACGGAATATATCTTTATCAGAGATTGCCTCCTGTTTATCCTCTTTTTGTGATGATTGTTCACCATTTGATGGTGATTTATCATCTTTATCGTAACTACGAAAACCTATTTTACCCATAATTATTCTACGATTAATGATTGATAATCTTGTTTCATGTCATTGAGTATCTGCAGGAGCTTCAGTTTCTCTTCTGCAGTATCACCCTGGATATAATGACCATTGAGCAAGGTTGTCATCCAAACGTCAATGATGGCCACTCTCTCTTTAGCAGATTGACAATTACTCTCTTGATGGGAAGCGATAGTTTCTTGAAGTTTATCGCTTAGACGAATACCGGGATTGCTCATGCTGCACCTCCCTTCATCATTTCGCGTTCAGATATGACAGTCATCCATTTTTCAATCACTTCTCGTTTATGATTGGAAATATCACGTCGTGCTTTAATACGTTTTTGTTCGTACATAAACTTAGTCTCACGTTGTTCTGCCTGTAAAGCACGCTTATCCTCTAACATCTTTTGATGAAGCATATTTTTCAATTGCTTAAAATTGGCTGTCAACTCATCTCGAGATTGTTTTGATTGAGAGATATTATTGTCATACATAGCATAAATTGATTCCAATTCATCAGCATCGACCGCTCTTTTTAATGCTACATTACGTTGAGCTATCATTGTAGAAATATGCTTCTCGACACTCAAAAGTTTGTTCTTATACTCTTGATGATGATACTCCAGGTTCTTATCATAATCAATCAAGAGTTTGGCCATTTGGTCATCAAATGAGCCAACTTCTGCAGCTTCTCTCCGATTGATATCAAGAATTATCTCGGCCAATGTCGTTTCGTTACATCGATCTAATTCATGGAAAATATCGGCAACCTCTTCCCGTGTAAGGGAAGAAGTAACCAATATTCGGCTAATAAAGCGGGATATAGCAGATTGTTTGCTCATTTGATACCTCCTTTCTTGCAAAGAGACAAAGACCAGGCGAACCAAAGAAGCATGACAACTGCGGCCATGGCGGACAAGGAACTGGCACACACCAATGCCGAGAAAGCGAGGACGGCATGGCCGATGAGCAATACCTGAAGGTTAGAAACTGCGCTCTCCAGTACAGAGGAGAACAAGGAATTCTCACTGTTCAGCCATGAAGTGATGGCTGAAGACGATGCAGATTGCATCGCGGGATTTGAATGAATCATATTGTTAGTGTTTTGGCATTTTAGGCAAGTTCTCCTGCACCCTTTCGGATGCAAGAACGGCTGCCATTTCCCGGTTCGCCAAAACACTAACAATACATCCCTTTCGAGCTATAAAGTTTGGGAAAGACAGCCGTAGATTGTTACGCTTTCGCGCCACTTCTACAATTTCGTATAAGGTTCCATTTCGGACATTGGCCGAGATGGTTGACCGATGGACATAAAAAAAGCCCAATTTCGTATTGAGCATCTATCCGGGTGCTCGACGGAATGATTAACATCATCAGTGTTTTGGCACTACAAAAATATAATATATGTACCAAATCCACAACATTTATAGTGAATATTTTCAGCAAAAAGGAAAATCAATACAAAAAAAAGGGCTCCAGCCTTAGCCGGAACCCCTTAAATAGTGCATTTATTAATCAAAAGCGAAATACTTCTACTTTGCAAAGGTAGTGAATTATTTCAATGGAATAAACTCATTTGTCGCATAATTAATGATATGATTATCCTGAATGGCCATGTAAGGAGTATTAGTCTTCAGACCATCATTCGTATAAAAGAACACTTGATTCTGAGTGGCAAAAAACTTCTTCTTGGCTTTATTTATCTGTTCAATAGACATTTGAGCAGAAGTCAATATTTTTGTACCGCTCTCATAAGCTTCGACCACTTCCAGTTTAATGAGGTCAATATACCCCAACACTTCTTGATATGTAGTAACAACGGACTTATCAATAGGGTTTCGACGAATGGCCATACCTGAAACGGTTGTAAAATAGTAATATTTATCTGCATAATTGGTAATTTTCAAGTTGATAAGACCATCCGCATTTATTTCTTTCAACTTCTTCCCTATATCAGAGAAAGCCTTATCCATATCCACCGTCATGGCAACAAGATATGAAGCAACCGGACCTCTAGAAGTTGCAACAACAGAACCTAAAGGCTCATAATCAAAATTAACAGTATTCGATTCTGTAACAAAAATACCGTTCTTTGTAAATCTTGAATAATCAATGATGTTTGTATGCGTCACTTGCTCAACAGTCACACAAGATGCCAATCCTATCGCCATCAGCATCAATAATAAATACTTTTTCATAACAACATTATATTTTAACAACTGTGCAAATATAATGAATTATCTCCTCCGTGGTTGAAGGAACGGAAAAAATCTCAAGAAACATTATAAACCGGGCCCCATTCCGCTGTTTTCGCTTGTGAAAACAGCGGAATGGGCGACTTTATCGCCCACTCCCTTACAAACGTCCTTCATCGTTGTAACTATAAAAATTGTCATTCGTAAAAATCAGATGGTCAATAAATCGGATATTCATTATCTCCGAAGCTTGCTGAACCTGTTTTGTCAGCCTGTCATCCTCTCTACTTGGTCTTAGACTTCCGCTCGGGTGGTTATGTATCAAAGCAAAAGCCGAAGCCGATGCGGTCAAAGCTTCCTTGAGTATCACCCTAACATCTACGGCGGTTCCGCTGATACCCCCTATCGATATGCGTATTTTCTTAATCATTCGGCTTGCTTGGTTCAACAAAATCACCCAACATTCCTCTACCGACAAATCAGACAAACAAGGTTTCATCGTCTCAAAAATATCCTTACTGCAAAATATCTGCTCCTTTCGTTCCCGGTAGCTGTACATTTTATAGGCTTCTACGGCCGCAAGTGCCAAACGTTTTTTCGCTGGTGTCAGGCGGTTAAAGAGTTCGTGATAATTGGTTGCCGTATCGATGTCGTTCCTATTCAACTCCAAGACTTGCAAAGCTTCATTCGTTGCGGTTCTGTAGTCTTCATGTAGTTCAAACCTTGTCATGTCCTCAATTATTAATCGTTCTACCCAAGAAATAACCTCCCAACACTTCGGCTCCGAAGTACTCCAATTCACAAGCAAAACGGGCATAGCTGAAACCTCGTGTTATCACATCATCGAACAAAACTACTCGTTTGCCGTTGAAAAATTCCTTATCAAAACTAATGGTGTTTACTGTGGTAATGGACTTTCCGCACTTGGTTTCATGGATAGCCAATCGTTCACCTTCTACTTTGATAGCCTTGTATGCGTTCTGTGCACCTGTCAAACGGCATACCTCTTCCGCAAATTCTTCATATCTCAAGGCGTTTGCTTCTGCGCTGCTTGCAGGGATACAAGCAAAGGTCAGCGTGTCGCATATGCTACCAAATTGCTTGCGGAGTTGTGATGCCACCAATTTTGCGACTTTGGAACTTCGTTTGCCTTGCTTGAAGTCCCATATTAGTTTGCGTACTTTCCATTCTTCTTTGCTTGCATCGTACTTGGTAGGTAAATAGTCGAAAAATGAAAACATTGGCTTTTGCCATTGACTTTGGAATTGTTCATTGATTTTCTGTGCCATAACTCTTGATTTTTAATTTATTCTTGAACTTGAAGCCGAGGGTGTGAGCCTTTTTAATTTTTGCTCTACCTGCTCTGAGCTTTTTTTTATTCCGTCACTATCGCTTCGGTATGTTTCGCCTTTTTACGATGCTTCAAAAGGTGTGCAGGGACATCAAGACAAGTATCCGCCTAAAACCAACGGCACAGAATACTACCCAACGGGATGGAGATTTTTTAAGCGGACTCCGCCAGTACTTGACAGATGGAGCGGCACAAATACCTTTGCATCTGTCAAAAGCGACACATCGAAGCTGATAGGGAAAGGGCCAAGGCGAAGAGCAGAACAGTAGAGCAATGAACAACGTAAGGTTATGCATCAACTGAAACCTGATGCACAACCAACCGCTCTCCTGAAAGGGTATAAAATCGTCGTTTCCGGATTCGTAACTTAGTCAGTTATGAGTGACCGAGTAAGTTACAGCGGAAACGACGAGGGATGAGTGTTAACGAAAGCCAAAAGAATCGTAAACGATTGAAAAATAAAGGAAAGAGTTTTGTTTCTTTGCCGATGCAAAGAAAAGTCACGGAGTTGACCCTAACGCGCCCTAAACTCGACTGCGCCCTTTTCCGCACCCAAAAAGGAAATATGATGGCAGTCCCCACCCCACCGCCTCAGTCCTAAGAGGCAGACAGCAGTCCTATGAGTGAGAAATTAAACGCGGATATCAACGAACGATGTTCGCTTGGTGAGAATATCACCATACTTTGTCCACACACGTTTATCGATACAATCTCCGAAGTGAGTAGCTTCTTCAGGTAGGATTGAGTCATTGCGCTCGCTGCGCTTGTCCTTCTCCCATTTGCCCGATGAGTTGGTGCGGACACGAGTATTGTTCATTGAAATGAGGATGTACTTACACTTCGAAGCATTGAACCGCTTGAGCGGATATCGCTCATCGGTCTCTGCAGTAATGGATGACCACAGCAGATATTTATCGTGCTGTGGCGGTTCAATACCACGATGGGTGAACTGCTTGACAGTCCAACCATGTTTGATTAAACGGTCTATCGCCGTTTCATTGTATGTTTTCTTGGAATTAGCGAGACGGATATCACCATATCTGTCCCGATAGACATGCACCATCTTATGTGGATGAAACCGATAATAATGGCAGAACTTATCCACCAATACATTCACCATGGTATCCTCTACATCAGAACTATGCACAAAGAATTCATTGATGGTATTATCCACAATACGATTCGGATGCATCTGTTTGGTCACAAAATCAAAGTGACCACATTGGGCCACCTCCATAAACGAAGCACTGGAACCCCAGTCGAAACATACTTCGATTGGTTGGTTCGGGTTGCAGTCGGCATCCATGCGGCTGTCCGTCTCGGCCAATTGTCTCCAGTCAAAATCGGTATTCTCGGCAAAGTCACGGATATAGCTGTCATTGGAAGCCCTGTAATACTTGTGCCGTTCATCCAGACTATAATAGCAATGGTCAATCTTATCAACGATAAAATTGAGGATTTCTATCATAAATGAAAGTTTGTCCATCACCTTAAACTGGTTCATGACATAGGACAAACCTACATTGGCCAAGTTATCGAAGATGGAAGCCAATATAAACAATGTGCCGTCTTTTGAGACGAAAGGTGTAATGGTGCGTCTCAAGCGCACGGTTTCATTCCATATTTCTTTGAAAAGGACGGCATCCTCATTCAGTTTCGCATCGATAAGCTGCAGTTGCAGTTTTACGATACGATTCCAGACATCAAACAGATGGATATCCCGCTCCTCTTCGTAATACTTGGCCGGCTCTAACAGCCATTTCTGCTCCGGTTCGTAGGGCATGGAGCTGAAGAAGGCGTTACCATGGTGCTTATGGATAGGGCTTTTGCTCTTGTGTCCGAAGATGTGTTCATTGCCTCGGTTGGTAGGTGCTACTTCCTGGTCGAACTGTTCTTTATCCAATGTCAAGGCTTCATCAGTGATGTTAAAGTCCGCATTCGGTCCACGAGAATTACCATCTTGAGTAAGGATATAGAGACAATGGCCATTACTGAAGGTGATACAATGTTCGTAACTCATCAGATGTTCATAAGGACGGTACCAACCATCCGGAGGAGTCCTACACACTACATAATCACCCGTTTTTGTTTTGGTATCATATCTTTTATATCCTAATTGCTCCAGCAGCTTAAAGGTGGATGGCAACGTCTTGGTCAAGGCTTGGCCATAGGTAGCTTGGGCAAGGGTTGTCACTCCACGCGGCATGATACGTACGTTTTCATCCACTTCAGCACCGACAATAAAAGATTTACCGGTACCGCGTGAATAAATCACATACTTGTTCTTGGCCTGCATCAGCAGATAAGCCATCTGCGCCGGATTCAGAACAATCTCTTCTTCCCAAACATTCGTATCCATCAGAACCGTGAAAAGACGATGTAATTATCCCCTGCTTTAGAAGCAGCTTTAGCATCTTTCTCATGGCCGAGTTCGCGAACCAAGTCATCAGCCATTTTAGGGGTAAATTTAGCACTAACCTGTGCGATTACGTTCTGACTGGTAACAGAAATCATTTCGATACCTTTAGTATCCATCAGTCTTGCGACTAATTTTTTATTGACAACTCTTTTTTCCATATTGATTTAAGAATTCATTATCTCTTCTACTTGTGCATCATCAACCGGTTGATACAATGTATCAATGATGGTTTTTCGGTCCTGGTGTGACAACGACCGCAAAGTATCCAGATTGATGTTCAGTTTCTCTCCAGTACCATTGTTGACCTGAATATAGAATACATTCTTCTCCATTCTCCTTGGGTCCTCAATAGCTTCGGGTTTCTCACCAATAAGCATAGCCAATGTTTTTTTGGCATTGTTCCATTGCTTGAGGTCACCCTTCAGCCGACATTCACGTATCAGTTCCAATTGATCCTTAATTTGCCATGCATGCCAAAAGTCCCAATCGAAAGTATGATTGGTCTTGAACATCTCACGTGCCAAAGCGATATCCTTTCGGATCTGCGTTGTGGATATCCGATATTTGGCCAGCATGATATTGATGATGTGCGTATCGTTGGGGTAGTCATCCAACAGACGTGCCACCTGCAGCACACGATTGAACTGTTCCTTCAGCTCAGCCGGCAAAGGAGACTTCTCCGGATCTATGATGTGCTGCTGTATCAATTCATACCGTTGTTCGGCCAATGAAGGCAATCCTTTTCTACTCATATTTCAATTGTAGGTTAACTTCTTGAATAAGTTTCAGAACTTCGACCAATGCTGGGTTGCTACCATTGCGAGCCGCCTTGATGATGGCTACTCTTGTCTCCATCAACTGCTCCAGATAACCTGAGTAATATGCTTTGTGTACAGGAGTCCCTGGAGTACGGATTTCTGTAATGAAATCCATCTCATCCACTTCAAGGTCAATGGCTACCAATGAAGGAGGTATAAGCAATCTACCCGCGTTGGTTATGGAGTCAAGTTGTTCCTCGTTCAAATTCATGGGTCAAGGTTTTAAAGTCAAAGTAAAAAATATCCTGTGAAGTATGGATGATACCTCTCTCCAGCTTTGGATTGTGGGTGGCATTCTGACTACCCACAACAGACAGATGCCAATTATCATTCCAAATCAGCGCCACTTTAGCATGTAAAGCGCAGCACCTATATCTATCCGGGAAAGCAGTAACCAGGAAATCGAACGGTTTGGGCGAAATGGTACGTACACGGTTATCAATGAGAAAAGCGATATCCCATATATCTCCTTTGTCCTGTAGTTTTTTTAATGTAGCCAATGAATCTTCAGCAATCGAATAGCTGGAGATGAACACATGAGCCGGTCCAGTCTGCTTTAGTAAGTACAGAACGAGCTGCACTAAATTGAAAGAGCCATTGGAATAGAAATGCTTGTCCTGCCCCATGTGTATTTTGCCTAAAGCGGAAGGTTGACTAAGGAGGGGTACCACGATGTCGTTATCAGCGTTCTGCCCAACATCAAGGCAGGCCACTCCCCTCACTTTTGGAGTGGCCGCCTGTTCATCATCATTAACCTTAAAACTTCTATCATGAAAACCTACAAGCATCTCACAAACAAGTTTATGCTAACTTAGCAATGGCGTAGTCAATCTGTTCCAGTTCAGCGGTAAGATTGGCTATTTTGGTCTCATACTTCACTCTTTTGGGAGATTCCGGCATCGGATCTGGTGTGTCCTTCTTCGTCTCCTGTTGATACTCGAGCATATTCTTTGCTCGACCAATCTTCGTTGATATAGATTTACGGAGCTTCTGCAATTCTTGTTTTGATTTACCCACATATGAATTATCAGATTCAACTCCACCCTCATTTTCCGAAGCATCCGCATTAGTTGAGTTATCGTCATCATGTTCAAGCTGCTTTAGTTCTTCTTCAGATATGTCCTCATTGAGCGACAAATATTTTTCGTACAACGGATAAAGTTTTTCCATCAAATCCGTTTTCTCTGCAATCAGTTTTGTCAGCTCCTGACGTTTCTCCATCACATCAGGTTCATTGTTCTCGGGGAGTTCAGCCAACTGTTTGTGTAGTTTATCTCGTGTTTTGTATGCTGATGCATACTCGCGGATAACAGACGAGATTCTCTCCGGAAAAGCATTGGGTTCTGATTCCAATTTTTCGGCAGCCATTTGAATATATGCAGCCGAGCTGTCAGTAACGATGGTTGCAGAATCTTCATCCAGTCCTGTTGCAGGATCCGTATTGTCCACAACCTCTTCATCATTCATAGCCCATGCCTGAACCAGTGAACGCATGAGATACACTAATCTTGATTTGGCTTCTGGAGCCTTGATGCCCACTCTCTTGAGTTTAGCTACTACACCAGGCTTGAACTTGGAATCCTCCAGTACTTTAATCCCGGCATCAAAATCACGTTTGCCATTCAACCAGTCTATGGCCTTTTGGCGATGTTGGATAAAATTGTTCGTCATAAAGATTAAATTTAGCTATACAAATATAAGTGCGGATATTGGTGCGGAAATCGGACACAAACAAAAAGAGCCCGCTGCGTCACGCAGAGAGCCCTTTCAGTCAGATATGATTTATTCAGAAGTTGCTTATCCAGCAGCCGCACCAGCGATTTTGAGGATGTTCTCCACATCACCGGTGTACATCAATTTACGTGGACAGCCATAGGTAAACTTCAAAGGAGCCTTGTTCAAGTCTGTACCGACCTTACCAGTAGTCGATGCATCAGCTGCAACACGACGTGCAGCATTGAGCTTGTCTCCCAAGAGGTAACGATTACCATTCTTGTCTGTCACAATCAAACCGAGACGACGACCACGAGTTGCATTTTCGAAACCGAAAATCACTTGTGACATCTTGGCACGAGTGACATTCAATTCATACAAACATGATTCACCACCGGTTTCACCTTGGTCAGTGATAGTCAGTTCACCACTATCGTCAGTAAATACCAGCTGATATGCACGGCAGCCTTCTTTCATCACGACATCACCCTCCCAGGCACCAGCTTCTTCGAACGTCATGGTACCCTCTTCAGAAGCAGGAGCCGGCATATCCGGCCATGTAGCCACATCATTCCAATAGAAGTAAATGAGTGAAGTAACGACACCCGCCAAGTTATCGAGTTCGGAGCAGTTAACTGCTTCGTCGATATCCGCCAATTGAATACAAGTCTTATTCATAGCCTAATCTTTTAGAGGTTATTATTAAGCTGTCGGAGTGACAGGCTGATCATTACACAAGAATTCAGATTTGTCGATTGTGACAAACTGGAATCCCAACACATACTTACCTGCAGCGGTGTACAAGTACGGGTTACCGGACATGAACGGACGAAGAGAGCTGAAGTCGCTTGGTTTGTCATAACCATAGACAATATTCTCCTTGGTAGTAATCATGACGAACTGTGAGTTCTCAGGCATACCAGAGAGACGAACGATTTCACACTTGCCGTTGGTCTGACGCAAGAACTTCTGACCTGCAGTCTCAGCACCTGTGCCAGTAACCAATGTACCTTGGTCGTCCAACCAATCATCGTACATTTGTGCAAGGTCTTCAGACATGTACATCTTGCCACCACTCTTGCGGAAAGTCTGTGGCATCTTGCGCCACATGGCAAGAAGCTTCTCACCAATATCTGCACGGGTAAATGCACCTGTAGCATGCATATTGCCCAAAGAGGTACTGATATTACCGGCAGTTTTTTCGGTCTCAACGATTGTCAAGATACCATCGAAAGAAGTGTTCAAAGCTGTCTTTGCGGTATCAGAATCGTACTTAGCAACCAACAGGATATCGTGCAATTCCTTGGAAGCGCACTTGATACCGTAGTTGATGAGCCAAATTTCGAAAGGATGTTTCTTCGGGTCCAAGCCACCATCCACTTCGGTAATATAGGTACGGCGGTAACGTTCCGGTTCATCCGACATTTCCATCACGCAAGGATATACCTTGAGTGTACGAGGAACGACCTTACCATTTGTAACTTGGCCAATAAACTTACCCGTGTACTTGTGGGAAATTTGGCCGAGAGTTGTACGACCCAAAGTGATTGAGTCCTTCACACCTGAGATGGCTGTAAAATGCTGAAGGATATCTCCAGCTTCTTCAGCTCTCAAGGTTGTCAACAGATCTTTGTGCTTCTTAACTGCACCAATGACCGCCTGAATGTCAATAGGAGTTGTCAAATCCATAATCTATAAAAATTAAAAGTTAGCGTTCGTTGATAAATTCGTTAACAGGATCCTTTGCGATTTCACTGTAATCTTCTTTCTCCTTTGCAGGAACACCATTACCTGCCGGAACACCGCTTGGTACCATGTTGATAACAGCAGCTACTGCCTGAATCTTGTTACTCAAGCCAGAGATTGCTTTCACGTTTTCAGAAATACTGTCAATAGCCTTGGTGGCTTCTTCGACAGTCTTTTTGTTCTCACCAGCCTCTTTCAAGGCATTGCAAATTGTTTGGATCTGGTCAATGGTCAGTTCAACCTTACCATTGTTTTCGGTCAACCCTTCTACTCCGAGTAAGGCGTTAACCATCACGAAAGTCTTGTTCATGATTGCATTAATATTAGAGTTAGTACTTGGTTCTTCTTTTTCTTTTGTTCTGAAGATGGCCTTTATAGAATTGACAATACGTTCAACGATGTCATTAGATGGCTGCACCTCTATAGGTGATTCTTCTGCGGCATCTTCGAATACTGGTACCGGGAATTCTAAAGCAGCACAATTCTCTACCATCAATTTTCGATATTCATTGGTCACCTTATTGATGCCCGGAATGACCTTATCGATGAACCCCCATTCCTTGACTTCATCAGCAGTCAGCCATCGTTCCTGTTTCATAAGCTCGAAAATGTCATTGACGGTTTTCTCCTTGGAGCTGCACATATCCAAGTATTTCTTGGCGATAATCAAATCGACAGCCTCTTGATTTTTCTTTTCATTTTCGAGTTGTTTGATAGTCTGTTCGAGCTGATCAGCATTCATTTGTCCATAAACATCTACGCGTATGGATGCTTTGTGGCAGAGCCAAAGACTGTCTTCGTGCATTTCACGAGTCTTTGCGCCGAAAGCCATCCATGTAACCGCCGATGCACAAAAACCAATGAACTCAACTGTCACATTGCCATGTTCCTCGAACATTTTTGATATTGCCAAAGCTTCGTTGACTGAACCGCCCCAGCTATTTATCTTACAGCGAATGGCGTTCCCTTTATTCTTCTGCAAGAAATGTTTGATGTTGGTCCGTTGCCAACCCCAATGGTCTATCATACCATTGACTTCAAGAACTACTTCATTCATACATTATTATTTTAAAAGCAAACCAAAGTTACAGCCAAAAAAAATCCCGCACTAAGGACACTTAGCACGGGATTTTGCCAAAAAACAGCTATTTTAGATTATAGTAGGCAATGTTGAGAGTACCATAGATGGTGCGGGTTCCTTAGCGGAAAATGTAAAAGCGGAACCGTTCAATTCACCATTTGAACCGGAAGAACGGGAATGAGTGAACTTCAATGGAACATCGGTTGTGCCATAGATGACAATCTCTCCATTGGAATCTTGAGTAAGAACAATCCATTCACCACACTCCAGTTTTTGAATGACAGTCTCATTCACTGCACTTCTTTTCGGGATAATGCCCGAAACTTTCACATCCCAACAATCGCCACCATCTGTCAATTGATGGACTTCTTCAGTTTTAAAGTGGTCTCCTTGGTATGTCGGTATTTCAATAACATCATCCGAGCCTGTCAACCTCAAGATAACATCACCAGTCATCGGATTCCGCTCACATTTAGAAACCGCAGCTGCTGGAACAGCATACATATTGGCTATGCCATGTACATTGTCAAAATCAAAAATCAGTGTTTTCATACCTTTCTTTACCTTGCTGTGTAATTGTCCCATTTTTGAACAATTGCACAAGAATTATTTCATTTATTTTTTCACTCAAGTTCGTTTTTAATGTGGATTTATCCACCGTTTTATCTCTATTCCAAATCCTACGTATTGAATCCGATGGCCATGTGAATTCATCAAAGTGAAATTTCTCATAGAACTGGCGAATGCAGGTACTCAATACAGGAGTCACCATATACGCCACACTCAAGTAGGTCATCAGCATCGTCCGACATCTAATCTCCATGGCCGTTGACAGCGCAGCTTCGTCTGTGGGGGTCAAGGACCAGCCGTATTGATAGAAGTCCGATTTGGTAATTTCCAATGCTATTTTGCAATTTCGGTATTTGTAGTTGCCCGATTGGATGCGGCGGTCGTACCGATGTGATTGTTTAACCAGGCGTGAACGGAAAAGTACATCAAGTGTCTTGTCGGTACTGATGTTCACCAGTTCCGGCCAATCAGGATCATCCACTTTAAAATTAGTCAAGAGGTATTGCTTGACGTATGGAGAAACCCATATCCAACATACGAATCTATCCCTTTTTCTCATTATCGAAAAATAAATGCCTATTTAAGCGTCAAACCGACCAACAAACCAACAAATCATTTAAAGTTACTCATTATTAAAGAATTAAGCAAATTTTATGCATAAAAATCTTTGACCAACGCGACCAACAACGGGGTATTCTGTTGGTTTTAAGGAAAAACCGCCTGAAAACGTTGGAAATCTAAAACCAACAAAAACCAACAAGAAATCGAATCCGACCAACGAAAACCAACGACCAACAACTACTTCTATATTACTCTTTATTAAAAAATTATCTTATTATAGTATTGAAAAATTTCGTCTGCTGTTGGTTTGTTGGTTTGTTGGTCGGGGTTTTCGCTCGGATTTTTCAAAACTCTCGATTAATCCTTTTTTCTTTTATAAGGGGGTATTCGGGGGATTGAACGAATAAAAAAAGCACCACCGAAAAACGATGATGCTTGATTGAAATGCTTCGATTATGTTAACCTTTAAAATGCTTCGACTACGGTTAACCCCTCAAAGGAATGTCATACTTATGTTCTCGAACATGGTACGAACCAATACGGCAAAGTCCGGAACCATTCCAAATAGCCTTGCGATAACAAGGCTTACGTGATGAGCGGCCATTGGACAGTTGTACACGTTTGCTTGTCTTGATAAACCCATGTACAAACAGGACTTTGCCGGGTTCTCTCTCTGAATAGAAGAAGTGGTCGTAAACCACGTCAGCCGGTTTGGCTGTCTCCCATTGTTGGGTGGTAAATAAAGACTTCATCATTCAATTGTCATTTGAAGAGGTTGTTTGGCATCGGAACTCAGACCTTTTAAAAGAGCAGCGGCCAAGTAGGCATCCAAGCCGTGATGCTCTTTAAGATCGTCCGGCTTGCCAGTCAATTCAACTGTAGTTTGTTGTGTGAGGTGGTTTACGGAATACGTAAAAAACAATGAGCCTTCTTCGCCTGTAATCACCACTGATGCTTTCTCAATGAAATCCGCTGAAAGTTTCTCTGCCGGGAACCAAGGGGCTTCTCCTTTATCCTTCAGAAAGCGTACTTGATATGCCACATATCTTCTGCCGCCATGATTAATTACATGACTATCTATTATGGTACCGACACGGTTGTTGGCCAGCACTCTCACTTTTTGTCCTTTTTTCATATCTTTCATTCTTTATAAAACCAAAACAATAGACGACTAAACGTTAATCCTAAATCAAACTTAGCATCAGGTCTCGTTATATGAACATTATCATATTCATCAATATCTCTCAAAAATCCGTAATAGGTTTGTCCTGTATCAAAGAAAAAACAGATTTCTTTTGATTTATCGGCCGAATGTAGTTCTTCAGGAAGAAATGCATCGACTTCTTTACCGTTGCTTAAAACAGCCTTAGCCCTCATAATCTCATGTTTAAATCCAAGTGTAATTTCAATAGTCTATCCAAATCTTCAATCTCCCAATCAACCCCATCAAGAATCTTATTGTATAGTTCATCATATTCTTCTTGCATTTGGTCTGCAAGGTCATCATCAGAGTTGGAGTTGATGCAATGTTTGGTTTCCGGATCTTCTGCAATGGTTTTGTCTGAACAATGACTACAGATAGTTTGGGATTCATCTGCCCACCAGCAATTGCCGACATTAGGATTGTGACAAGGGTCATCCTCTGTACAACCGCAGACTCGGCAAACACCCTTTGTTAAAATATCGCTCATATGACATTCATTTTATAGTTACTACTACAAATACGGTCCACGGCCTTTTCTATGGCCCATCCCAATACTCTCTCGACAATACCTTCATCCTCTTTAGGATAGGAATAATCGACTGATACCATCCGGGTACTATTGGCATCTACATACGATTTGCTACCGTAATCGTCACAGGCAAATCATTCTCGTGTATCAAGCCAACGAATATGTTGGCCAAGACACAATTCATTTCACATAACTTCTTAATCATATCTCTAAAATTTAAAATGGTAAATCACCTTGTTGCGGTTCTTTGGGTGGGTCCTCTTGTCGAACGGTACGTTCAAAGTCGATGCCCATCAGTTTGGCCAAGACATCATAATTCAATACCACCGCGCTTGTCATCTTCTCCTTGCGCTCGATGACGCGAGTCATAAGCATGTTCGGTTTCTTAGCACCGGTAACAGGATCCACAATCTCACCACCCACCGGAACCTCCTTGACTTCATCCCAACGGAATCTTGTATTAGATACCTGGCCAATGTAAGATGGATGTGAATTCAGGTTTATCTCGAGTGTCTGTAAGGACAACGGCTTATCGCCATTACTCATGGCGGAAACATACATCTTGTGTATGTTGGAGAGGTTCATATAGAGTACGGCCGTATCCGAAGGCTGCATCACCTTCTCTACACCACCCTTCAGTTTCAAGCGGATAGGACGTTCTATCTTGTAATCGCGGCCATACTTGATGCTGCCCTTATCTATCAAGTAATCGATGGCATTAAAGAACATGGCAAGCTTGTCGGTCTTCACCAACATATCGACCTGACTGCGTACCTTGTTGACAGCCAATTGCAGGAACTCTTCGTAGGTGAAAGGCAATTGTAGATGTGGAGCGTAAGCAGTCAGCAGCTTGCACATGGTGAGGAACATCGATACGGTGTTTATCACACGTGTCTGGTCACCGCTACGGCTGCCGGATGATTCAACAAGTCCTTGCAGTTCTTTACTGCATTGTTTGAGTAGTGCCGGAAACTGAGCACGGACAATCGGCCGTAGTGCCAGGATATCGAGCAGCAAGTAAGACAAGCCCGCTTTTTCGGCCTCCTTTAGTTCTTGAAAGATCTGTTGGGCATGGTCTTCGTTGATGGACTCCCGTTTGGGAACCTCACACAGAACCACACGATTAGACAAGGCATTATCATCTTTCTGTGGGGCTTCCTGTCCCAAAATAACTGCCGGTGCATTCACCTTGGATGTTTCGATATCGTTGCCGGTGGCCGCCTTGCGCTTCTGCTTACCTTCACCATCGTAACAAGTCTGCTTCAAGCCTTGGAACTTGACATCGGAAATCATATCGTCATTGTACTCTTCGAAAATCTGAGGAACGTCTCTGAATCTTTCCAATATGGAGAAAAATGCTGCATCGGTACCGGAGTTAAGATTGAAGGATGGTGCTTCGGGCTTGACGAACAGGCTACGGATGCTGACCGCTATCTGTGTCTTTCCGGACATGGTAGGCCCGATAAAGAATATGGCCGTGAAATGGCGGTTTATCGGGTGTATCTCGGAACGGAAAGCACACATAATGGCATATAGCAACGCCCACTTGCCATTATCATTTATCTTATACACCTCGTTCATCAGCGAAGCCCATTGGCCAAAAGTGATTCTTTTGGACTTGGGTGTCTCTGAATAGACGAGCCATCTGTCTTGTTCATACTTATCATTATCCTTGCGTGCACCCACATTAATCTTACTGAATGAAGGTGAGTAAAAGATGGTTTCATCATGTTTCATCAGGCCGAGTTCATCTGCATAATCGAATTGCCAGGCATCATCCACCTGATGATAAATGCCATTGGCAAAGATAAAGCAGCCTTCTTCTTGTTGGCCATAGACCTTCATCTCCAAACATTTGGGAAAATTGTAAGAAATGCAGTTCCAGATTTTCGCATAATCACGCGCTTCACCGTTCTCAAAGTTGTATGCACCCTCATTGATCAGCATCTCCTGTAAGGTGGTCAGCTTCACAAACACCGAAGATGGCCACTCTACATAAGTGGGGTTCTTGACATACAAACGATTGATACGGATAACTCGGCGGTTCTCTTCTTTCTTCTGGCTATATACGTGGAATAAAGGCTCAATGTAAAAGTCGGCCACACGACGATAACTGTTGCTATCTGTCTTGAACATGTAAGAGACAGGAACGCCATCTTTATTCAATAGAGGATAGAAGCCATATCGACGCAACATCTTGGAATACTCTTCGTTCTGCTCCACATAATCCGGAATTCGGTCAGTGTCAACCTCCAATAAAGAATCGTAGACATCGCCTCGCTCCTGGTCCATCTTGCGTTTGGACTTGCGTTCGTTGGCGAATGGCTTAACCAACTCCTTCAGCGTTGATGGTTTCATATCCAGTAATGCCGCCCAGTTAGGCATATTCACGGTTTGGATAGCTTGCTTGGCATACGATATCACTTCAGCACAACGTGTCAGATATTCATTCTTCACTTCGGGTGTCGGCCGTTCTTCACGTATCAGTTCACCATAGTAGTTGACATAATAATAGACAAATCCTTTCTCTGCCCCATCAGCGACAACGACCACTGTAAGCCCATACTTATACAGTTCTTTCATCATCAGCATATCGGGAGTCTCCCGTCTCGCATCACAATCCGAATCCGGAGAATGGACTATCACCCGTTCGGCCACCTGCGCCAATTGTTGTATATCCCCTATCGACGGGACACCCGAATAATATAACCATGGTGATTTTTCGCCTACATTCTTTTGGAATCGGGAGAAATCATTGACGATATTCACTTCTTTATCCTCCGGATCAATGTAGTCACCTATAAATTCAAAACCGAAAAATCCTGCAGGGACGGAAGTAGGCGTATCCGGAACATGGGATTCATCCAATAAAGTCTGTAGGCTTTGCAAGTCATATCCCGAAGGTTCTGTAAGAATCGAGAGGAATTTATCACGAATAATCGATTCTTTTTCTTTAGCAATGACTGATAAGATGGTTTTGGTTTTCTCAAGACGAGTATAATCATCATCAGTAGGATCAAACAGAACTTTAGCCATAAAATCAACATATGGCTTGGTGGCCTTATTTAGCCACTCACCAAACCCATCACCCAAATCTTTGGCCATGTCATCAGGGTCTTTGCATGCCGGCAGCAACACACATCGCACTTGGAACGCATCGGCCACGAACGCCGGAAGGTTCTTCTCTGCAGCTGCTATACCGGCTGCATCACCATCATAGATAAAGACTACGTTAGTAGTGATGTTGTGTAGAAGTTTTCGCTGTTCCTTGGTGAAAGCGGTACCGGAACCACCTACTACGTTTCGAATGCCGACTTCTACCATGGAAAGGACATCAAACTGTCCTTCTACGATATAGACACAATCCGCTTTGGCTATTGCTTGTCGTGCCTGGTATAAACCAAAGATATTACATCCTTTATTGAAAAGGATGGTATCGCCGGTATTCTTATATTTAGCCGGCTGGTCATTAATGGCTCGGCCAGTATAGCCGATGACTTGGCCTGTCTTGGAGTAGAACGGGAAAAGGATGCGTTGCCAGAATGTATCTTTAAGTTTTTGTTTCTCCTCGTTCATGTAACCAAGTCCAGCTGCAATGATATTCTCAGCCTTAAATCCTTGTGAAACCAACGCGCGAGTCAACCCGTCAAAATCAAAAGCAAAACCTAAACCATACAATTCTGAAGTTTCTCTGCTAATTCTACGATTGGACAGATAAGTAGCTGCTTCGGGTACGGTTTGCAGGTTCTTCCGGAACAAGTCTTGTGCAGCCGTCATAACCACCATGGCAGACTCCCGTTCGCTAACCGCTTGTTGTTGTTCCGGTGTCAGTTCTATCGTAGGAACGTCGATATGATACTTACGCCCCATCTCTCTGATCGCTTCGGGGTAAGTCATATTCCGGTGTTCCATCAGGAATTTGAAAACATTACCCCCAGCGCCACAAGCAAAGCACTTGTATATACCCTTCACTGGGGATACTACCATTGATGGAGTCTTATCATCGTGGAACGGGCAAAGACCGATGTAATTGACACCTTGTTTCTTGAGTGTGATATCCTCGCCAATCACATCAACAATATTGACGGCATCCAGGATCTTATCGATAATATCTTGCGGAATCTGATTCATATTTCAGATAATAAATCAAGCTGACGAGCCTCCATCAGCTTGAAGGTTTCTTCAACAGAAAAATTAAGGATAACTGCTGCACGTTTTAATTCGTCCTGGGATGGTTGTACATATCCCCATGCCAGTTCTGTCCATCGTTTTTGATTGATACCGACTTGTCGGAAAAAGTCTTTGCTTGGATGAAAGAAGTCTGGATTGCCAAATTTAATCTCCAAAAGACGACGCATCATCGGGTTCTTCAGCCTTGGTTTGACGGGAATATGATGTCGATAACAATAGAGATAAACCGCATCAACTGAGCGCCCTAATCTCAAGGCAATATCATCAAGAGTCATACTGCCGATATTATCACGAAGAAATTCATCTTCATCATGTCTCCAATTCGTCTTCTTAGCCATAATTAATCAAAATAACGTCTAACTCTAACTACTCTCTCAACACGTTGTGTGGATCTACGATATCGACAGAAGTCATCGCGGACAAATAAGGTACTCACAAATAATATGAGCAAAGCAGATGCGACGATTTTTCGCATAGGTTGACAAAGAGACAATGGTATATCAAACCGTTTACAGAACACCCAAGTAGATAATTCCGTAGCTTTTTGAATACCTAACTTGGTATATACCGCTTTGAGCGTTGACTTAACGGTATTGACAGGCATATTCAATTTGTCTGCCGTCTCCTTAATGGAGTAGCCGAAAGCTATATATTCGGCCACCTCCATTTGTCTTTTACCTAACTTCGCATCAATGTTCATATTATATTTGAGTTATAGACCATATATCATTTTCAGGAACACCATATCGAATGAAGACAGATGTAACATGTTCGTAGATATGCTTCGGCATATCTCGAGATTGATTCTTTCGGCGACTCCATTCAGACTTGCTTGTACAGCCAAAGAAGTCCCATAGTTCTTTCTTAACGACATCCCCCTCTTCAACAGTCAATTTCCGGAAGCCAGGAGCGAATGAATAACGAAAATGTGGTATTGGCATTTTTTACGTTTTTTCTTAACTTTGTTTCGTGATTATCTAAATACAGTTGCAAATATGAGATAAATTTATCGCACTACAAAATTTATTGCGAAATATTTTTCTCACAACCTAAAACTTTATGATAAAAGGACGCATACAGGCTTTAATAAAAGCTCTCAATTTAAGCGGTAGGGAGTTCTGCAAAAACGTTGGTGTATCTGATTCATGGAACCGAACAATCAAACATAGCATTGGGAGTGATGTATTGGTTAAAATATTAACCACTTATCCACATGTTAATATCAATTGGTTGGTATTGGGCAAAGGTGAAATGTTTATCGAGGATATGCATTTAGAGACCCACGAAACTTGTATGCGCCCGTTAATTAACAATAATTATAAAGAAATCTACGAGGAAATTAAATCCGACAATCAAGATTTAAGGAAAGAGAATAAACAACTGAGAGAAACTATTCTTGAGTTAATGCACAAGAATGAAGATTTAATGGTAGAGAATGTTCAATTAAAAGCTAAAGCACTTCAACACTGATTATTTAAAGTATTAATCCATAAGCTTTTATTTTTAAAGAAACCCGAGACAATGTTGTGCCAAAAATGAAGAAAAATAGTATAAAATATAGTAATATTGTATTTGATTATCAGCTATTTACAAGAAGAAGATTAAAGTTGTCCGGTCGGGCCTCCGCAACTCAGAAAGAGAAGCAATCGCTTCTCTTTTTTTTTGTGTATCTGCATCAATTCAAGAACTTCCGGCACCCCCGTTTTCAGGGTTTCAGATTTCAGTAATTTCAGATTTCAGTTTGATTTTTCCGCAAATAAGATAGTGGAATCAAAATTATTATATATAATATATTATATATAATGAAATATTTTTACATTGCTTCAATCTTAAGAATATGGACTTTCAACTAACTGAAATCTGAAATCTGAAACCTTTGAAACCCCCAAGAAGTTTCTTCTTATTGAAAGATAAATGCCGAAATACTTGACAAGCGAGTTTGCAGAATGGTATCTTCGCAACGTAACCCACAAGAGAAAGAAAGCAATGCTTTAGCGCGCATAAAGCATCGTTTTACGACTCGCAAAGCAATGCTTTCCCATTCACCAGAGATTGCACAGATATTTGATTAGATTACAACCGTTTGAGGAAAGCGCGGATGTCGTCCTCTATCTTCTTGTAAAGGGGGGAATCCTTGTAACTGGTATGCTTGCTGAGCACGACATCGATGCTGAGGAGACGACGCTCATAGCCGGCCAGTTCGTTGCGATACTGGAGGTGGTGGACAGCCAGACGCTTGATTTCTTCCTCGCGTTCGCGACGGAGGGCGCTACAGATGGGGGTGAGGAGCTTGATGGTGACGCTCTCCATGATGTGATGACCCTGAATGAACATGTAGGTATTTTCGGGGGTGACACCGAGGTAAGTGAACTCGGCCTTCAGCGATTCGATATCATCCAATGCATGGGGATAGGCTTTCTCCAGTTGGCGCAGCTTGTTCTTCACACGCCTGTCCATCTGCATGAGAGCCTCTTCGGGATGGGTGACCTTGACATGATCGAGGCGGACGAAGGAGTTGAACTCCGTCATAGGGAAGCCGTTGAGGTTTCCCTTACGATAGAACCACACGGACCATACGAAAAGCGGATAAGCTATCTGCGAAAAGAGGGTCATGAAAGCCTCTACATCCACCAGCTTGCGGTCGTTCATCGTGGCAAGCACACAGGCTTCGTGGAGGGCACCGGCATAGCACTGGAAGTTTTCGATGGCATAGGCATAAGTCTGGAAGACGTAGCGGGAGTTGTTGATTTGACGCGATGTGGAGGTGGTCTGTTGCAACAAATAGTCGTAATCACTATCCACACACGCCACCATATTCGTACCCAGACGGGAGCCGAGGTTGTTCATCAAAACGGACTTCTTGCCCTTGCAAAGGCTCTTCTTGGAGGGGAGCATGACTTCGAAATAATAGTTGTCGTCCTCGAAGTCGTCGAACACAGAGCGCCAGAAGGCCACGTCATCGTAGCTCTCTACATAGGCCACGATTTTCTTCTTCGCCTTCTTGGGCTTCAGCCGGTTGGCCGCGCCGAGGTACAAGGATGAAAGATTGTCCGACAACCGCTTTCCCATCGTGCTTCCTCCGTTTTATTCGGTGATGTCGCTCACTTCGGTCACAGCATCCATCCAGCCGTCCATAATCATGGCGGGGGAATGGGTGGTGAGGATAATCTGTACATTGGGGTTCAGTTCGCGGATGAGGGCGATGAGGCGTTGTTGCCACTCGACGTGGAGGGACACTTCGGGTTCGTCCATGAACATCACGCCGCTACGGTTGTCCTGCACCAGTGTCGTGAGGAGGATGACAAGCATCTGCTTCTCGCCTGCCGACAACTGGTAGGGATAGAGAAGGTCGCCGTCCTGTTCAAAGCGAATCTCATTGCTCTTGCGCACGATGGTCTTGCCCGTTTCGCCGAAGAGTTCGTCAACAAGGTCCTGGAACTTGGTCTTGGGATAAGAAAGCTGGGCGGCCTTCTGCTGGCCTTCGGCATCGCCTGAAGTGAGGCACTCGATGATGCGGTTGCCGATGTTCACCTGATAGTCGAGATAACGACGCTGCAGCTGGTAGAGCTGCCAGTCGAGTTCGGTCTTCACATTCTTGTCGGCCATCTTCTCCAACAAGTCAGAATGGATGAGGGGACGGTCGAAGCTACGGATGACATCGTAGTGGATGTAAGTGGCATCTTCGGGCGAGAAGACAAGGCGCACCCCATCGGATGCTTCGCTGGGAAGGGAACCTCCTCCAAGTCCATCGAGCGAATGAACCGAGCGGTTCAGGATGGTACTCTTTCCGATACCGTTCACACCGCTCAAAATGTTTACATCGGGATTGAGCTCCCACGAAATGTTCTTACGGCCCCAGAGGCCCTTGATCTCGATACGTTTGATGTAATCCGCCTGTTTTTTCATAAATACCTTCTTTTATCCATGAGCAAAGGTAGAAAAATAAAAAAGAAACCGCTACTTTTGCAGAAAGTTTTTACAAAAAGAACATGAATAAGAAAATATATGCCCATCTTTCACTCTTGGGAGCCGCTTGTGCCTGGGGGTTGATGTCGCCCATCGGCAAGATAGCCATGGAGGACGCCATATCCGGTCTTTCAATGGCCTATTTCCGCATGTTGGGAGGAGCTGTCTGCTTCTGGTTGGCCTCGTTTCTGGCCCCTCGCGAGAAAGTCAGTGCCCACGATTTGAAACTGCTTTTCTTCGCCAGCCTGCTGGGCATCGTGTGCAACCAGGGATGCTTTACCTTCGGAATATCGCTCACCTCACCCATCAACGCACCCATCGTGGCTACCACCGCACCCATCATCACCATGATAGTAGCCGCCATCTACCTGAAGGAACCCATCACGGGGAAGAAATTCACAGGGGTGGTACTGGGGTCCATCGGTGCACTGACACTGATTTTGAGCAGTAGCGTAGCCAACAGCGCCAAGGAGGGCAACATCTGGGGGGACTTGCTTTGCCTTGTCTCGCAATTCTGTTTCTGTCTGTACCTCATCCTGTTCAAGGAGGTCATTGCCCGCTACAACATCTTCACACTGATGAAATGGATGTTCACCTATGCCGCCATCGTCTTCCTGCCCTTCGCTCTGAGCGACATCAACTCTATCCCCTTTGCCGAAGTGGAACCGAAGATATGGCTTAGTGTGGCGTATGTGGTGTTCGGAGGCACATTTGTGGCCTACATTCTGATGATGATCGGACAGAAGGCCTTGCGTCCCACAGTGGTGAGCATGTACAACTATATGCAGCCCATTGCCGGCACTGCGGTGTCCATCGCCTTGGGCATGGCCACATTCGGAGTAATGAAGGGCATCGCCGTTGTACTGGTCTTTGTCGGTGTCTATTTTGTTACACAGAGCAAGAGCCGCGAGCAAGTCCTGGCTGAGAAAGCGGAGAAGAAGTAAAGAATATTCTTTATCTACCCTAATCAATCACCCTCCACCACTTCAAATCCAATCCCCTCAACGGACTTCTTGATTGCCTCCCGGTCAAAGCTACCCGTGACAACCGTACGGCCATCGGCCAGGTTGATATCCACCTGCTCAACCCCATCCACCTTCATGATAGCCTTTTCCACGTTGTTCTTACAATGATTGCAAGTCATTCCCTTGACCATCATCACCCAATTCTTGTCCGAAGGAAGCTCGCATGAATCCTGCTTCCGATAGCGAAGGACAAAGGCATTGACAAGCAACAGAAGCATCAGCAGGGTACATCCCAAATTAAACCACGACACACCTTGCGCATGGCAATCATGAATATGCGCCAACGAAGTGAGGAACCACTCGCGTGGCAACAGATAATCGATGGCCAAGCCAAATGCAATGGCTCCGCTGACAATGGAAAGCAGGTAGAATAACAATGTTTTCTTACCCATCACCTTGCTGATGACCAGCATAGAGGCCACATTCACCGCAGGACCTGCCATGAGCAACACAAGTGCCGTGCCCGGAGAGAGGCCCTTCAGCATCAATGCGACGGCAATGGGGATGGAGCCTGTAGCACAAAGATACATGGGCACCGCAAAGGCCAGCACCAACAACATGCTGAGCAAAGGCTTGTCGGCAAAAAGGGCAAAGAATGAATCGGGCACAAAGACGGTAATCAAACCGGCCACCACCAAGCCCAGCAACAACCACTTGCCGATGTCCTGCATCATTTCGACGAACGCATAGCGGAAAGCCGATTGCAAGCGTTGCCGGAAGGACACCCGCACTCCCCCATCCACACTTTCAGAAGGAGCTGCACAGGAGGTGGAGCATACATCCTTGTCGTCGAAGCGGTTCACCAAGCATCCGCCAAACAGGGAGGTGACCAAAGCGGCCAACGGACGAAGCAAGGCAAAGGGAAGACCTATCAGTGAATAAGTAGCTATGATAGAATCAACTCCCGTTTGCGGAGTAGAGATGAGAAATGACACGGTAGCCCCTTTCGATGCACCTTCCTTGCGCAAGGACATGGCGGTAGGTATCACCCCACACGAGCACAAAGGCAACGGGATGCCGAGTAAGGCAGCATTCAACACCGAGCGGAAACTATTGCCTCCCAAGTACCGGCGATAGAGGTTCTGGGGAACGAATGCGTGCATCAAGCCCGCCAACAAAAAGCCCAACAATAAATAAGGGGCCATGCTATTGATTAAATCGAATATTTCTTTCATTGCTATTTCTTATATTGTAATGCAAAGGTACAAAAATTAAAGAGAAGTTATTTTTTTAGTTACCTTTGTCATCAAATAAATATTGATTGAATATGATACAGCCTCAATCGAACCGCAACTATGCAATGGACCTTTTGCGTGTATTTGCCTGCTTTTTAGTAATTTGGCAACATGTAAGCGAAATCTATTATATCTCACCCGAAGGACTCCCTGTACGCGAATCGTCCACCTATTTGGTGGGCTTTCTGACCAGCCTTTGCCGGGCTTCAGTGCCTCTGTTTGTAGTGGCATCTGGGTATTTCATCCTTCCCATGCGTGGCGAGACAGGTGATTTCTTCCGTCGCCGTGCTTCGCGCATTGCCGGGCCATTCCTCTTCTGGTGCATTGCCTATGCAGTTTACTTTGTATTCAGTCGGGGCGATTCATGGATGCAATGCCTCACAAACATAGCCCACACTTTTGTGAACTTCGGCACTGAAATCGGGCACATGTGGTATGTCTATATGTTGATAGGACTTTATCTGTTGGTTCCTGTCCTCTCTCCCTGGTTGCAATCTGTGAACAAGCGCACTTTGCAAGGATACTTGGGATTGTGGGGAGTCACTACCCTAATATCCTACATCCACCTGATTTTCCCGACAGTATGGGGTGAATGTTTCTGGAATCCTACTCCTATGCTGTATTACTTTACCGGCTTTGCTGGCTATTTTGTGCTAGGATTCTACCTGCGCAAATTTGGAGCACCAGGACGATGGACTTCATTGCTCCTGTTGGCCATAGGCTATGCCTTGACTGCCTTGATATTCAACAGCCGCATCGAAACAGCTCCAGACACTCCTTCATTGGAACTCAGCTGGCAACAATGTTCGGGCAATGTTGCCTTGATGGTATTGGGTGTTTTCGGTTTTATCCACTCTTTCCGATGGAAGGGTGAAGGCAAGTTTGCACACTGGGTGACCGACTTGTCGTTGAAAGGATACGGCATGTATCTGGCTCACATGATTATACTAATGGAAGTATCCAAACTGTTCGTCGGACAATTTGGAACTGTTCTTATTGAAATACCTTTAATGTCGGCGGTAATCTTCCTACTGACTTATCTATTGGTGAAAATTCTTTCTTATTTGCCCAAATCAAATTATTGGTTAGGATAACTCATGAGCAACACCAGCCTACATACCACCTCGCCCATAGTCAAACTCCAACGCCAGGAGCTGCTTCTACGCATGGAATACGACTACGAAAAGGAAACTTTCAAGCAACAGACGGAAGCCATGGGCATCGGACGGAAAATCAAGCGGGGCATGTGCTGGTTCCCCCTCTCGATAGGAAGGAGCTACTACAATTCACTCAACCAACTGACGGTGGAAGTAGAGCGTCGCGAAGACAAGGATATAGAGCATGTATTTGAATTCGGGAAGCCCGTGTGTTTCTTTACGCAAGACGCCTCCGAGAAGTTGCACTATTTCAACTTTACCGCCACTGTGAATTATGTGGACGAAGACCGCATGGTAGTTATCCTGCCGGGAGCTTCGGCACTGATGGACATACAGAATGCCGAACGGTTGGGTGTGCAACTCTACTTTGACGAGACTTCCTACCGATTGATGTTCGAGGCCCTGCGAGAGGTCATCAAGGCTAAAGGAAACCGGTTGGCCGAACTTCGCGACATCTGCCACGGCACACAAAAGACATCGTCCTTCACCTTCGCACCTACCCGATTCCCTTGGCTCAACCCCACTCAAGAAGAAGCGGTAAACAAGGTGATGCTGGCCAAGGATGTAGCCATCGTACATGGTCCTCCCGGCACCGGGAAAACCACCACATTGGTAGAAGCCATCTACGAAACCCTCCATCGCGAGAATCAGGTGCTGGTATGTGCACAAAGCAATATGGCCGTGGATTGGATAAGCGAGAAGCTGGTAGACAGAGGAGTGCCCGTGCTACGCATCGGAAACCCCACCCGAGTGAACGACAAGATGCTGTCCTTCACCTACGAACGGCGATTTGAAAGCCATCCTGACTATCCGCAACTATGGAGCATCCGAAAGGCCATCCGTGACCTCCATTCACAAAACCGGAAAGGTGCTTCGCGCGAGAATATCCGACAGAAAATCAATTCGTTGAAAGACCGCGCCACGGAGTTGGAGATACGCATCAACGAAGCGTTGTTCAGCGAAGCGAGGGTCATCTCCTGCACACTGGTAAGCTCGGCAAACCGCATTTTGATGGGCATGAAGTTCGGCACTCTCTTCATCGACGAAGCGGCTCAAGCCCTGGAAGCTGCCTGCTGGATAGCCATTCGAAAGGCTGACCGTGTGGTTTTGGCAGGCGACCATTGCCAGTTGCCCCCTACCATCAAATGCATCGAAGCCATGCGAGGAGGACTCGACCAAACGCTGATGCAACACATCGTACGCAACAAGCCCGAAGCGGTGTCCTTGCTGAAGATACAATATCGGATGAACGATGAAATCATGCGCTTCTCATCGGATTGGTTCTATC
>JAFVTL010000019.1 GCA_017503235.1 Bacteroidaceae bacterium | reverse complement strand
TCATAACTTATAACTCATAACTGAAAGAAATTCAGGTGGCTATAGCACAAGGGTTCCACCTCTTCCCATTCCGAACAGAGAAGTTAAGCCTTGTCACGCCGATGGTACTGCGTTTGTGGGAGAGTAGGTAGCCGCCGTTTTTAAGTGAAGCCTTCGATACAGCAATGTGTCGGAGGCTTTTTTATTTGCATATGCTATAAACATATTTTAGATTAGGACTAACGGTTGTAGTGATGTATCCTGTACATTCGGTTAGAACTTCTTGAATTTGGTTGGTCATTCCGATTCCAGACCATTTTAATGCAGCCTCTTTCATGGTCCAAAAGCGAGTAAACTCAATGTCCGGACGAGCTGAACGTTCGATGATGGCCAGTTCGTTGGGATTCATGGTATATTGTGCCAACTCTTTGTCGTATGCTTTGATACTTTCAATATCCACACCTATGGGGTGTGTATCTATGGCACATAAAATGGCTTCATCGCAGTGGCTTAGATTGAAATGAATCTCTGGGTAATGGGTAAGCATTGGTTTCCCAGATGTAGTATAACTGAATTGTGGCATTTCTTGAATACCATATAGCTTTCTCAATCCTTCACAAAGTAGTAGATAGGCTTTGACGGATAGTCTTCTGTCAATTTCGCGCTGATATTTGAGTGCATAATCCCGACGCTGCTCAGGTATTATTTGCAGGGCAGCGTCGAGATTAAAATCATAGATATGTTCGCTCAAAAGAATCATCAATCTGCTAATTGGAATTTGGATCGAGTCATTTTATGTAGTGATGCAATCATTATGATTTCCAATAGGTAGGCAATCAAATAACTGTACCAAGTTAATCCCGGAGCGAAATGGGAGATTACCCATAAGACAGGAATGACGGTCAATGACAATGCAAATGAAATGAATAAAGCCATCTGGTCCTGTTGGTACAATTTGTACACAATCATGATAAAATAGATATAACAGAAAGGGATGAAGCTGACTGCAAAAATGCGTAACACGTGGTTACTCTCTGCCAGGATGGATGGCTCGCTGCTTCCGAATACACGCGTGATGATTCCTGGGAACAAGCTGATGAGTAAACAGGTGGAGAGCATGGAAATGGTAATGAACATAAAGGATTTGTTCAGGACCAAACGGAATGCTTCCTTGTCTTTCTTGCCTATCTGAATGGCTCCCAATGATTGGAGAGTTCGGCAAGTACCGGCTAGGAACAGATTGTATATCTGCAACAGGTTCATGCAGATGGCAAAGATGAATAATCCGTTTTCTCCCTGAGTGTTGAGGAAGATGTGATTGGCTGATAACAATAACAGAGTCAAGCAGATGGATGCTATGGCCAATGGGGCACCTTGGGAAATAATGTTTTTCCATTCGTAGGCTTGGGGTTTCCATGTGAAATGCAGATGGTTGTTCTTTCCGTAGAAATGATAACACATGATGAGGATTCCCACGATATGTCCAGTAACTGTAGCTGCAGAAGAACCTGCAATTCCCCAATGGAATGTATGCATGAAGACAAAGCCCAGGCATAGATTGACAAGCGTGTCTATGACTAGCGCCAATGAAGCCAGACGCGGACTACCATCGACACCAATGAGGGTAGAAACGGCCCATATCATCATGAATGCCGGGGCACCCAACAGCATATTCCGAAGATAGTCTTTCGTATAGACAAATAGTTCCTCATTCTGGCATAGTGCCCCTGTTACCGTATCGGTATAAAAGATACCGGCTAGGGTAAACAGTAAGCCGATAACCAGACTTCCTCCCATGGAAAGAGTGTAGATGTTCCGTACGCGTTTCATGTCTTCTGTTCCCAATGCAAAACCGATAAGTATACCGGCACCTGAAGCCACAATGAGACTGATGGTAAACATAAACTGCAGCAATGGAGTGGTTAGGTTGATGGCACTAACACCGCTCTCGCCAATCAGATTTCCCACAATAATGCCATTCACAATGGTTCCTATACTGGCTGACAGCGAGATGAGGATAGACGACCACAAGTAACGCCAGAAAATCTTTGTGAGTTCTTGAGATTCTTTCTGATTCATGGGCTATTCAATTTTTATGTAAACCGGTATCTTTCCTCCTTGTTTGTTAGGTATCAGTGGCTCATTCGACCACGTTACTTGAGCTTCGGGAGTCTGGTTTTCGATAAAGAAGGATTGGATGTGTTGAGATAGTCCTTCCAATACTTCGGTAAGGTTATATCCAGCATGACAGGTTCCTCGAAGTTCCAACGTGTTTGCATCGGTTTGTACAAACTGGTATCTGCAAAGACCTGGCCATACTTCGGATTTGGTAACCAAAGCTGCTGCAGTGAAAGTATTTCCCGCTATTGTATAAGTGGGGAACACCCGTCCACGAATCTCAAGCTGTGGTAGTGGACAGCATGCCATAGGTGTACGCTTGATTCGGACTACATCGTTGACATAGTAGCGGATAATCGGTTGTACATAGTTGGATAGGTCGGTAACCAAGATGCCTTCCGACCATTCGTCGGTTTCTCCTATCGGGTTCATGTCTTTATCTACGGGCTCTACAATAATCCAGTCTTCATTGAGATGAAGGTGCGGACAATTGTGAGTCATGGCAATTTCGCCTCCTTCTGTCATGCAATAATTGTTGGCAATCGGACAATTGAATGCATTCTGAAGTAAATAGAAATTCTCTTCAGTCAACATTTCGGCAGAACTTGCCAATGCCTTCAAATTTAGTTTTAGGTTGCCTTTCTGTTGTTCCAATGCAAGTTGTACCAAAACGGAAGGATAGCCGGTCATGCTATCAGGTTGGAAACGGTTCAGTTTTTCGACGATGTGGTTGATGTTATCTAAAACGGATAGGCATAGAAAATTATCCTCATATCCGGGGTTGGCCACTAGTATTCTTTTGGCCGCTTCGTAACTGGAGGCTCCATTGGAAGTATGTATGACGGTGGCTACTCTATTCTTGCGGATGTTGAGGAAATCAGGATCCATGCGACCACATAAACGTTGGCCGATCAGTTGTCCATGAATCTTGTTCCGATGGTCATCCCTTACCATGGGCAAGGGATTTCCGGATGAACCGGATGTTTTTAATGCGCTATATTTCCCAAGCAGCAATTCATTGGCTTTAGATGCTTCCCGACCGACATAGGAGAGAACTTTTTCCAGATTCAGTTCCCGATCGGTTACCCAATCATTGTAATTCTCCAGTAATTCTGCTTTTTTAGTAATAGGAAGGTCTGTCAGACTATATGTTTCGGGTAAATGGGCATATAGCTTGGCCAAATAGGGTGAATGTTGACGTACATAATCCACCAGTTCGTGTAAACGTTCTTGTTGGAGCTTTTGTCTATCTGCATCAGAAAGAAGTATCCCTTCTGCCACGAGCTGTTGGGCTTTGTTCAATTCTATTGTTTTCATGGTTGTCTGCTAATGATTAATAAATATCAAAGAATCCCAATCCACCTATTGCCTTCAACATACGTTCCGTATAGTCCCATGTAGTTGGAGACCAGTTGAATCCCAATCGATAGAGTACTTGGGTCG
>JAFVTL010000040.1 GCA_017503235.1 Bacteroidaceae bacterium | reverse complement strand
TTGTCACCGAACATCCACTCAGGAATTATACAGAACGAAGTGACTATGGACGACCTGTTTTTATAACGAATTTTCAAAATCCACATTCCCGCACAACGTGCATTTTTAACATTTCCGTTGTAGTGAGTGTGCGAAATCGCACAGAAAATGTGCGGATTCGCACACTTTTTCGCACCCCCTATTTTTGTCTTTTCATTCATAATCAACACATTAACGTTCTGGCACGGTTTTTGTAGTATAATTAATATATAGACGCCTCTTCCGAAAGATGGTTTGTCGTATCTTTTTTACATAAAATGGAATAAACAGAAAGAAGAACATATATGATTACACACTACCTGAAAGTTGCCGTGCGCAACCTGTTGAAGTACAGAACACAGAGTATCGTCAGCGTATTAGGGCTGGCGATAGGATTTGCCAGTGTAGCCCTTTCCATATATTGGAACCATTACGAAATGACGTATGATGCCTTCCAAAAGAATGCCGACCGTATCTATCGGGTGCGGCAAACCAGTTCTTTCGGTGGAGTTTCCAGCATCACTCCGGGACCTCTGGCTGAATATCTGATGAACACACATCCGGAAGTGGAAGCAGCCTGCCTCACCCGTTATTTCAGCCTTTACGGACCTACCGTCAACGACATTCCTTTCCCAGAGAAGACTTATTCCTATTCCGTAAGTCCGGAAGCTTTGAAGATGTTCGACTTTGAATGGACAGAAGGCGAAAAAGACATGAACCGATGGGGAGAAAACAAGATTGCCATAGCCGAGCATGTGGCCAAAGCCGTATGTGGCAACATGTCACCCATCGGACTAAAAGTGAAGACCCAGAACAATCGGGAATATGAAATCGCCGGTGTATTCAAGGATTGGCCTGAACATTCCAATTTCAAGTTCGATGTGATTGCACAAGCAGAAGTGGACAACGCCTGGAATACTTCCATGTACAACACTTACGCCATGCTCCTGCCGGACATCGACCACCAACGTTTCATCGAAAAGATGAAGACGGACACCATTGTTTCAGGTCCATGGAAAAATGTATTCGACGTATGGACGCCATTGAAAGAGATGCGCTATACCCATCCCGAAGCTGCGTTGAACGTACGTCTGGAAGATGTCCGTCTCTTTACCATGGCCTCTATACTCATTATGGTATGCGCCTTGCTCAATTACCTGACCTTATTCATCAGTCGTCTTCAATCCCGAGGCCGTACGCTCGCACTCCGCACCGTATATGGTTCATCGGGTTGGCAGATGGGCTGTCAGTTAATGACCGAATACATGCTTCTTCTGTTCGGTGCATGGTTTGTGGGGATGTTGTTCGTCGAGCTGAGCATGGCCACCTTCATGGAGCTGGCTATCATCAAGGTTGCCCGACTCAGTATCTATCAGGCATGTGGTTATCTCATCTTGTTCATCATCGCCCTTTCGGCCATCCTTTCACTCATACCTATTCTTTATGTAAAGAAGAAGACTTTGGCATCACAGATTACTCCGACGTCACGCCATCCCAAGAACTACTTCCGTTTGGTCAGCGTCTGTGTGCAACTGGTATTCAGCACATTGTTCATTTTCTGCTCGGTAGTCATGATGAAACAAATTCATTATCTGACCCATTCGGACATCAACATCCAGCGCAAACAAATCGGTTGGTTAATGACACGTGTTGAACGGGACAGAGCGGTTGCCCTCCTGAACGAATTACCTTGCATCACTCAAGCCATCCCCGTAGAAGACCCATTGTTTCCTCCAGGATGGGGAATGTCCGGCAATACGGCCATGGAATGGGAAGGAAAGCCTGAAGACGCAAAGGACATTTCTTTCCACATATTCCAATTGAACGACAGCATCGCACGCTTCTATGGATTGAAAATGAAGGAAGGCCCTGCCTCCTTCGACCTCGGCAAAGACGAAATGTTCATCAACGAAACCTTCGCCAAGCAACTGAATCTGGAAGAGCCGATAGGAAAAACCATCAATGAGACATTTCGCATCAAAGGTATCATCCAAGACTATCAAAGCCAAGCTCCGACCGAAAAGGTGCAACCATTCGGATTCTTCCCCGTCAGAAATACACGCCAGTACATCGCCCTCCGATACAACGGTGATTATGACAATCTGATGAAATCCATCACCGATGCCTTCAAGGATGAAGAATATCCTGACTTCACCTACGAGGATGGAGAACGGAAGTACGAAGGATACTTGAAGTCGGAAAACAATTTGCTGAAATTGCTCGGCATCACCACCATCGTGAGTATGCTGATTGCCTTGTTCGGCATCTATGCCCTGATAGTGCAATCATGCGAACAACATCGCAAGGAGATTGCTCTTCGGAAGGTACACGGAGCACAAGTGAAGGACATTCTTACCATGTTCTTCAAGCAATACATGACACAAGTACTGGTGGCATCCACCATCGCTTTCCCCATCGGCTATGCGCTGATGAAGCGTTGGTTGGAAAGTTATAGCCGACAGACAGCAATCAGTTTCTGGGTATTCCTGAGCATTTTTGTAGGAGTATCGGCATTGGTGACACTATGCATCAGCTATCGGGTATGGAAAGCCGCGAATGAGAATCCAGCGGACGTAGTTAAAAGTGAATAAAAATAAAAAGAAGAACATATATGATTAAACACTATCTGAAAGTTGCTTTTCGCAACCTATTGAAATATAAAACACAGTCCCTCATCAGCATATTGGGAATGGCTTTCGGATTCGCCTGCTTCGCCTTGGCAAGCCTTTGGATTCGACACGAAATGACGTATGACACCTTCCACGATGGAGCCGACCGCATCTATCGCATCCGGAAGGAAGAAAAAGGAAGCGCCAACGGATTGGGCTCCGTCACCCCCTATCCGCTTGCCGCCTATCTGAAAGAAACCTTCCCAGAAGTGGAAAGTGCCTGCAACCT
>JAFVTL010000001.1 GCA_017503235.1 Bacteroidaceae bacterium | reverse complement strand
GACAGTTATGCGGAATGCAAGGCGGACGCAGCACGCTACGTCCCTACTATTGGCCTTTATCTCCCCAAGGAGCGAAGCGACTATCTCCATTTAACTCCCTCTATCTCCCATGAACAAACACGGGACGCAGCACGCTACGTCCCTACTGGTTGGTGTTCACAAGTTCTTTGTTTCACTTAGGGTGACACGAAAAAAAACAGCGTCATCCGCGTCATCTGCGGATGAAAAATCGAGGAAGTTCAGTCTAACTGGCTGACAATCAATCGAGGCTGAACTTAGTGACGATGAATTTCAACTTCAACTCCCTATATATATAGGAAGGTAAAACAGCCACAAGTAACTCTTCGTACATTTTCCCATTTCGATAGGGCACCAAGTAGAATATGAGGAATGTAAATAATCAGTTGTTGGTTTGGAATAATCTGATGCAGATGCTATCTTTGTAAAAAGAAAAAGATTAGCTGATGGAAGCGGAATATATACCTGATATTATAGCATGGGGCATGAGTCTCTTCCGTCAAGGCAAAGAAATTTGATCATAACCGATAGAAAAACAAACGATACTATGAAATTTAATTTTGATGAAATAATTGACCGTAACGGCACCGATGCCGTGAAGTGGGACGGCATGAAAGAAGTGTGGGGACGTACCGACTTGATACCCCTTTGGGTGGCAGATATGGACTTTGCAACGGCTCCCTTCATCATGGATGCTGTAAGGAAGCGTTGCGAGAATCCCGTGTTGGGTTATACCTGTAAGTCCGACAGCTATTACAACGCCATCATCCGTTGGGTGAAGTCACGTTATGGTCTCGATGTAACCAAAGAAATGATAAACTATGTGCCGGGCATTGTGCCAGGCATTGGTATGGCGATGAATGCCTTTACTGAAAAGGGTGACAAAGTAATGATTCAGCCGCCGGTATATCATCCATTTGCCTGGCTGACGGAGCGTAACGAACGTACCCTTGTTACCTGCCCATTACGATGGGAGGGTGAGATGTACCGCATGGACATGGCGGCCTTTCGCGAGCGGATAAAGGGATGCAAACTGTTCATTCTTTGCAATCCTCACAATCCCGGTGGGGTGGTGTGGCAGGAAGAGGAACTTCAGGAAGTTGCCCGTATTTGTCACGATGAGGGAGTGCTGGTCTTCTCCGACGAAATCCATGCTGACCTGACTTTGCCGCCTTATCGGCATCGCCCTTTTGCCATGATAAGCGAAGAGGCTCGGATGAATTCCGTTACTTTCATGTCGCCCAGCAAGGCATTCAACATGCCCGGTCTTTCGGCTTCGCATGCCATCATCCCCAATCCGGAGCTTCGTGCCCGTTTCCGTAAGTTCATGGATGCGTGCGAACTCGATTTGGGGCATGCATTCGCATTTCTGGCTGTTGAGGCCGCCTACTCGAACGGAACGGAGTGGCTGGAGCAATGTTTGGCGTACATACAGGGAAATGTGGATTACATGGATGAATATTTGAAGGCGAATGCGCCGAAGATTAAGGTAGTCCGTCCGCAAGCTTCGTATCTGGTGTGGTTGGATTGTCGGGAGATGGGCATGACGCAAGAAGATTTGAATCGTTTCTTTGTAGAGAAGGCTCGCCTGGCATTGAATGACGGGGCCATGTTCGGAAAGGAAGGAGAGGGATTCATGCGTTTCAATGCCGGTTGTCCGCGAAGTGTGATTGAACGGGCAATGAAGCAGCTGGTTGAAGCGTATCAGCAATTATAATTGGAAGGGGCTGTGTCATATTGAATTTACCTATCATTGTGTCATCCTGAGCAACGCGAAGGATCTGATTACACCCACTTAATGCATTCAGATTCTTCACTTCGTTCAGAATGACACTATATTTTGATGTCGATTTTGCATCATAAACCATTGTCTAACTTTTTGGTTTCACTTCTCATCCTTTTTCACTATTTATTTTTGCCTTTCAGCTAAATTTTATAGATTTGCATTATTCTAATTGTCCTAAAGCCCTATTAGGGCTGAGGATGGTAGAGACATATATTGAAAAGACGTTTACTTACGTTCTTGCTTTTGGCGCATCAAGAACTTCGCAACTTTTTGGACAGAAGTCAAAGCATAGGCAACGGTAGATGTCCGTGTGATATGTCTATATCCTTGGTATGCCTTTTGTTTTTCAGCAAAAAGTGTATTGGGTTAATATACATATCGGCGTGGGCTATCTCGGCGTTGCTCGTTCAGACTTCTGTAGGCAATGCGAAGGCCTTTGATGCGTGGAGCGAGTGACAAGTACCGATTCCCACGCTTTTTTTATATATGGTTACTTCTGCTATTATGAATGTCTGGCTTGGGGAATCTGCCGGAATGAACCATAAGCTTATGGCGTTCAGAATATTTGGCAGGAATAAGAAAACGATTGAAACAACAGTACGATACTGTTGTGGTAAAAAGCAAGTAGTGTATCATTTCATTTTAAAGAAAGAGAAGTATAGAATGGTCGTGGATTCGGGAATAGAGAAAGGGACTGTTCTTATCACTTTATATAATCCTCTTGTGAAGCAGAAATTTGATGTTGCATATAGTGAAAAGTATTTTACTATTGAATTGAAGGAATTGATTGATGTAATGGAGGGAAATGATATGACGTTTTATGGAACTCTTGATATTCTTGTTTCTCGAAAGATGGGAAAATTGAAGATGTTGAAGGATATTGATTTATATAGAATGGTTGCTGAGATTATATTGGTAATGAAGGCTATTTCGTGGAAGAATTACCTTTCGTTTCCGGATGAGGATCAAAAAGAAATAGCTGAATTATATGTGAAACGTGTGTTCTCTATGTATTCGGAACGTATTTGTGTTTCTTGGTGAACGGAATGATTTTCAATGTGAAAGGCTCCCAATCGGGAGCCTTTCGCGTAATTGGTCAGAACGGAACGTTCTTCGTCATGTGTTCGTAGTTGTTGTATTGTCCGCTGATAGCGGCACCACTTTGTGGAGCCAGCTCGATGGACTTCTTCATGTCCTCCATAGAACCGGCCTTGTCGCCTTTCTCCAATTTGGCGCGACCTCTTTCGTGGTAAGCCTGGGCGAAGTCGGGTTTCAGCTCGATGGCTTCGTCGTATACTTCGATGGCTTTGTCCACTTCCTTCAATGCGAGCAGCAGGTTGCCCTTCAACAGGTAAGCCCTTTCGTTAAAGGGATTCATGCCGATGACTTGGTCAATGAGTTCCATTGGAAGGGTTGCATCTCCGTTTGCCGCAGCTATCTCGGCTTTCAGCAGAAGGGCGTTTTCGTCTTCCGGATTCAAGGCGAGAAGTTTTTCGATGTCTTCCATGGCGTCCTTGGCTTGTCGCATACTCCAAAGTACTTCCGCACGCAGTTGGTAGGCTTCTGCAAAATCGTCCTTCTGCATGAGGGCTTTGGTCAGCATGGCGATGGCTTGGATACCGTTCTTCAAACCGATGGATGCTTTGGCCGAAAGGTAGTAGGCTACAGGAATTTGTGAATTGATGGCCAATGCCTTTTCGCATGCTTCATTCATGCCTTGATAATCTTCCAATATGAAGCATAAGTTGGCAAGCGACAGGAAATGGGCCGGGTTCTCGGCATCGATTTCTGTCATTCGCACAATGAGGGTGCGCGCTTCTTCCATCTGATTCGTCTGTGTGTAGACGGTAGCCAGGTGGTTCATGGTTTCCAGATCTTCCTGTATTTCGATGGCTTCCTTGAAACATTTGATGGCATAGGTCAACTTGCCGATACGCATGGCACGGATTCCATCGTATTTCAAGATGTCAAAGTTCTTCTTCTTTTCCGAATCGAAGTTCTTCTTTCCTCCGAACAATGAATTGAATATTCCCATATTGTTTTTCTTTGTTTTAAATTGTCAGTTTCTTATTGATAAATAGCCGTCTTCAAGTTGGATGATCTCTTCGGATGACAGAAAGGAGAGGACGTGGATGATTTTATCTTTGTCTCCTTCCATTTCGTCGGTCAGACGTACCATGGAGGCGGGACCTTGGGATAGGCGCTGGAGTATTTCTTCTTTTATGTCGAGAAATTCTTCCAACTTGATGCCGGTTGCATGCTTCTTGAGGCAGGCGTCACAATGTCCGCAATTGTGGCGGTTCTTTTCACCGAAGTATCGGAGCAGGATACGGCTACGACATTGCTCCTCTGCTGTAGCATAATCAATCATGGCATGTATGCGGTTGGTGTAGCTTTCCTTCCGTTCTTCATACACTTCGCGTCCGATGTGAAGCCGTTCCTTTTCCTGTCTCTCGCGCGTGTATATTATATAAGGTGTCTTTTTGCGTGGAATGTAGTGCAGGATGTTTCTTTGACTGAGCATGACCAGTGTTTCGTATATCTTCTGACGGTCCAATCCGGTACGGATGCTGAGGGTTTCCTCGTTGATGTATGCGTAGTCGGTGAACAAACCGGTGTAAGAACGTAGGATGACATTCAATAACGTCTCTGTATCTTTGTCATATTCTTGTAATCGGTACAGCTCGTCCCGTCGGAGGGTAAATATCAAGCGGGAAGCGTTGTCCTGCTCGTCCGTGTATTCCAGATAGCCGGCACGGGTAAGTATCTTCAAGGCGCTGTCGGCCTGTACGGGGAAATGCTTGAAATTGCAACAAAATTCATCCAGATTAAAGGCGAAAGTACATCCTAATCCGTCGCCCATTGCCATTTGATAATAGAAGTTGATGTCTTCATACACTTTGCGGATGTACTCCTTGTCGGGGAAGGTGTCTGCAATCCGTTTGCTCAAAAGTGTCTTGTCGCTTTTGGCATAAAGCAATACGGCATAAGCCTTTTGTCCGTCACGGCCGGCACGACCGGCTTCCTGGAAGTAGGCTTCCGGAGAATCGGGCAAGTCGATGTGGATGACAAGGCGTACGTCCGGCTTGTCAATCCCCATACCGAAGGCGTTGGTGGCTACCATCACCCGATGCTTGCCGTTTATCCATTCTTTTTGTCGGATATCCTTTATGTCATTGTTCAGACCTGCGTGGTAAAATGTAGCGGTGATGCCGTTGTCGTTCAGTAAATCTGAAACCTCACGAGTCCTTTTACGATTGCGGGCATAGACGATGGCCGAGCCGTCCATCTTGTTTAAGATGCTTAAGAGTTCTTCTTGCTTCCGCTCTGTCGGACGAACGACATACGCTAAGTTCTTCCTTTCGAAACTCATTTGGAATACCTGTCCACCTTCTCTGAATTGCAGTTTCTTTTGGATGTCCTTGACTACTTCTGGAGTAGCGGTAGCCGTTAGGGCCAGCACAGGTACATCGGGCAGCATCTTGCGGATGTCGGCTATCTTCAGGTATGCAGGACGGAAGTCGTAGCCCCATTGTGAAATGCAATGTGATTCGTCTACCGTAATTAGGCAAACCTTCATGTGTCTGAGCTTGGTCTGGAAAATCTCACTGTCCAGACGTTCGGGTGAAATGTATAGAAACTTGTAGTTGCCGAAGATGCAGTTCTCCAATGCTACGATGATTTCCTCCCGCGTCATCCCCGAATAGATGGCGGTAGCCTTGATGCCTCGGTCGCGTAGGTTACGGACCTGGTCTTTCATTAATGCAATGAGAGGAGTGATAACCAGGCAGAGCCCTTCTTGAGCCAGGGTGGGGACTTGAAACGTAATGGATTTCCCACCACCCGTCGGCATCAGCCCCAATGTGTCGTGGCCGTTGCCGATGTGGCGGATGATATCTTCTTGGACTCCTCGGAATGTGTCGTATCCCCAATATTGCTTGAGTATCTCCTGATAAGTCATGTCGTAGCAGTCCTGGCGTGAAAGCTATTCTTCGCTTGGTTTGATGTCTTCAATCTGTAGTTGCACTTCTCCCCGTTTGTGCATGTTCTCTTCAATGGTGTAACAGATGTTGAATGAACGTTTGGTCTTGATGTATCGTGCCTGGGAGCTTTGTCCGAATGCAATACCGTTCATTACATTGTTTGACTTGTTGTCCACCAGTTCCAACTTGATGTGTTCCTGGTCGCGGCCGACTACCTTGCTGGTACCATAATCGTATACGTTGAAGGTACAGAATACGGGCTTGTGGTTGTCCGGACCGAATGGGTTGAACTTCTTCAGGTCAGAATGGAATTTGGGAGTAATGTCACGAAAATCCAAAGCTGCATCAATGTCGATGACTGCATTGGTCTGCTCGGGAAGAATATGGTTGGTGACATAATCTTCAAACCGTCTGGTAAATTCTTCTACATTTTCGGCTTTCATTGACAGACCGGCGGCATAAGTGTGGCCTCCGAAGTTTTCCAGTAAGTCACGACAATGCTCGATGGCTTTGTATACATCGAAACCGGATACTGAACGTGCAGAACCTGTAGCCAAGTCATTGGTTCGGGTAAGTACAACGGCCGGACGATAGTAGATTTCTGTCAGACGGGATGCCACGATACCGATAACCCCTTTGTGCCATGCTTCGTTATAAATGACAATGGACCGGCGCTCAGACAAGTCTTCCAACTGGTCGACTATTTGGTTGGCCTCTTCGGTCATGGCTTTGTCAAGGTCTTTGCGCGTTTCGTTATATTGGTTGATGAGATTGGCCTTCTCCAATGCGGTGGAAAAGTCTCTTTCAATCAACAGGTCAACTGCTTCTTTCCCATTTTGGATGCGTCCGGACGCATTGATGCGAGGACCGATTTTGAATACAATGTCACTGACCGTTATTTCCTTGTCGTTGAGTCCGCAGACGTCAATGATGGCTTTCAACCCGATGCTTGGGTTAGAATTCAGTTGCTTCAATCCGTAATAGGTGAGCACACGATTCTCTCCCATAATGGGCACGATGTCTGAGGCGACACTGACGGCCACCAAATCAAGCAAAGGTGTGAGTTGATGAAACTCAATTCCGTTGTTGATGGCGAATGCCTGCATGAACTTGAACCCTACGCCACATCCGGACAGATGCTCGTAAGGATAGGTGGCATCCGGTCTTTTGGCATTTAATATGGCCACGGCCGGTGGAAGAACCTCATCGGGTACATGATGGTCGCAAATGATGAAATCGATGCCTTTTTCTTTGGCGTAGGCAATTTCATCAACGGCCTTGATGCCACAATCAAGTACGATAATAAGTTTTACACCTGTTTCATAGGCGTAATCCACTCCTTGAACAGAAACTCCATAACCTTCGTTGTAACGGTCGGGTATGTAGTAGTCTATGTTTGAATAGAACTGCTGGAGGAACTTGTATACCAATGCTACGGCTGTAGTTCCGTCTACATCGTAGTCGCCGTATACGAGAATGCGTTCTTTTCTCCCCATCGCTTGGTTCAGACGATCCACCGCAATGTCCATGTCCTTCATCAAGAAGGGGTCGTGCAGTTCATTCAGTTGAGGACGGAAAAACCTTTTTACTTCTGCTGCCGTTGATATACCTCTTTCTATCAGTAGCTTGCAGAGGGTAGGGCTGATTCCCGTCTCCTTGGATAAAGCTTTAGCTGCTTCGGTCTGTTCTTGGGTTGGAGGTTGATAATTCCATTTGTAATTCATTTTATATATTGTTTTTTCCTTTTTTCTTCTCTCGGAATCTATGAAAATTGTCCTATTTAGGCAAAATATCATATTCAATCCGTAAAGTTAGGAAAAAACAAATGAAAATACCGTTAATTTCGCATTTATTTTAGCGGAATTAACGGTATTCTGTTTTTAAGCGTTCCTAATAGGGCTTATTTGATGCCTAATTTCTTGGCGATATCCTTAGGAAGAGCGTCTTTGTGAACGACGATGTTCATTGTTTTGTAACGAACGAATGCCTTGGATGCATACCAAATGCCGTCGTATTTTCCGGTCTTTCCCCAAGAGTTCTTTACCATGTAATATTCGTTACCTTCCTGGTCCTTGGCAATACCGTAAATCAACATACCGTGGTCGTCGGTAGTTTCCCAATTGTCATAAGCCAACTGACGTTGTTCTTGAGTACACCAGATTTGAGGTTGTGGTTTGGTGTTCAGCTTCTTTTCTTCGGGTTTCATCTTCAACCAATGAGCCATATCCGAACCGCTAAGTTCCTGAGCTTTTTCCTGGTCAGGCATTACAGCGATACCATCGCGAGTAAAGCCGTTTTCGCTGACGTCAGAACCCCAAGCGATGCTGTATCCATTCATGATGGCGTTATCGAATACTTCCATAAGTTCGTCGATAGGCAAGTTGTATGAAAGTGCCCAACGCCAGTTGTCCTGAATTTCAAGAACGAACTGTGAATAGAACGGATGGTGAGTGTAAGAAGTCAGTGATACGTAATCGTCCGCATTCAAACCTGTTGATTCATAGAATGACTTTGGGGTGTATTCCTTGCCATTGTAAGTGAACTTTTCAGGACGTTCGCCCAAATAGATGTCATGGATGGCTTCGATTGACTTTTTCCAGAGGGGAGTACCATTGACGTCAGACTGAAGCTTGCTCAAGCGGCCTTTCGCAATAGCTGCTACAACTGCATCGCTTACGGCTGAAAGTTCAGTGTGGTTGCTCAAAGAGTCACCATACATTGCACCAGGACGCATTTCTGCTTCAGGAACCAATCCGAAGTGTTCCATACCATAGATTACATCGTAGAAAGAGCCACCTTGTGAGAAAGAAGCGTCACCGTGGGTGCGTACAGCCTTGTCTGCGCGATCCAGATAAGTGTTGTGTACGATGTACATTTCTGAGAAGTCGTATTCGCCTTTACCCATACGGAGAAGTTCTGCTTCGAGGAATGCCATGGATGAATAGCACCAGCAGGTTCCTGCACGGTTCTGGTTCTTGATTGAAGTGATGGGAAGTTCCTTTACAGTAGTAAATACGAAACCTTCTTCTTTGGGTTGTTCCTTGGCTCCCTGAGCCATGCCGCTGATGCTGAACAATCCCATTGCGGCAAAAATAAACAGTTTTTTCATGTTAGTACTTATTATAGTTGTTGTTATTCGTTCATAATTGCTTCCACTTCTTCGATGGTGATAGGTATGCGCTTTTCTCCTAAGAAGCGAGAACCGTCCGGGGTAATCAGTATATCGTCTTCCAAACGGATTCCACCAAAGTCCTTGAAGCTTTCCAATGCATCGTAGTTGATGAAGTCGGTATGCATCTTTTCGGTCTTCCATTGGTCGATGAGGGCAGGAATGAAGTAGCATCCCGGTTCGTCTGTCATGACAAAACCTTCTTGCAGGCGTCTTCCCATGCGTAAGGATGCCAGTCCGAATTGGGTGGACGGGCGTGTCTCATCGTCATAACCTACGTAAATCTGTCCCAAGTCCTCCATGTCGTGAACGTCGAGCCCCATCATGTGACCCAATCCATGGGGCAGGAACAGTGCATGGGCACCGGCGGCAACGGCATCGTCCACATTGCCTTTCATCAATCCAATTTCTTTCAATCCTTGTGCCAAGACCTTGCAGACTTCCAGATGAACTTCCTTGTAGGTAATTCCCGGGCGAGTGATGTCGAGCGCCTTTCCGTGGCAAGCCAATACGATGTTGTAGATGTCTTTCTGGCGACCTTCAAACTTTCCACCGACGGGAACGGTACGGGTGTGGTCGGAACAATAGCAACTGATTCTTTCCGCACCGGCGTCGGTCAGCATCATGCGTCCTTTTTCCAAAATCAGGCTATGGTCGTGATTGTGCAACGTTTCTCCGTGTTGGCTGAGGATGATGGGGAAGGAAACCATGCTTCCGTAGGAAGCGGCAATCCCTTCCAATACACCGGCTATGTATTGTTCGCTGGTTCCTGGCTTGCAAAGTCTCATGGCGGCTGTATGCATTTCGTAACCGATGTTACATGCCAGGTCCAGTTCCTTGATTTCGCAGGCTTCTTTCACCGAACGAAGGCTGACTACAGCTTTTATCAACTCCAGAGATGCATATTTCTTGACCGCAGAAGCCTTGATGCCTGTCAATTCTTCCAACAACATCATGTTGGCATGACGGTATGGAGGCAGGAAGTGTATCTTGCGTCCTTGGGCGATGCCTTTTTGGATGTATTCTTTCAATTGTGAGGTCGGCTGGCTGCAAGATATGCCTACTTGGGCAGCCAATTCCTTGATGCTTGGTTGGGGACCCATCCAAATGATGTCGTCTATGTCCACATCGTCTCCGAAGAAGATGTCTTCTCCGCTGTCGATGTCCATGATGCCCGCATATCCCGGATGTGAATGTCCAAAGAAATAGAGGAATGAACTGTCCTGACGGAATTTGTAAGTATTGTCCGGATAGTTGGAAGGGGCTTCTTGATTTCCCAATATCAATACAATGCCGTCTTTAAGCAGCGCTTTCAATGCCTGACGGCGTTTTTCATAAGTAGCAGAGTTAAACATAAGGATTATTTAGTGTTTCGTTTTGCAAATGTAACAATTTATAATTGAAAAAGTGACTGTTTTTGCATGTAAAAGTGTAACTTTACGTGCTTTTTTCGCTATGGTATAAAATTATGTTAAAGATAGACGATAAAACGGGGCTGGTATTGGAAGGTGGGGGTATGCGTGGTGTCTTCACATGTGGAGTGCTGGATTATTTTATGGATGCCGGCTTGCATTTTCCTTATGCGATTGGTGTGTCGGCAGGAGCGTGTAACGGACTTTCGTACATGTCGCATCAACGGGGAAGGGCAAAATACAGCAATATTGATCTGCTGGACAAATACCATTACATCGGCATTCGTCATCTTTGGTCGAAAAGAAGTCTGCTTGATATGGACCTTCTCTTTGATTACTTCCCCAATCACATTTTGCCTTACGATTATAAGGCGTATGCTGAAAATCCTGGCCGCTACGAGATGGTCACTACTGACTGCCTGACGGGAAAGGCTTGCTATTGGGAGGAAAAGCTGGACGAGAAACGCATCATTGAAATTGTACGCGCATCGAGTACCCTTCCGTATGTCTGTCCCATGGCGCAGGTGGATGGCCGACTCATGTTGGATGGGGGAATCGTCGATTCCATACCGATAGTACGCGCTCAAGAGCAGGGTTACGAGAAGTGCATAATCGTGCTGACTCGCAACAAGGGCTATCGGAAGAAGAAAAGCAACATGAAACTGCCTTTTTTCATCTATCGGAAGTATCCTGAACTTCGTGCCGCTTTGACCAAGCGGAATGAATTGTACAACGGACAGCTGGAACTGGTTGAAAGATTGGAAGAGCAAGGGAAGGTTGTAGTCATCCGTCCGAAGAATCCGTTGTCGGTGGAAAGAATGGAGACGAACGTCGATAAATTGACTGCTTTGTACAATGAGGGATACGCTTGCGCCAAGGAATTGTTTGAATAATTGATTATGAAGTATGGCTTATTTGGGTGAGGTTATATCATTGGTCGTTGCCATCTCGTGGACGATTACGGCATTGTTTGCGGAGGTAGGCAGCAAGCGCTTGGGCGCCCTTCAGTTGAATGTTATCCGCATGATTTTGTCGCTGCTGATGTTGGGCGTTACGCTTTGGTACTTTACAGGCTCTTTTTTCCCTTTGTATGCCGATGGGCAGACTTGGTTCTGGTTGTCCATGTCGGGCTTTGTCGGCTATTTGTTGGGAGATTATTGCCTGTTCAATTCCTATGTGCTGATAGGTTCCCGATTCGGACAGCTGTTTATGACCTTGGCGCCTCCTGCGGCTGCCTTGTCGGCCTGGCTTGTTCTTGGCGAAGTGATGACTCCTCAGGCATTGTTGGGCATGGTGGTCACTTTGGTGGGTATCGGCATTTCGGTGCTGAACAAAGGAGCCGAGAGTGGATTGTCGTTCAAGTTGCCCTTGAAAGGTGTTTTGTTTGGCGTAGGAGCGGGTATCGGCCAGGGTGTGGGACTTGTCTTGAGCAAGATAGGTATGGAATGCTATGAACTGAATATCCCCTCGACCGAAGAAACGGTAACCACCTTGTTGCCTTTCGCTTCCACATTTATGAGGGCGTTGACCGGTGCAATCGGCTTTCTGATGGTGATGGCTTTCCAGCGTAAGTTTTATACGTTGTCGCATGCCATGAAGGACGGCAAAGGGATGAGGGCTGCGATTGGAGCCACTATAGCAGGACCTTTTATCGGAGTTTCTTTGTCGCTGATGGCCGTTCAGTACACCGAAGCGGGTATTGCCTCCACCCTGATGGCGTTGACTCCTGTGCTTATATTGTGGCCTTCGCATTTTTTCTTTGGCCAGCAGGTTTCCTTTAAAGAAGTGATTGGCGCATGTATCAGTGTGCTTGGTGCTTCTTTGTTCTTCCTGTAAAACGCAACTTGCAACCCGCAACTCGTGGCTGCGTTTCTGTTTTGTTCTTGGTGTTTGCCTCCCTCTGTTGGCGCAACCCTAT
>JAFVTL010000039.1 GCA_017503235.1 Bacteroidaceae bacterium | reverse complement strand
GATGTCTCGTGATTGGCTATCAGGTTGACGTGTCCGTCACGAAGTTCATTCAACATATTGGCAAGAACCTGGAACAGTTCTTTGTCGGTCATTTCTGATGAAATCTTGTTTTTATATCGGCGATACACTTCATCCCAGTCCAATCCATATTCCTTGTTCTTGTATTCAAAGAAGCAATATTTGTTGTCTATGATTTGCCATAAAGCTTCAAAGTTTCCCATGGGGGTGTTGTCGGGTACATCCTCAGTGATGCAGGAGGGGAGGAGAAATAGGAATGTGAGTATGGTTGTCCAGCACATAGCGAAGAATCTTCTTCGTTTGGTTCTGAATGACAAGTGGATTATATGGTTTCTTTTCATCTTCATTTATAGGGATTGACTAACTGGAAATGCTTTACAAAACCTATCATAAAGGCATGAGACCATGCGTGGCTTTTCAAATCATTGACTTTGGCTTGTTGGATGTCGCAGACATAGCCTATCCGTATTGTCGTGGATTTGATGGGGCAATCCAGCGTGATGAATTGACGGATAGCCGGTTGGTTGTGCAACGATGTAAAGCAAATATTCTTGCCCCAATCATGGGAGAGTGACATTTCGTAATAAGGTTGGCCGTATTCGGGTGAAAACATTATGCCGCCTAATGGAACATTTGCCTGATACCTAAGCTTGAAAGGATGGTTCTTGATGGTGAAATTATAGATGGCAATGCCTGATGCTCCCAAATTGATGTAAGCCTTGGCCTGTATCGGATTGTTGGAATTGCGTAAGTTGTATACAAATCCACCATTGATGTCAACGAGAGGACCGACCATTAGCTTGAGCTTGTCGGAGATAGGGAACTGATAGTGCCAGGCGTAATTCCAATTGGCATGAAATACCATTTCACTACCGGTTCCGGCCTTGTTCTCCGTGATTGAGAAGTTGGCTTGGAAAAGGGTTTGAGTAGAAACTCTTCCATCCATGATTTGAGTCCGACGCATACTTTCCCGTAAAACACGTGCTTCTAACCCAGTGTATTCCATCGGCGAAAGGTAGGTGTCCAGAATATTGATGTGACCTACTCCGTAGAGGGTTGAACGCATGACATATCGGTTGGCTTTTATAGTGTCTTCTTGTGCCTGTACGGACAAGTACAGACATAAGAACACCAACAAATGCATCAGTCTTTTCATGCTTTAAAACAATTTCATCTGACCGGTAATTTCATCTATGATATCCGACTCGCTTTTGCCATAGTCAGGGTCTTCTATGACAGGTTCTTCTGTCGATGGATCCTCTTCTTCTGCTTCTTCAGGGAAACGGACGGGCTCCAGCTCCGTAATTTCGGAGATGTTGAACGTGGTTATACGTTTTCCTTTGGCCTTATAGCTCTTGACTCCGATAAACTCGTCTACGTTAATCTCGAGAGGTTCGCGGAAACTGTCGTTGCCTCCGAAAGTCACTTGGATGCGGGGATATACGACATCGGTGAGCAGAATCAGTTGGTTGCTCTTGTTTTCCCCCAAATAGTTGAGCTTGCGTGCCGAAGCTTCAAACGTGAAACGCTTGAGGTATGGATAGCCTTGTTGGTCGGCATCGTAGAGCGCCGCTGACCATATCTTATTGGGGTTGAACTTTTCAATGATTCTAATGCCTGGCTCGTAATGATTGTTCAAATCAAAATTGGTGGTATAGAAGTCTCCATTCTCCATGGCTACCAAAATCAAGTCTTCGCTATGGAACTCACCAAGATATTCGCCTCGTTCGTCATAGTTCAAACGTAGGATGTCCGGGTCGAACCATACTTTTCTTCCTCCTAAAGTAGAACCTCCCCTTTGCTTGAGGATGATTTTATGAACTTCGTTTTTGGAGAGAATGTTACCCATGGATTGGCGTCCCTTGATGGCAATTTCACTGAAATCTTTTTCAAAGACAATTTTCTTGATGCGCGGATTGGGCTTCAGGGTGACTTTGATGATTTCGGCTTCTCCGTTAGGATTGACGGTAAAGTACTCAATGCGTGAATTGGGCTTTCCTTGTGTCACATCATAGTCCCGGTCACGGGTGATGGAGGTGATGTTGAAGCGCTTGATGTAATGGAAACCATTTTTTCCGTCCCGGTAGACTACGTTGTAGATGGTTCGTTGGTCGTTTTTCTTGAACACGTTTACATACAGGACATTTTTTCCCACAAACATCTTGTCGGCTACACGTACAATTTTGTATTTACCGTCTTTGTAGAACAGTATCACGTCATCCATATCTGAACAGTTGGCCACGAATTCGTCCTTTTTCAGACTGGTACCGATGAATCCTTCTTCCCGGTTGATGTACAGCTTTTCGTTGGCTTCTACAACCTTGGCCGCCTCGATGGTGTCGAAGTTGCGGAGTTCCGTACGTCTTGGGTAGTTGAATCCGTATTTGTTCTTCAACATCTCGTACCATTCGATGGTGTAATTCACGATATGGGCAAGCTTGAAATTGATTTCTTCAATCTCTTCTTTGATACGGGCGATATTCTCATCGGCTTTCTCCTTGTTGAATTTCAGGATGCGTGCCATCTTGATTTCCATTAGTCGAAGAATGTCTTCTTTGGTCACTTCCCGTACAAATTGCGGGTAATAAGGAGTCAGACGCTCGTCGATATGTTCACAGGCTGCATCCATGTTTTCGGCCTGTTCGAATTTCTTGTCCTTGTAGATGCGCTCTTCGATGAATATCTTTTCCAATGATGCGAAATGCAAGCTTTCAAGCAATTCGTCTTTCCGGATTTCAAGCTCTTTTCGTAATAGTGCGAGGGTATTGTCCGTTGATTTCTTCAAAACGGCACTTACGTTGAGGAAATGTGGCTTTTTGTCATCGATAACACAACAGTTTGGCGAAATGCTTACTTCACAATCAGTAAAAGCATACAAGGCATCCAATGTCTTGTCCGATGAAACTCCTGGTGCCAGATGTACCAATATTTCCACTTTCTCAGAAGTCAGGTCTTCAACCTTGCGGATCTTGATTTTCCCTTTTTCGCTGGCCTTTACGATGGACTCGCATACACCGGGAACTGTTTTCCCGAATGGTATTTCTGTAATGGAAAGGGTCTTGTTGTCCAGCTTGTTTATCTTGGCACGAACCTTGACCATACCGCCTCTTTCTCCGTCGTTGTATTTGGAAACATCAATGGATCCTCCTGTTTGGAAGTCGGGGTATAGCTGAAAATCTTGTCCTCGCAGATAAGCGATGGATGCATCACATAATTCATTGAAATTGTGTGGAAGGATTTTGGATGAAAGACCTACGGCAATCCCTTCCACGCCCTGTGCGAGAAGTAAAGGAAATTTTACAGGCAAAGTGATGGGCTCCTTGTTTCTTCCGTCGTAGGAAGCCTGCCATTCAGTGGTCTTAGGGTTGAAGACCACGTCGAGGGCGAATTTAGAGAGACGCGCTTCGATGTAACGGGGGGCTGCAGCACCATCTCCCGTCAAGATATTTCCCCAGTTACCTTGACAATCGATCAGAAGCTCTTTCTGTCCAAGTTGAACCAAAGCATCGCCGATGGAAGCGTCCCCATGAGGGTGAAACTGCATGGTGTGTCCAACGATGTTGGCCACTTTGTTGTATCGTCCATCGTCCAGACGCTTCATACTGTGCAGGATACGTCGCTGTACTGGTTTGAAACCATCGTTGATGTGTGGTACGGCTCTTTCCAAAATCACGTACGATGCATAATCCAGAAACCAGTTTTGGTACATTCCGCTCAATTGGTGCTTCACGGTGTCCTTCTTGGCATCTGTGGGCTTGTAGTCCGAATGATGTTGCTCGTTGGATGAAGTGTTTTCGGCGTTTAACTCTTCTTTATCGATGTGTTCGTCGCTCATATGTATTTAATTTCCTTAATGTTCTCATGATATGAAGACAAAAATACGACTTTTATTGAAAAAAATCATTTACTTTGCAGATTATTTCGTGATTCTTTCCCTTTCTTGTCATTCAGACGACCGAAGGGAGGAAGAATTTCGGAATCATAAAGTGGGTGTTACCGAGATTCTTCGCTACACTACGTTTCGCTCTGAATGACAAGGGCGGTTAATTATGAGAAGTAATAATAAAATAAATAAGGAAATGGCACAAGAAGACGTTTTTAAGAAATTAGTTTCGCATTGTAAGGAATATGGTTTTGTTTTCCCGTCGAGTGAAGTATACGACGGATTGGGTGCAGTATATGATTACGGCCAAATGGGAGTTGAACTCAAGAATAACATCAAGCAATACTGGTGGCAAAGTATGGTGCTTCTGCATGAAAATATTGTGGGCATTGATTCTGCTATCTTCATGCATCCGACCATTTGGAAGGCATCCGGACACGTGGATGCATTCAACGACCCGTTGATTGACAATCGTGATTCTAAGAAACGTTATCGTGCCGATGTGCTGATTGAAGAACAGTTGGCCAAGTATGACGAAAAGATTGATAAGGAAGTGGCCAAGGCTGCCAAGCGTTTCGGCGAAGCGTTTGATGAAGCTCAATTCCGTAGCACCAATGCACGTGTACTCGAAAACCAAGCCAAGCGTGACGCTCTTCACGAACGTTTTGCCAAGGCTTTGAACGATAACGATTTGGCAGAACTCCGCCAGATTATCGTGGATGAAGAAATCGTATGCCCCATCAGTGGAACCAAGAACTGGACGGAAGTACGTCAGTTCAACCTCATGTTCTCTACCGAAATGGGTTCTACCGCCGATGGCGCCATGAAGATTTACCTTCGTCCGGAAACTGCTCAGGGTATCTTCGTAAACTACCTCAACGTGCAGAAGACCGGCCGTATGAAGATTCCTTTCGGTATTGCTCAGATTGGTAAAGCCTTCCGTAACGAAATCGTAGCCCGTCAGTTCATCTTCCGTATGCGTGAGTTCGAACAGATGGAAATGCAGTTCTTTGTAAAGCCGGGTACCGAACTAGAATGGTTTGCCAAGTGGAAGGAAACTCGCTTGAAGTGGCACAAGGCTCTCGGCTTCGGTGATGACCACTACCGTTACCACGACCATGACAAGTTGGCCCACTACGCCAATGCCGCTACTGACATCGAATTCCTCATGCCGTTCGGCTTCAAGGAAGTGGAAGGTATCCACTCGCGTACCAACTTCGACCTCTCCCAGCACGAAAAGTACTCAGGCAAGAGCATCAAGTACTTCGATCCGGAAATCAACGAAAGCTATGTGCCATACGTTATCGAAACCTCTATCGGTGTAGACCGTATGTTCCTCAGCATTATGAGCGCATCCTACTGTGAAGAAAAGTTGGAAAATGGCGAAACCCGCGTAGTGCTGAAGTTGCCTGCAGCCCTTGCACCGGTGAAGTTGGCCGTTATGCCGTTGGTCAAGAAAGACGGTCTGCCCGAAAAGGCCCGCGAAATCATCAACGACTTGAAGTTCCACTTCAATTGTCAGTACGATGAAAAGGATTCTATCGGTAAGCGTTACCGTCGTCAGGATGCCATCGGTACTCCGTATTGTATCACCGTTGACCACCAGACTTTGGAAGACAATTGCGTAACTTTGCGTAATCGTGATACCATGCAGCAGGAACGTGTGGCCATCTCTGAATTGAGCAATATCATTGCCGATAAGGTAAGTATTACCAGTCTTTTAAAGACTCTTCAATAAAAGAAGCATGATGAAAAAATCTAACATTTGGTTGGTGGCGTTCTTGTTCGCTCTTCCGTTCATTCTTTTTTCTTGTGATGAAACGGACGGGGTTGTAGACCCTTATGCAGATTGGACCGAACGCAATCAACGCTTTATTGATTCCATTGCCAACGTCGCCAAGTCGAATCCGTCGGAATGGAAGATTGTACATACTTATAAATATCCACCTCAGAGTTTGCTCGGTGGTGAAGTGAATGAGTATGTCTATTGCAAGATTCTGGAAAGTGGCGATGGCGAAAAGCCGTTGTTTACAGATACGGTAGCTGTGAATTATCGCGGACGTCTGATTCCTCTTTATGATGGCACTACTGTTGTTTTCGATCAGAGTTATCAAGGGGACTTGGATTCAAGTACGGCTGTACCAACAGAATTTGCGGTTAGTAATGTGATTACCGGATGGGCTACTGCCCTTCAGAGTATGCATGCAGGCGATCGATGGATGGTTTACATCCCATCTGAATTGGGCTATGGGGAGATGAAGCAAGCGACTATCCCAGCCAATTCAACTTTGATATTCGATATTGACCTGGTTGATGTGATTCCATTGAAATGATATCATAACCAACAAAAAAAGCGGGACGTTTAAACGTCCCGCTTTTTGTTATTTCATTTGCTTGTACTTATTTGACGTTCTTTACTTTAATCAAATATTCAGCAATCTGTACGGCATTCAGTGCAGCGCCCTTCTTGATTTGGTCACCTACAATCCAGAAGGTCAATCCGTTTTCGTTAGCCAAGTCCTTGCGGATACGTCCTACATAAACAGGATCTTTGCCGGCAAGGAACAGCGGCATGGGGTATTCCTTTTCTGCCGGATTGTCCATCAATACCAAACCTTCGCCCTTGGCGAAAGCTTCGCGGGCTTCTTCCGGAGAAACAGGACGTTCGGTTTCCACCCAAATGCTTTCGGAATGTGAACGAAGAGCCGGTACACGTACACACATGGCACTTACCTGAATGTCAGAGTGCATGATCTTGCGTGTTTCATTGAACATCTTCATTTCTTCTTTCGTATAACCATTGTCGGTAAATACGTCGATTTGCGGAATCAGGTTGAAAGCCAATTGGTAAGCGAACTTGTTGACAGTAGCCTGCTTGCCGGCCAACACTTCGCGATACTGTTCGTACAATTCGTCCATAGCGGCAGCACCCGCACCACTGGCAGCCTGATAAGTGGCTACATGCACACGCTTGATGTGTGAAAGGTTTTCAATGGCTTTCAAGGCTACTACCATCTGGATGGTCGTACAATTAGGATTGGCAATAACACCGCGTGGACGATTCAGAGCGTCTTCTGCATTGACTTCGGGAACAACCAAAGGTACATCCGTATCCATGCGGAATGCGCTGGAATTGTCAATCATGACAGCACCGTACTTGGTGATGGTTTCTTCAAATTCTTTTGAAGTACCGGCACCGGCAGAAGTAAATGCGATGTCTATATCTTTGAAATCATCGTTGTGCTGAAGAAGTTTCACTTCCAATTCCTTACCTCTGAATGTGTATTTTCGTCCGGCACTACGTGCAGAACCAAATAAAACCAATTCATCCAATGGGAAGTTTCTCTCATCGAGCACACGTAGGAACTCTTGTCCTACGGCTCCACTAGCACCAACAATTGCTACTTTCATTTTTCTTTCTATTTTAGTATTTAATGTATCTTTTTATTCGTCTTTTCTCCGACTTTGAATTACCTTGGAGGTAAATCCTACGAAATTGCTTGCAAAAATAGTACATTTAGAAATAAGACGTATGAAAAATGGAACTTTTTTCTTAAATTTGTCGATAAAATGATATAAATCTATCCAATCCTTATGAATATCTTGAGTCTTGGCATACATTTTCCCATAACGGATCCTACTTGGATCTTTTTCTTGGTGCTGATTATTATCCTGTTTGCCCCTATTCTGTTGGGACGTCTGCGGATACCCCATATCATCGGAATGATTCTGGCGGGGGTTGCCATTGGCAAGTATGGATTCAATATCTTGGAACGTGACAGCAGCTTTGAACTTTTCGGTAAGGTGGGTATCTATTACATCATGTTCCTGGCCGGCTTGGAAATGGACTTGGAGAACCTGAAGAAGAACATTGGAAAGGCTTTCTTGTTTGGGGTCCTCACATTCTTGATTCCTTTTGTTGTCGGTATGTGGGTTGGAGTTTCGGTACTTCATTTTACTGTACCCGCTTCGATACTTCTTTCCTGTATCTTTGCTTCTCATACGTTGGTGACCTATCCTATAGTGGGTCGTTATGGCATGACCCGTAACGATGCTGTGTCCATTTCCATCGGAGGTACCATGTTTGCCCTTACCGTTGCCCTGTTCGTGTTGGCGGGTATCTCGGGGATGTATCGGGGTGAGTTGGAATCCAGTTCCTGGATTATCTTTTTGTTGAAGTGTGTGGGATATTGTGTGTTTGTCATTTTGGTGTTCCCACGAATCGGCCGTTGGTTTTTCCGTACATACGAAGACAATGTGATGCAATACATCTTTGTGCTTTCATTGGTGTTCTTGAGTGCGGCTCTGGCAGAGCTGGCAGGATTGGAAGGCATCTTCGGCGCTTTCCTGGCCGGCTTGGTGCTGAACCGCCTGATACCTCATGTTTCTCCATTGATGAACCGTACGGAGTTTGTGGGGAATGCTTTGTTCATTCCTTATTTCCTGATAGGAGTGGGGATGCTTATCAATCTCGGAGCCTTGTTTAATGGAGGTAACACATTGATGGTTGTTGCGGTGATGCTGGTGGTAGCTACCACTACGAAGTGGGTGGCGGCTTTGCTTACCCAATGGATATGTCGGATGAGTCGGGTAGCCAGACAGATGATGTTCGGGTTGACCAACGCCCATGCAGCCGGTGCATTGGCAATGGTGATGGTGGGTACCAAGATAGAAGTGGCGCCCGGCCAATTCCTGATGAATGAGGATATGCTGAATGGTATAGTCATACTGATACTTTTCTCGTGCATCGTGAGTTCGATTACGACAGAACATGCCGCCCGTACGATGGCACTTTCTGAAGACAGTGATGTGGGGGACAAACGCAAGAAGGAGGACGAACGCATTCTGGTGGCGATATCCAATCCCGAAACCGTGGAACCTTTGATGAACATGGCTTTGCTGATGCGCGACCCCAAGTCCAAGCAAGACCTGTTTGGAGTCAGTGTGGAAGTGGAATATGACGAGGTTGAAAAGCAGCGAAAACTGAATCAGCGCCGGAAGAATCTGGAAGAAGCGGTTCGTCTGGCTGCTGCGGTAGATGTGCCGATGAAGACCCGATGCCGTTTGAGTACCAATATCGTTTCAGGACTCCTGCATACCATCAGCGAAAGCAATGCATCTGAACTGGTGTTGGGGTTGCACCACAAGCATGGTTTGTTGGACTCGTTCCTCGGTAACTTCACTCAAGCGTTGCTGAAGGGGACTTACCGTCAGATTATGATTGTGAAGAGCCTGATGCCTGCCAATGTGTTACGTCGCATCGTGGTGGCGGTTCCTCCCAAGGCCGAATACGAAGCCGGTTTCTACAAGTGGGTGGAACGGTTGGCACGCATTGGCGGACAACTCGGATGTAGAGTACATTTTTGGGGCGTAAAGGATACGCTGGAACGCCTCAAGGGATATTTGGACAAGTTTCATAGCGGAGTGCGGGCGGAGTATTCGGAATTGGACAGTTGGGACGACTTGCTGCTGCTCACCGGACAGGTGTCATACGATCACCTGTTGGTAATCGTCAGTGCCCGTAAGGGTTCCATCTCTTACCAGACCTCTTTCGAGAACCTTCCGGAGCAGATAACCCGCTATTTTTCCAATAACAGCTTGCTGTTGGTTTATCCGGACCAATTGGGCGACCCGCAGGAAATCATTTCATTCTCCAGCCCTCGCGGACAATCGGAGAATCGTATATATGATAATGTAGTACGTTGGTTCTACAAGTGGTTCAAGAAAGGAGAAGAACATGATTGATTTGGTTGGCATTAAGAAGAGTTTTGGTACCTTGGAAGTGCTGAAAGGTATCGATTTGCATATCAACAAGGGAGAAGTGGTAAGTATTGTTGGCCCCAGTGGAGCAGGTAAAACCACCTTGTTGCAGATTATTGGGACGCTCGACCGCGCGGATGCCGGCTCTGTCCGGTTGAATGGTGTGGATGTTTGCCGTTTGAAGGAGAAGGAACTTTCGGTTTTCCGTAACCGGCAAATCGGTTTCGTCTTCCAGTTCCACCAGTTGCTGCCCGAGTTTACGGCCTTGGAAAATGTCATGATGCCGGCTTTGATTGCCGGTGTTTCCTCTGTCGATGCGATGAAGAAAGCCAAGGACACGCTTGATTTCCTGGGCTTGTCGGAACGTGCTTCCCACAAGCCTTCCGAATTGTCGGGAGGTGAAAAACAAAGAGTGGCCGTTGCGCGGGCGCTTATTAACCATCCTTCCGTAATCCTTGCCGATGAACCTTCAGGAAGCCTTGACACACAAAACAAGGAAGAACTGCATCAGCTGTTCTTTGATCTTCGCGACCGCATGGGGCAGACTTTTGTCATTGTCACCCACGATGAAGGCCTGGCTTCGTTGACCGACCGGACCATCCACATGAAGGACGGCTGCATCATTGATTAGGAAACGCTTCCTTCAGAATCGCTTTGGCCCGTTCCAAATCCTCTTCAAAGACCAGGACTTGGATGCCGAAACCTTGCAATGCCGATAGCACCTGATTGCTTATCTCACCTTGAATGACGGACTCAATGCCTTCGTTCTTTAGGATGTCCTGCAACATGTGAGCTTCAATGTTGTTGGCAAAAGTAGTCAGAATAACTGTTTTCATTCTTTTTCCTCCTCTTTCTTTAGGGTTGTCAATGTAGGTTTTCCATTAAAAGAACACCGAAAGATAGTCTTTTTCTGTATCTTTGGCAAAAAAATAAAAGCCATGCATGTAGAATTAGGAAAATATAACCAATTGGAGGTAGTCAAGGAAGTCGACTTCGGCCTTTACCTCGATGGTGGCGATGACGGTGAAATCCTGTTGCCTACCCGTTATGTGCCTGAAGGATGTCGTCCGGGCGATATGCTCAATGTATTCATCTATCTCGACAACGAAGAACGCTTGATTGCCACTACTCTGGAACCGTTGGTGCAAGTGGGTGAATTTGCTTGCCTCGAGGTGGCTTGGGTGAATGAATACGGTACATTTCTTGACTGGGGGTTGATGAAGGACCTGTTTGTACCTTTCCGCGAACAGAAGATGAAGATGCTGAAAGGACATCGCTATGTGATTCATGCTCATGTGGATGAAGACAGTTATCGCATCATGGCATCTGCCAAGGTGGAACGCTATCTCTCCAAGGATATGCCTCCTTATGAAGCCGGTCAGGAAGTGGATGTGATGGCATGGCAACGGACAGATTTGGGCTACAAGGTGATAGTGGACAACCGGTATAGCGGATTGCTTTACCGCAACGAAATATTCCAACCGCTCGAACCGGGAATGAGGTTGCGGGCGTATGTCCGTCAGGTGCGTCCCGATGGCAAGATTGACTTGTCGCTTCAGCAGGATGGCGGCCGTAAGGTAAAGGATTTCTCTACAGAACTGTTGGAGTATATCAAGAATCATGACGGATATATTCCTCTTCACGACAAGAGTGACGCCGAAGAAATCTACGAGACATTCGGCGTGAGCAAAAAAACGTTCAAGAAGGGAGTGGGGGACTTGTACAAACGTCGTCTCATCGTGTTGCAGGAGGATGGAATCCGCTTGGCATAATCTGACGTCGTAGTTTCCCCATCATTGAACCATCGCCTTGCCTTGTGTGTTGTACACATGAATTTTAATAAACAGATTTATGACAACTACATTCAAAGGAACTCCCATTATCTTGGCCGGCCAGTTCCCTCAAGCGGGCGATGACGCTCCTGCATTTTATTTGGTTAGGGACGATATGTCCGAATTTACCCTCAAGGATGGCAAGGGCCATTATCTGATTCTGAATATATTCCCGAGCCTTGATACGGGAGTATGTGCTACGACCGTGCGCCGTTTCAATAAGATGGCGGCTTCACTACCCGGTGCCTTGGTGCTCTGTATTTCGAAGGACTTGCCCTTTGCCCAACAACGTTTCTGTACCACCGAAGGGCTTGATTACGTCATCCCTTTGTCCGATTTCCGTTATACTTCCCGCTTCGGCGAAGATTACGGAGTGCTTATCGCCAGCGGCCCAATGAAAGGCTTGTTGGCGAGGGCGGTTGTTGTCATCAGCCCCGAAGGGAAAGTGGTGTACTCCGAATTGGTGAACGAAGTGACGCACGAACCCAATTATGATGCGGCTTTGAGGGCGGTGAAATGATGGAATAAGAGGTACGCCCCATTCCATTCTGTAGGGGGGTACCACGCCGTGTTCGTTGGCCGATGGCGAAGCGTGTAGGAAGTTGTGCCAAAATACACTTTTCATCCGCTGATGACGCTGATAACGCAGATTTTTCATCTTTATGAGACCGAAAGGTTATTATTTATCTGCGCTATCCGCGTAATCTGCGGATGAAAAATTAAAAGAGGCATTTTTGACACATCCTCGATTATTAGTATTTCTAAAGTCGGAATTGGGCTTTTCAATGCCTCGTATAGAAATGATGTCCAACTGCTTTCATACGTTTCACGGCTATTCAAGTTGCTGATTGTCAGAAGATACAGGTGAAATGAAGACGGAAATCCGGCATTCACACGTTTCACAAAGTGGATGGAGAAGTCTGAGGATTTTTTTCTTTCCATTTTGTCATCCAGACGACTGAAGGGAGGGAGACGTGTTGATGAGGGCTTTGCCCGAATAATCTCGGAAGCACATAGTGGGTGTTACCGAGATCCTTCGTTACGCTCTGGATGACAATAAATGTTTCTAACCTTGTCAACAAGCCAAATTTCAAAAGTTCCTAACTCAACGTACCAAGACTCGTAACTCGGCATTCTACGAGTCGCGGTACGGCATTCTACGGGTCGTAGTACGGCATACTACGGGTCGCGGTACGGCACTCTACGAATCATAACTCAACGTTTTACGAGTCGTAACTCAATGCTTTGCAAAGTGCAAGACGTTCCTATGGAAATATCAAAACGTTAGATAGGAAATATCGTGAACATCCTATGAAAGTTCTTAATACTTCCTATGGAAGTTCGAAAAACTTTCTATGCTTCGTCTGATGATTCTTTAAGAGTATTTGTAAATTGTTTTATATAAACGACTTACATGTTAAACGGTAGAAAAGTGAAGATGTAGATTTTGTAAACGATAAAAAAGTCAAAGATTTAACATTTTTAACTTTCGTTTTAGAAACTGCGTGTACATACACATGATAACAAATAACATGTTGCTTATGTCTGCAAGATAAATGAACTTCCATACAACAAGCATTCCTTTCAAAAGGAATCCTGTTGAAATCGTTTTCGTACTCAAAGACAATTACGCCCATGCAATAATAGCGGAGATTGCAATAGTCATTCCATACAGTCCATTATTCTTGGCTGTACTTGATGACTATATACGGATCTACTAATCAAAACTACATCTTTACTTCGGAGCATAAAAGGTTCAACAAACAAGTTGAATATCCTAAACGTTCTTATACCTTGAAATATATTGCTTGAGATATACGGATAAAGTAATCATACATCCAACCATCAAGAGAGTTACGAGTGCATAAGCAATAAATCGCAATGTGGAAGAATTAAAGGAAAGGTAAATACAAAAGAAAATGAATAAACTAACATCAATAAATATTATTGCCATCAGTGCTCTGTTCATATTCTTCATGCGTTTCATATATTCATTAGCAAAGCGTAAATCGCTCGTCTTAACAGGGTCAATCTCCTCGGAATATCTAATCTCATCTGTAAGTTTTCGTATTGCCTGCTTATTACTCTCCATAAATGAGTACACAACAGTAAAGATTGTAATAGCAATACCTAAAACGCCTAACAACAGTGAAATACATATATTGTCAATGGACGTAAAAAACGAATCAGGTAAGTTGTTAAACAGCTCCATTTGTTAAATAGTTTGTTATTACATTATTAAAGTTACGGACCATCGTTCGTATGTTGTTGATATCTTGCAAGTCCTGAAAATCTACATTTTGAGAATACCCGTATTTTGACACCAAGGTAGACTGCAAATTTCCATCATCGTCCAACTCTTGAGTAATAGTATCTGTGGTTGCCCTATTATTTCGATCCTTGAAAAATTTAATCCGCCTTTTGATTCCTTCTACCACACTTGCATTATCATTGATGATTTCTTGAGCTTCATCTGTAGTAACATTTTCATATTTGATAGAGTGGGTAGTCTTAGTTGTCGCACTAACTATCTTATGATGAACAGCAATATGTTCATTATCTTCATTTTCTAAATATGCAAACGAAACTTCTACTTCAGGAATAATATCAACGCCATTAAGGGATGTTGGCAAAGTAAACTTAAAAGGAAGTTTTAAAATCTTATTTATTGTGTATTTTATAGTGTTTATTATATCGGAATCATCCTTGTTTGGTGTGTCATAGATTACGACTATCCATTTATTACTCCATGTGTTATTTATGTGTTCTATTACAGGGTACAGCAAAGCATAATTTTTAGCACTTCCGATTCTATCATTGGGCGTTATTGATACTTCCGGATTCCGATCTTTTTTTAGATACAAATCATCAAAACCCTCTCTATACTCTTCTACGCAAATAATTATGGATGGTGTTTGTCCTATATTGCACAAATCGTAATGTATGTTTTTAATCACCTTAGATTTGCTTTTGCCACGAAATGGAATTCGAAGCTTTTGATTTGGTGCAAGATTGTTGTATATATTAATATCGTTAATAACGTCTTGTCTTAGTGCTATACATTGTTCATGGTGAGAGTCCAAAACGCTCGTAACTAATGTTGGGTATTTTATTTTTAGTGTTGCCATACTCAATTTGCTTTTGTTCTTCAACGTAATATCGATCTGTTGTAACTTTATTCGAATATGAAAGGAAACTGAGGGTATGTTTCTACCCTCAGCCGGCCGATCAGCCTTTGATTATCTGTTTGATGTAGAGGTATATTGTTCTGATATCGTCAGGAACGGAAATCATTTCCATTATATTAGGCTAACATACATATAACTACCCACCTACATAAAGTAGATGCAATATTGAACATACACACTTCGCAGAGTCTTCAAAGCTCTGCCTTTTCACTCTCAGAGCTAGTTGGGCAAATTTCTGCCCAATCTAGCATAAAAACTTTTGCTTTTTCATTTTTCTTCAAATTTTGTTTTTACTCCTGCAACCTATGTCCTGCAGTAAGGACTTCATGAAATCTCCTTCAACTATCCACCCATCCGCCCAGCTCTTGCTGTCCATCCAGAGATTTCAATCTATATCTTTGAACGTATTTCTTCTAATGCCAAGACATCTTTTGTATTATCCACACTCCGTCATTATCCTTGCCTTCATGCTTCAAGATTCCGCTCTTCTGTAAGGCAGAAAGGTCACGTTCGATGGTGCGTTGACTCACCGACAAAGTCTCCGACATTTGTTTGCCGGTGATTGTCGGAGACTCTTTGATGAGATTGAGGATTTTCTGCTGACGCTCAGTGAGTTTGGTCTCCGACACGTCTCCGTCATGGTCTCCGACATTTGAGGTATCGGAAGAGGCAAAGATGATGGTCTGGAATTGGGTCGGAGTAGATTTGAACACAGGTTTCAATTCGTCCTTATACCCATCCAATGCTTTGGTCTCATTACAGATGCGTGTGAGTCCGCTACCTCGTTTCTCCATATAGTCAAGTTGAGCCATCACGTTTGCAAGTATGGGATTGCGCCTTTCAGAAGACACATCTTTGATGTCCAAATCCTGTGTCCTTTATTATTTCATTACTGCATCATGCCTCGCGCCCCTTCATAAGAGCAACTCTCAGCACCTACTTTCTGTGCTTCATTCAGAGCTGTTTCCAAATCTGATTCTAAGAGATTGCATATTCCAAACATTACTTTGTTTTTGAACAAATTATTAATCAAGGCAGCCGCTGTCCAATCACCTGCGCCTGCGGTGTCAACCACTTTATCATTGGCGACGGGCTCCAAATGCTTCCATCCGGAATTCAGACGGTAACTCAATCCTTTTGCGCCTTGAGTCTGGATAAACAGCTTATCCTTGTAGCTTTCAAACTGCTCAACGTCTTTAATGCGCTGATCCGAGAACTTAATAACATCAGCCACTTCAACACACTGATTGAACCGTTTCACATTTCCTCCTCTGCTGGAAGGTTCAAAGAATATTACAGAGCCTTTTTCCTTGAACAATTCTGCCAATCTCAGAATGGCAGGTGAAACCCTGTCAAAGAAGAATACCTTTGGCACAAAGTCTATCCTCTCAATCACCCCATTTGCCTGTTTCAGCGTCAGCGACTTGAAGTCCAGATAGAACCGCCCGATATTGTTGCGCGATTCAAACTTATGCGTGGGAATACCGTCCTTGTTAATGAAGTTACGCTGCACGATCACCGGTGTCTTACCGTCTTGGGTAGAGACAAAATCAGTGTGTACACGGTGCTTTTTCATGTCATCCAGCACTCTCACCCCGTCTTTCGTTCCATCCAGACGCGCTATGGGATAGGCATCCCACCCCATGTAAGAGAGAATCATCATCACATTACCGCATGTGCCACCCACGTAATAGGATATAGGGACTCTTTGCCCGTCCCATATCAAAACATCCAGGCAAATCAGGCCTGCTCCAACTGCTATATTATTTGTTTCAAGTTTCATGATTCAAGTTTCAAGATTCAAACTACAGGATTAAGCCTCTCCACCAACTCCGCTTTCACCTTTTCCCACGCCACCTGAGGGTCATACTCCACCTGTGGCCCAAGAATCATTTCCGTGTCCGTCAAGAATTCCTCATCTTGTAGTTTTCCGTCCATATTCAACAAAAACTCTTTGTATGTTGGCAAGTGAGACGCAGTAAAGCTCAGATACCGCTCATAGCTCTCCATCACCTTCCCTTTATCCAACTCGGGGTGCATTGATAGTATCTTCCAAAGGTCAAACAAATCACGTCCTTTTCTCCGCTGATACACAGCCCTCAGCTTCGTTCCTGTCAGTTCAGCCAACTCATAGGTCAGCACCTCGCAAGCACCTTTAAACCACGAACTATTCACCGCAAAAGGCACTCTTACCATTGGATATACCGAGAAATGCTCCTTGCAGTTAATCTCCACCTTCAAGTGAATCTCGCCCGCATCCATATCCGTCGGCTGCACCTTGAACACCAGCGTATTGTTGTGCTTCTTCTGCTTCACCACCGGCTCGCCCAGCCAAGCCAAAGCATCCCGCAGATGGTCAATCGTCTCTTTGATGGGTTCCGCCTGCACTTGTACCAGGTCGATATCTTCCGAGTATCTGGGCTGCGGCTTGAGATACAACTTACCCAATGCCGTGCCGCCTCTGAATGCAAGATGCTCCGCAAGAAATACATCGCTATAAATAGACGCTAACGCACGGCAGACTATCAAATCCTGTTCGATAAATTTATTCACCACCCACGGGGCCTGCTCGCTCCATTCCGTAATATATCGCTCTGGTATCATAACTCGTCAATCTCTATGGTTTCGTTCACAATAATTCTCCATTTGGCGTTTCTTTCGCACCCCTCGCTACTCTTTCCAGCCTTTAAAGGTACATACTGGAGTGCGAAACCGGAACACTTCAACAGACTGTACACCGACTCTGCCGCTTCTCCTTCCTCCAGCACCTCGTCCAGAATATAGCCCAGACGCTGCAGACTGGTTACAGGCACTTCCTTCACGAAGTCAGCCCCTAAGCGCTCGAAATCCAGTTTCTCAGCCAGTTCAGCCAGAACAGTGGCTGCACGCGAAACGCTCCCTGTCTTTGCCTGATACGTCAGCAAATCCACTGCCGTCAGTTCAGGACACGACACGTTAATGTAGCCCGTCCGCGTCTGCCGCCTCTCCACGTATGTCTCAGGAATATGACTTTTGCAGAAAAAATGCGTAAGGTACTTCTCTCCCTTCTTGTCACGCATGGCGGGAGGCTCTATCATCACGCTGAACCGCAGCGGAACCTGATGCGAAGCTCCGTGATAACTTGCCGCACTCAACAGAGCCACATAGTATTTGCGTCCCAGATGGTGCATCATGTCATCCAAGTAAAACGACTGCGGCACAGCCCCGCGCAGCACATACTCATCTGGCACAATGACGTAGAAGCCGCGCAGGGGCGACATGATCCGTCCCTTGCTCACCTCTCTGGTCAGTGCCCGTGCAATGCTGCCGGCACTCATGTCAGGGAATGCCTGCGTCACCTCATCGTGTGTGAAGGTATAATTGCCTCTGAGTGGCTTATCATATATCCAACTTGCAATGCTCGCCATTATCTTGTATTTAATATTCCGTTTGCAAAGATAGACATTTTTTGTCTAACTTCGCAAATTAATAAAGAATAATCTTGTTTTTATTGTTTCTTAACTTTTCTATTTTTGGGATCAGTCATTATATGCATCACCTTTTATCCACATTAAAAAAGTCGTACTCTTTTTGTTCAGTTCATCAAAATCTATATTGTCTTTGTCTATGACATAATCACGGCTGATAACGTTATAAATGGCAACTTCATTCTCATTCTCCATCGCAGTCAGAAGCGCACCAACCGACAGGAGTTTGCTAGATAACAGAGCTATCCCATAACAAGCCATCTGCTTCACCTTTCCCAAAATTTCGTCTTCCGACAGGATAAACCTCGTCAGCAATCTATACAATTCAAAGGGATTACGTTCGTGAGCATAAATGATATTGTCCTTGGCATCTTCTTGTTTAAATAGTTCTTTATACTCCTTGATAATCGAATCTGTTCTGAAAGGGTCCAATGATGGATAAGGAACGACGGGGAAATCTTCATCCGGATTGAAATGTCCCAAAATCTTGTTCCATTTCTCCATTCCGTTCTCTCCCAGCAATGAGATCTGAATCCTTATTCTGTCAGGTTCCGCCTCCAGTCCGATACCAGGATTAAACTTCACCATCGGTTCTATATCATCTGCTAAATTGATGTATTTAATGCGTCTGTCAATTTCTGCATTCTCAGAAACCATAATAAACAGGTTTTTATTATTTTGACTTTTGTAGATAGATTTGACCAGATTGAAGTACAACACCTTGGGCAAAGCACTGATGTCCACGATAATGTTATCATAACCGTTTGTCAGACTCTCTATCTCCTTGTTCATTATCTTCACGCCCCTGTTCAAATCTTTTTTTGCCCCTATCTTCAATTGGTAGACTGAGGACTGCACCGCACCTTTTTCAAGCAATGTCTTTCTGGCTTCGATATTCCGCTCTATCATTGACGCATTTGGAGATTTCGTATAGTCGCCAAAAACGATGATTTTGCAGTCAATCTCCGTTTTTGTTTCCACAAAAGCCCTGAGAACATTATTCATACGTGGGTCAAAGCCCTCACCTATGATGAGCAGGGTTTTACCATGTGGACGATCTGCATCACTCCAAAATTGGGTGACTTGTTCGTCACCCTCGAACATCACATACGAATCCCAACTTCCCATTTTTCTTCTTTTTTTATCCAGTCAGTCAACTCCCTTATGGTTCTTTTTCTCCAACCGCCATAGCCTAAGGGCAAAGAGAAAGCGGCACAAATCCAGCGGTTCAGGTAGAACACTGTCCACTCCTTATCCTTCTCGCCTTGCTTTGTTTCTCTGGTAAACAGCAGATTATTGGCCAGACATATTCTTAATACGCTTTCAAGTTGGGTGTCATCTATCATATTGGTAGTCTTGCCAAAGAGCGTGTCCACTTCCTTGATGGCAAAACCATTTACTGTACCGTATGAACAACCCAATTGCAACGTCTGGCTCTTACAGAACCCTCCCAGATTGTTGATAAAAGTAAATACTCCTCTACCGTACTCTGTCAGCATCCGCTTCAATTTTTTCTTGCACTCGTCTTTGATGAGCCTATCCTGTGTAGCAGCAGACAACAGCAAGGCTTTACGGGGATGCAACAGTTTCTGGGTGAGCAATTGTTCATAAAGCACATTGCAGAAGCTGATAAACTGTTCTGTATTATTCGGGGACAATTCTTTCAATGTGTCCGTTCCGTAATACATCGGATGATTGAAAACTGCAGGTATGATATCTCGGCTTATCTTTATAAGGTCAGCCTTGATATGCTCATTATAAGAAGCTAGTTCATGCGGGAACATCGGGAACGACGTTTTGAATTCTCGTTGTGCGAACAACATAAGGGCAAAGGTCTGTTCAGCCATGTCCTTAGACGTATCAAAGTTTTTATCTATATAGCTCAATAATTCATCATAAAGACCAAATTTCGTAGCAAGGTCTTTCCTGCTGTAATCAATGATTGTCTGATACTGATCGTCAGAAAGTATAGACAACTGTTCCAATGAGTTGTTCAATTTGATGTCATGTCTGGACAGATTGGAACGCTTCTCCATTATACTTCCCAGCATTTTCTCGAACTTGTTGTCCGTTCCCAAATGAATGCTGTTATAGTCACGACCTATCATGTCTGTCTTGGGCATCAACTCCTCATAAGTAAACTTATCGTACCGCATGGCCAGCCAAACGGTATTGCTGATACGCGTCTCTACCAGTTCCTGCCGCAGAAAGTCAAGCTGCGTCCTAGACAACTTGTGACAATCGTCCAGTTGGAAAATAAAGTCATCTACAATAGTTTTGCCCGATATAGTAAAATCCGACGCATGGAGTTCATTCAAAATGAATAATGAATCGTGACCGTGCTTCTCGTCAGTGTTTTCATATGTTTCTATGATGTCCGTTATTTGTCGTTCTATTCCTGCAGCCCAGTCAAACAGCTCCTTGGCTGTATGGGGTGTCGGGTTGGGGGCAAACCTGTTCGACAGTTCCAGCGAGGGATCGAATTCCACTTGTCCCAGCTGTTCATATGCCAGATTCTTCAATTGCTGCAAAGCCTTAATAGCCACCAATGTAAACCGGGCATTCAACAAGGCAAAAAGCAGCCGTCTGGCCTGTGGTTTGGTGAACACCTCTTCATCTTCCAGATCTGCATAACTCCTGTTCGTCAGCAGATATGCTCCGCATTTCAGTATTCTATTGGAAGTGACCACGCCCATACTCTTCAGAGCTTTGAACATCTTATCGTTGTCCTTCTTGTTGTTATGAACCCTGAATACAACTGACGGGGAGAAACAACGCATCATCGTTGTCTTTCCACCACCTGGAGCACTGCATATGTAGGTTAAGTTTCCCCACAATGAGCCCCTTTCACTGTATTCCTTCAGAGGATACAGCGAATCATCAGATAAGAGACTGACGAATACATCATCCGCTGTCATCTTCTCTGAAGCTCTCATGCTAAATGGATTCTCATACTGCTGCATAATCAGTGACGTGTAATTCTGTAGAACAAAGGGTATAGTCTATCTCCCGCCTCTCTCTTGGGTTGCCAGATGATGGGGAGGGAATTGTTTGGTGTGTTATGGTTCAGAACAATCGTTAGGGCGCATTGCCTATAACCGAGATAGTAGTCAGTATTGCCTGCTGGATAACTTTCCTTATAGGCCCTAGTCAATGCAGGCTCATTGATATATCGTTTCTGGCTGATGATTTTTTGGATTGCCAACGCTTCCGTTCCTGTGTGACTGGTAAATTTCGCATCTTCATAGAGCATTTGGACACACTCCAACGTTACATTCAAGTCAGGGTGCTGCTTCTTATACTGTTCCAACATAGCATTAATATGATCCAAAGCACTCTTGGTCGCTATTAGGAAATACAAATGAATGTCAAAACCGTCAACCAAAAGTTTTTTGAATTCCTCTTTACCGTTAATAGCTTCAAAGAATTTGGGCAACTTCCCTGCAAAGGTTCCATCATCCCTTATCCGGATAAACGAGGAGCCACTGGCCGTGAAATCATCAATCAATACGATAGATTCGAATTTCTTTTCCGAACCCTCTACCAAATCTTTACTTTTCTCAAGTTCCTCAGCCAGTTCTTTGATTTTTGTGTCATCAGGGTAATAATTTGTCAGCACTTGGTCATTATCCAAATAGCTGTTTCTGCGGATAATATCAATATGCGAACCATCACTAAGACCGATGAACAGGGTCTTTCGTTTGTGTGACTTAAACTCTGCCGCGTTGTCAAGCCGCTTGTTGTTGTATTTATTCACAGTCAAGCCATGATTCCTAAAATCCTTTACCACTTTCTGTCTAATGGCAGGTATAATCTTGGTGCTATAAAGCAAATCAATGAGATGTGAAATCTGGGTTGAGTTAATATAGATGATATACTTCTTCACAAACTCATACATAAGTTTCCTGTCATCGATATCTTCAAACTGACTCAGCCAAAGATAAAAGTTCCCCACAAACTTTATGCCAGGAATAAACTGGTCATAGGAGTCATACTTGATGTCTGACATCAAATCTATCTCCTTCAAATGCTCCGTAGCCTCAATATCGTCCCATTTCATCAGCTGGGCAAGGAACTGTTTTGCCAGATTAAATCGCATAGGCTCAGAATTTGATTTTAAAACCTTTATTTGTCTTTTTTATCTTGCGCAGATAATACTTTACGACATCCAAACCTCTCAGGTCCCTGGGCGCCAGATTCCAGCAACTATTAGGGTTGCGCGACACACCATCAACACTCAGGGAATAAGGCATGGAAAGCATCTCAAAATCATTACCCTCATAATCGCCGCGGTCTCCTATCGCCAACACATCTTCGGAAATATCCTTTACAGCCGACTTGCTTGCCCTAGTGCTGACTACAATATCCATAGAGTGGCTTGAACTCCACACATGAAGCTTATCCAGTTTATTGGAAAGAATAATTTCATTGCATATTTCGTATGCCTTCATTTTGTCCATACAAGTAAATGACAATTGGGTGCTGTATTTTCTGAAGGTTGGCACGAAAGAATAACACTTGATTTCTTTTTCCAGCTTCACCAATTGTTCATCCAACGGAGCGTCCTTAATTGCTTCAATGGCGGTAGCGTCATCAGACAGAGTAACAATAACTGCGCCATTATAGCAGCCCAAATAAACTTTCTGCCAATATTCCTTCTGGATAGACTTCCTCAACAGTTCATGAACTGAACCACCCCGTCCAGTCATGATGGCAATCTTTATTCCATCTGAAAGTAACTTATTCAGCTTTTTGGCAATAGAATCCTCCAACTTTTCATTATATCTTGATTTCCTATCCACATTGCAAATGGTTCCGTCATAATCCAGAGCTAGAAGATCGAATTCTTTCTCCCTCAACATTGAAATGAACCCATCATACGCATTTGAATACTCTTCATATTCTTTTGCAGGTATCAAAGCCTTGCTTCCAAGCCTTAGTTTCCTACATATTGCCAATTCTTTAGCTGGTAGTTTAATGCAATCATCACTAATTAGTTTAACGTAATTCAGATGATATAATTCGGTTCCATAGTCAGGGACACCCGGACGTCCGGGGTCTATCCCTCTCATGTTTCCAATGGTAGCAACCAACTGAAACGACTTCACCAACAAGTCAATGGTAGCAAGTGGCGTACTGAGTTCTGTTTCAATGCGAACCACATTGACATCATCTGGCATCTTGCTTAAAGTCTTATCTGCTAGCGGGCGGTCATTCTCGTTCACCAAAGCCACAATGCAAGAATTTGCCCCCTTTTTGTCAAACCACTGATGCCTACCATGTCCAAAGTTACGGTAGTCTGCCATCAAGACAGAACCAAGTGCAGCTTCTGAGAATTTGGATTCCAAATCAACAGCCACTGGCTCGCTTAAATTGCTATAAAGAACAATGAAGTTGTCTATCTTCGAGAAAACAATTTCATGATTATAACTATAACCTATTCCTTTCTGGATATACTTTGACGGTTTTGCATCAAAGAAACAACGGTACATCAGCACAAAGAAGGCTACAAGAGAGTTGGTAGCCAGAAAACCGTCTTTTACAGTAGGAATTGGAAATGTGTGTTTTTTAAAATCAGTACTATATTTGCCAATAACCTCATCCCACTTGGGGCTTTCACGAAGGCAGATCCCAGTCATATCACCCCTTCCTACTTCCAAACCATGTTGGAACGCAATCAAGAAGTCTTTATTTCGCCCCGCTGCACTGAAGAATAATAATTTGCTATCACGTATTACAGTATCAGAATATGTATCAAAAGCTAGAGGTGTCATAGGAACTGCAAGCCCGCACATCTGCTTATAGAGCATGGCTGCATAGCTTGCCGCACTATATGAACCACCACTTCCGATACAAATCAAGGGGGTACCAGCATTTAATGAAAAGAAAGAGCGCAATGCCGTCACATCTTGCTGCTCAGCCCACTTTATGGTGCCCGCAAGCTTTTCCAACTCTACTTTGAATGGCTTTCCCATAATTAAACTTTGACTCCACTTAAAAAGTGGCAATAATTTGATTTGCAAAGATACAACTTTTTCTCGAAATGGAAGCATAAAAATAATCACTACGCGCGTAATTTAAGCGAATTTAGTCTAAAACAAGACTGTGATATAACAAAGAGAAACGATTTGTGTTGAAAAATGACTACCTTTGTATCCGCGAATCAGATAACTGGCGAATATGACAACGAACAAACACTTCAATTCCTACAAGGAGGGACTAGATTTGGAGTTCCTGCGGGAGTACTGCATGGAGCATGGGGAACGGCGGACGTTCGAGCGGGGCGAGACGCTGGAGGAGGCGGGCAAGCCGGCACAGTGGGTGGCCTATGTGGAGCGTGGATGCTTCAAATACATGGTGCATAACGACGAGGAGGGAAAGGATTATTGTACGGGCTTCGCCTTCGAGGGAGAGTTCGTTGCAGATTACCCGAATTGTCTTTCTGGTAAGATATCCGAGGTGACTATTATGGCTGGGACATCATGCAAAGTATTCCAAATCCAAGGCAAAGATTTGTGTTCATTGCTGGAGTCTGCCAATATGAGAAACCTCAAACAAGCCATATCTGACCACCTTTTTGCCCAAGTATATACACAATATCTTGATTCCTATCGTATGACAACTAGAGAACGATATAAACGTTTACTCAGTCGTTGTCCAGAAATTGTACAATGCATCAGTCTGAAAGATATTGCTTCTTATCTAAAAGTAACTCCTACCACAATCAGTAATATTCGCCGTGAGATATCTTTCAGTCTGTAAATTCTCAAAACGTTTTGAGAGTTTGAATGTCCAATGACAATTTTATTTCGAAATACACGTTTAGCTTATACATTCTTATTACCTTTGTGATCAAAAAACGAAATGAATATCCTCATCATTGGAGCCACATCAGGTATAGGAAAGGCACTCTTTGAAAAATATGTGTCAGAAGGGAACCACGTCGGAGTTGTTGGCCGACGGACGAATTTGCTTGATGAACTGCAAATACAGCATCGATACAACACCTTCGCTTTTGCGGCAGACATTACCAAACAGGACGAAATAGAACTGGCCATTCACACTCTTTGCAAGAAACTAGGGAATATTGACATTGCCATAGTTTGCTCTGGGATTGGCGACCTCAATCCTTCACTTGTCTATGCATTGGAACACCCAACGATAGAAACGAACGTAAAGGGATGGACATTTGTCATAGATTCGCTTTACCATATATTTGAAAAGCAGGGATATGGCCACCTCGTAGCAATCACATCAATAGGAGGGCTACGAGGTGAGCCAATGGCTCCTGCTTATAGTGCAACCAAAGCCTATCAAATCAACTACATGGAAGCTTTGCGCAAAAAAGCTTTCAAGAGCGGTGGGCACATAACAGTTACTGACATTCGTCCTGGTCTCGTTGATACAGCAATGGCTAAAGGTGACGGTCTGTTCTGGGTGATGCCAGTCAATAAAGTTGCCAACCAAATTATTTCCGCTATTCGCAAGAAAAAAACAAAGCATACGTCACCAAACGATGGCATTTTCTCGCCATCATCAATAAGATTCTACCATTCCACCTGTATAGATTATTGTAGTATTATTCGTGCTCGGTAAAAAAAATTGTTCTTCCCGTGCAGTCTTTTTCTCCATTGTAGGACTCTATAAATAGAGATGTTATGCTGACAATGGAGATAACACGGCTGATAGAACGGTGCAAGCAGGGGGATGCGGATGCCCTCGGAGAACTGTACAAGGCATACGCCCAGCGGATGAGGGACGTGTGCCGACGCTATATCAGCGACGAGCAGACGGTGGAGGATGTGTTGCACGATGCTTTCGTGATTATTTTCACTTCGTTCGACAGGCTGCGCGATGTGCGACGTGCCGAGCAATGGATGATGGCCATCACAAGGAACGTGGCATCGAAATGCAAGGATCATTTGGAGGCATTGCCAACGGTTTCGCTTGAAGAGACGAGCGAGGTGGGATTAATTGCCGCCAAGGACGAGGAAAGGGACGTAAGGGGTGTGCCGTTAAGCGAGGTGGTGAGAATGATAGACAGACTGCCGGAGGGTTATGGGCAGGTATTTCGATTGTCGGTATTCGAGGGCTTGTCGCACAAGGAGATTGCCGCCATGCTGGGCATCGAGCCACATTCGTCATCGTCGCAACTGGCACGGGCGAAGAAGATGCTGCGCAAGATGATGCAGCAGTATTGGGTTGCCGGACTTCTGTTGCTACTTGTTCCTATTACGTTCTTCCTGCTCAAAAAAGGAGATACTGCTATCAAGGATGAAGACGGCGGTGAGCACCAGCCGTGGGCTGTTGTGGCGATACAGAAAGAGGCATCCAAAGAATCGTCGAAAGAATCTCCGACTGACCAGACGCAGGAACCCGTGATTGTTCATCTGTCAGTGCATCGTACCACTGTCATTGACTTAGACACCCTGCAATCGGTCATTGCCCAAACAGTGGATTCTGTCACGTCTGATACATTATATAATTTTATAGCCCAAGAGCAGATGGTAACTGATACCATTGGGACGGATACGACAAAGGCTATACGCAAGGTAGAGTTACCGCATTACGACATTGCCGACCTGTTCCCCGACAAGCCAACCATCGGCACCAGTCATCAGCGAAAGTGGTCGGTGGACCTCGCATACACCGGAGGCTTTGGCGAGCAGAACTATAACCGTCCATACAGCTTCACGGAAATGCCAACGTTAGTCATCAGCGGCCAGCCGCCATCGCCTGTCACCTTCGAGAACTGGAGCGACTATGCAGCCTTCTTGGCGGACAATCCCGACGACGGCAGGAGTCACACCCGCAGCGTCATCATGAACATAGCCTTGAACAATGCCAATCAGCCAGGTAATGACAAGATTGTGCGCAAGAGCCACCACTATATGCCAATCAGCTTCTCGTTGGCATTGAAGTATAAACTGAGTAATCGCTTTAGTCTGGAAACTGGACTAAGTTACAGCCGTCTGAAGTCTGAGTTTGAGATGGGTTCAAACGGCAATACCATCAAAGAGCAGCAGACCATTCACTACCTCGGCATCCCCGTAAAGGGCATCTGCAATATGTACACTGGCAAGGCGTGGAGCCTCTACGGCAGCCTCGGCGTGACGATGGAAATTCCTATCTATTCGCCGTTCAACACGAACTATTACTTGCATGGTGCATTGGAGGCCACGGACAAGACCACCCTTCGCGTCCCGTGGCAGTGGTCAGTCGGCACTGGTATCGGTTTGCAGTACAACCTCACGCCCAGCATTGGACTCTTTGCCGAGCCAAGTCTGCAATACTACATCCCGACGGGCAGCGACATCGAGACCTACCGCACAGAGCATCCGTTCACATTCTCATTGCCGTTGGGCATCAGATTTACGTGGTAAGCGTGCAGTCTTTTCGTAGTTCGACGGACTATATAAGTAGAAGATTACAAAACTTTTTAGTTATGAAGAAAAACATCAAGAACAGTATCTGGACGATGGCGATAACCATTGCCAGTTTTGTAATGCCGCTGGCAGCCTGCAGCAGCGATGACGATGGAGTCAGTATGAGGACTGAAGACAGTTTGCAAGAAGAGACCAGGCTTTTTGCTCGTGGCTATTGCACGTTGCCTACAGGATTGTCAGAAGGTGATGCTTACGAAGTATTTACAGAAGATGACATTGAATGGTTCGATGTGAATACCCGTGAACTGCGCTTTCACGCCATGGAGGAGCCTCTATACGAGAAGCTGCGCCTGCTTTCTGGCGTAGAATTCCGTCTGGGCGACCAGAAACTCTTTTCTGGCAGTACCTTTGTCGGTCTCATCTGTAGCCAGGTATTCAATGATCTGGTACTCTGCTGTGGCAAGATTGAGGACGGCGAAGTCATCGATAGCAATCGCTACTATCTCTATGACTGCTATCCCAATACGCCGCAGTTCCTCAACGACGAGCAGGTGAAGACCAATCGTGCAAAACGGGCGAACCAGTGGGAGACATTCACGAAATATCTTGAAAGCAAGGGAAAGTTGAAGAAATAATCACGCTCTCCGTGCAGTCATTCGTTGCAGTTTCAGACTTTATAAGTAGAAACTGCAACGAATTTTTATGTACACGATTTATGATTATGCCTACAATGGCTACCTCTATCTGAACAACATCATGCGTCCGCGCCACAAGCGGCTGTCGCAACTGATGATTTATTCAACGACCGCGTGTCAGTCGCGCTGCAAACATTGCAATATCTGGCAGAAGAAGGTGGAACATCTATCGCTCGATGACATCCGACGAATCATGCAAAGCAAATGCATCACAAAACGAACAACCGTAGGACTGGAGGGTGGCGAGTTTATCCTGCACCCACAGGCTGCGGAAATCATGGCGTGGTTCCGCAAGCATCATCCAAACTACACGCTACTGTCTAATTGTCTCGCGCCCCGTCGTGTCATAGATGCCGTCCGTCTCTATCAGCCCCGGCACCTGTACGTCTCTCTCGACGGTGGTCGCGAGACTTACCAGCATATGCGAGGGCGTGACGGCTATGACCGTGTGATTCAGGTAGTGGAGGCACTGAAGGACGAGGTGCCTCTGTCGCTGATGTTCTGTCTGTCGCCCTGGAACAACTTCGATGATATGGCCTTCGCCATTGACATTGCCAAACAATACTGTGTGGACATGCGCATCGGCATCTATGGAACGATGGCCTTCTTCGACACGACGAGCGAATTGCTGACTGCTTCGGACTTTATCGGTCAGATTCCCAAGAGCATCCACGATACGAAAGAGAACTTTGACTTTGTAGCACTCTACAACCAGTGGCGCAACGGGCATTTACGTTTACGCTGCCAAAGCATTATGAGCAGTCTTGTCATCCATAGCAACGGTGACGTGCCGCTCTGTCAAAATCTTGACGTCACTCTTGGCAATATCCATAGCCAAACTCTCGACGAGATTTTCAACGGCGTGACATCCTGCCAGACGCAGTGCCATTATTCCAAGAACTGCAACGGCTGTTGGGTTAACTTCCACCGCAAATACGATATCATATTGCTACGCAACTTTGAGCGGCTCCTACCCAAGCGGCTCATCGAGCAGTTCTACGGGCCATACCAGTGGGCGGAAAATCCACGCACAACTTATCACCAATACTTCAAGAATCTATGATACAACAATTGATAGACCGCTACAAACGCCTCCGCACAGAGCGTTTCCTTGCCCAAACGTACCAATACTCTTATGCCTTCGTCGGCATGGGCCAACACTCACTCACCAATCTTTATCCCGTGCTCCACTACCTTGGCGTACCGCTGAAATACATCTGCGTCACGTCGGATAGGAAAGCCCTGCTGATAGAACGGAAATTTCCACAAGTGAAAGCCACGACCTCGCTTGATGACATCCTTGCCGATGATGCCGTCAAAGGTGTTTTGGTCTCTACCTCTCCTGTCGCCCATTTCTCCATCGCATCGCGCGTCCTCCAAAGCGGTAAGTCATTGTTCATGGAGAAACCACCCTGTCAGACACTACAGGAACTTGATGCCCTCATAGACAAGCAGCGACTTTATGGCTCCCCCATAGCAATGGTTGGATTGCAGAAACGCTATGCCCCTGCCGTGCAGATCCTTCAAAAGCGTCTGCGAAAGGAGCATCTTAACAGTTATGATCTTCATTACTTAACGGGGGCATATCCAGAGGGCAATGCCCTGCTCGACCTTTACATCCATCCCCTCGACCTCGTTTGTTTCCTCTTTGGTACCCCCGATATCATAGCCTGTCAGCAAGTCGCCCCTGCGTCCTATATCCTCATGCTCCGGCATCCCCACATCATCGGCACCCTCGAACTATCTACCTCCTATACCTGGACATCTGCCGAAGAATCCCTGAAAGTCTGCACATCAAAAGGCATCTACTGCCTCTCGCAGATGGAGCAGCTGACTTTCGAGCCAAAACCTTCAACCATCTTTGGCGTCCCATACGAGAAGATTCAATCAGAGAATAAAACTGTCGAATACCTATATGCACGTAACAACTTTACTCCCACACTCCTTAACAACCAAATCTATTTGCAAGGCTACTACAACGAGATATTATCCTTCATAACATCTGTAGAACACGAACATTCAAGCGCCCTCACTGATATTGCAACAGTTAAACCAACTTACGAAATCTTGATGGGTATAGAGAGTTTTTTAAAGAATCCAATGGAAATACACATAGAAGGCAATCTCCAACACAATCGTTATGATTGACAGAAGGGAAAGGGAGCCGATGATGTAGAACAAACGCTGTGACAGCCATACACCTTCGTTGTTCCTCACAATGTCAGTAAGTCTGTGACTCTGCTTCTGCCATAGAACTTCCTGCTGTTTGTATTGGTCGGCAAGTATCTGTTTCTCCTGTTCCATCCATTGGTTATGGAGTTTTTGCATCTTCTCCCAGTCATCATCAGACACATTCACCGTTACCTTCAACTTTGTGGGTGCATCTTCCATAACTTGGTCGATGTGCTCATTTATGGAATCAACCTTTTTGCTGATGGTATTCACGGCTGCACCAAGCACTTCTTCTTCACGCTGGGTTTGGCGGATTGAAGATTCCAAGGATAGCTTGGCATTGATGACGGCAGTTGTTGCCTTGTCAATGTCACTACTCAATTGTTTGAGTTCAGGAACACGACTGATGATGTCTTGTTCGGCATCCTTCTCCTGAATTTCCTCCTGAACTTCGTTGAACATTACATCGAAGTCAGGCTTGTTCTCATTGTTCTTACTTTTTCTAATCATAGATATGTGTGATTGTTTTAACGGTGGAAACCGCGTTTAACTGTTTTTGGTTTGTACATGGAATGTGCCATCAATAGGCATCGGCGAGCAAAGGTGCGTTCGTCCTCGTCATCCTTTTTGCCCCAGCCAGACTCAGGAACGGAACCGCCACCACCTCCGCAAGATTCAGACAGGAAAGTATAAATGCCCATACTTGTGACTGATTCTGGAATAGTTACATCAGCCAACACACTACAATCAGAAAAAGCATAATTACCGATGCTTGTTACATTGTCCGGGATGATTATACTTGTCAGATTTCTACAACCATTAAATCCATTGTCCAATATACATCCATCTGTTAATTTGATTTTCACCTCATGTTCTCCTGTTTCGCTGAATGTATATTTAGTAACAGGTGTGACCTCTTCCCCATCAATCATCATAGTTTCTACATTTGAAACAAAATTGATGATAGTAGTTTGATTTTCCGTTGAAGTTACGTCATATTTCAAGATAAGTATTTACAACCAGTTATTACTCAATATTTTGCGAATAATAAGTCAGAAATATGGTCATAACCTTTAACGGTGCATTCTAAAAGGTGAAGATTTAACATTTTTATTGTTTCTTAACGCTCAAAGCGTATCAATAAAGGGCG
>JAFVTL010000038.1 GCA_017503235.1 Bacteroidaceae bacterium | reverse complement strand
GTATAGCCATCGGCTGAAAAGCGAGCGAAGGGCGTATAATGTAAGGAACATCATCGGCCGGTGGGCGCCTCCCTCCGAGAACAACACCGATGCGTATGTAAGGAAGGTGGCCGTGCTGAGCGGACTGGGCGGCAACGAGAACCTGCTGCGTCCCCAATACTGCCGTTGCCGTAACGATATGGAGAGGATGGTGCGCCTCATTGCGGCCATGACGTGCGTGGAGAACGGCATCTCCATGGACCAAGTGGACAGAAGGGCCATCCGGCGGGGGTACAGGTTGGCTTTCCCGCGTGTGCATCCTTCTTCCCCCTCTCGCGATGAGAACGAAATGGGGTTCGTGGAGAATGAACCTATACTATGGGATGAGTACTGGGAATGGTCGCCCCTGGCGAATAACGGCGTTTAAGACCATGCCGCGGCAGTAAGGAACAAAAAAAGCGGGTAGCTGATACCCGCTTTCTTTATCCGTGGAGCTGGAGGGAGTCGAACCCTCGTCCAAACGAGGAAGCCATATGCTTTCTACATGCTTATCTTTGCCTTGAGTTTTCGAGCACAGGCAAGACCAAAGCCACCAACCTGTACCTTAGCTCCTAAAATTTCGGACGAGCCCCGAAGCAAGGCTCTACCTATTCCCGATTTTGCTGTGCCGCTTTACCAAACGCTTCGGAACAAGAGCTTTTGAGCGACATCCCGTTTCCACCACTGTGGCAGAAATAAAGGTAATCTACTGTTCTTCGATTACGCTGCGAGAGCATAAGTATTGTTGCCAGATAATAGCTTGATAACTGGGATTAAAGTGCCAATCACCGACGCACTGCATGCTTACATACCACTCCAACCCGCTGTCAAATCCAGTCAACCCCAATGATATGTGTCGTTAAGACGTTGCAAATGTATGTTTTGTTTGCGGATTATGCAAATTTAAATGAATGGTTTTGCAAGGAAGGACATTTCTTTTCTTAGATGAATGTCTCCAGAAATGTCACTTGTTGGTCTGTACAGACCTGTACTTCTTGAGTCGTAGCCGGGAAAAGGATGGATTCTCCTTCGTGCATTTCTATCTCATTTCCCTCATTGTCCTTCAGAAGGCAATGACCTTTGGTGCAGACTAAGATGACGAAAGAGTCCAATTCGCTATAGTCTAATAGCATGTCTTCAGTCAAATCGTATACGGAAGTCGTGAAATTCGGACAGGATACAAGCTCCACCGGTTCGTTCTGTTTGGGGGTGTAAGATGTCTTGTAATTGTCTTTGACCTGAAAGTCTATGGCAGCTTTGGACAATTCCGTGTGGAGTTCCCGAGGATTCCCGTCCTTGTCTTTGCGGTTAAAGTCATAGATGCGGTAGGTAATGGTTGATGTCTGTTGTATTTCGGCCAAGAAACATCCTGCTCCGATGCTATGTATGCTTCCAGGAGGAAGGAAGAAGACATCTCCCGGTTGTACGGCGTATTCATCCAATACATCACAAATGCCGTCGTTGGCAATGAGCGCTTCGTATTCCTCTGGGGTGATTTGCTTGTTCAGACCCAATCGGAGGTGTGCTTTCCCTTCATTGTTGTCTATGACGTACCACATTTCTGTTTTTCCCATGGTGCCATGACGTTCCGACGCCAATTCATCGTTAGGATGTACTTGGATGGATAAATCCTTGCAAGCATCAATGAACTTGACCAATATCGGGAAGTTGTTGCCGAACCGTTCATAATTCGATTCTCCCATAAGCTTGCCCTTGTATTTGCGGACTAACTGGCGGAGATTCTTACCGGCATCCTTGCCATTGATGACCACCGATTCGTTGCCCTGCACATTGGATATGTCCCAACTTTCTCCAATCCTTGCCTGGCTCGTATTGGCCAGTCGTTTGAACGGAATAATCTTGTCTCCTCCCCAGAGAGTCGACATTAGAATGGGCTTGAACTTGTAGGGATATAACATATTCATTACAATGTGTAAGGTTCAGTGCGCAAAAGTAAGTGTTTTTTATGAAGAATGGAACGTATATGCGGTAAATAATTTAACTTTGCCGTTCCAAACATGTAGTTTTATAGATTTTATGAGAAGTTTTGCATCTGACAATAATTCCAGCGTCCATCCCAAAGTGATGGAAATGCTGATGAAAGCCAACGAAGGACATGCCGTTGGATATGGTGATGATCCATGGACCGAAGAAGCGACCCGATTGGTGAAACAACAATTCTCACGTCCCTGCGAGGCGTTGTTCGTGTTTAATGGAACCGGCAGCAATACGATGGCCCTTCAATTGATGACTCGTCCTTATCACATCATTTTTTGTGCCGATACCGGTCATATCGCAGTGGATGAGTGTGGAGCTCCCAGCAAGGGAACCGGCTGCTTCATGCGTACCATCCCTACGAAGGATGGCAAACTGACTCCTGAGCTGTTGGCGCCTTACATGATCAACTTCGGAGTGGAGCATCACTCGCAACCGGGAGCTGTCTATATCAGCCAGTGTACGGAATTGGGAACGGTCTATACGCCTGATGAAGTGAAGGCTTTATGCGAATTTGCCCATAGCCATGGCCTGAAGGTGCATATGGATGGTGCCCGCATCTCCAATGCTGCTGCAGCCTTGGGCGTAAGCCTTGATGAAGTGTCGGGAGCTTGCGGAGTGGATACCTTGACCTTGGGAGGAACCAAGAATGGCTTGATGGGAGCAGAATGCGTGGTGGTATTCAATCCGGAATTGATGGACGAAGCCCGCTATGCCCGCAAGCAAACTTGCCAACTGGCCAGTAAGATGCGCTACTTGTCGGCTCAGTTCATCGCATTCCTCACCGATGAATTGTGGCTTGAATGCGCCCAAAAGGCGAATGCCCTGGCTGTAAAGCTGCGCGATGCCTTGCTCGAAATGCCGGATGTGACATTTACACAACCCATGGAGAGTAACCAGCTCTTCTTCATCATGCCGAAGGAAAAGGAAGAGAAGCTCCACGAGAAGTTCTACTTCTACTATTGGAATGAAGCGGTGGGCGAGATGCGCCTGGTCACTTCGTGGGACACCACTGAAGAGGATGTCGACAGCTTGATTGCTTACCTTCAAACCTTATAAATCTTATTATTTTCAGGCACGGATAACACGGACAACACGGTTATTTTGTATTTTATCCATAAATTTATCTGTGTTATCCGTGCCTGAATTTCATTGTGAAACACGGGCTTTCTTCACATACACCTTCGCGCTTCCTCGCCCGATGAATCCGATGCCCGAAGAAAGGTCTTGCCGAAACTCCTTCAACTCCAAGGCTGCACTTGTGTGCGACAATCCGGTCAGCGCCATGTACTCGGCCACCTTCATTGCCCCATGCTCTTCGATATACGCTAAAGCGAGGTTCAGGCGTTCCTCCTTGTTGTAAGGCGAACGACGGATGCGTGCGACGCCCTCGCGTTCCAACTTGCAATATTTGTCGGCTCTGCGGATGAGCTCCTTGTCCGCCCGGAAGTTCACTCCTTTCAGCCGGAGGCTTCGGGCGTTCCGCTTGGTCTCTTTCCCGTCCAATGTATCCATTTCCTTGTCCTCCGCCAATCCGATGGTCGCCTTGAAGTTGCCGATTCCGTCTATCGTCACGGAATATCCCTCGCCCAACAGCTCACCCAAGTGGTCGGCGGCAGCTATCAGCACACGGATGATGTCACCCTCGCTTATTCCCCTGTTCGAATGGCTCAGCGAGCGGATGAATTCTTGTGGCCCGATGTTCCGTTGTGTCTTCATTCGGTAATACACTTTACTCTCTCCCGTCTGTCGGAGGTCCGGCATTTCTTGTTTGATGTACTTGGCCATAATCTTCGGTTGTCTATAATGGATACTTGTTTTACCTTTCATGCAAAGATAATCATAAAAGCTCGTAATATCAAATCATAACCAATAAACATCCGTACATAACTTATGTACAGATATTCATAAGTTATAAACGCCCGTTCATAAGTTGTGTACAGAGATTATGCATAGAAGTATCAGAAAAGTCTTCCGCTTCCTTCGGAGAATGAAACGGTCATAGGGATATTATTTCCTTCACTCTTCAATAACACACTTGCGGCACTCCAACTGTTTAATAATCAGGTTGGAGTGCCGCAAGTGAAGAAGTGAAGGCAATCTTTATATTAAAACAGGTTATTCGGCATTGTACTCGGGAGAATTTGATTATTTACCTAAAATTTCGTTCAGTTCCGTGTCAAGGGAAACAAAACGATGGGGTTTTGAGGATAACGTATTGAAAAAAACTGTAATTTTGCAACGTTTTTTAGGGATAGAAAAAATATTTAAACATAACTACTATATGAAACTGATTCCTGTATACACATGGGCCAAAGGGCTCGATAAGCTGGAAAGGGGGGCAAATAGCTTCCTGAAAAAGCCTTGGGCTTCGGGTGTCATTCTGTTGAGCTGCGTTGCCATAGCGATGTTGTTGGCCAATTTGCCAGTGACCAAACATTTTTATCACTACTTTTTGGAAACGGAACTGGCGATGAGTATTCAGACTCCTGTTGATGCAGAGACGGGAGTACGTGCCATTGATTGGGTGTTCCCTCATGGAATGACCGTAGAGAAGTTCATCAACGACTTCCTGATGGTGGTGTTCTTCTTTACTGTAGGACTTGAAATCAAGCGTGAAGTGATTTGTGGCGAGCTTTCCAGTGTGAAGAAAGCGATGCTTCCGGTCATTGCAGCCGTTGGCGGAATGGCGGTGCCTGCCTTAATTTATATGTTGGTGAACAACGGTTCGGCTGCGTCCAGCGGTTGGGGAATTCCGACGGCAACCGACATTGCTTTTGCTATCGGTATCATGTCTATCTTCGGTAAGAAAGTACCGATTTCCTTGAAGGTGTTCCTGACCGCTTTGGCCATTGCCGACGACTTGGGTGCCATCTTGGTGGTGGCTTTTTTCTATGGTGGGGACATCGACCTTACATTACTTGGCATTGCATTGGTGTTGTTGGTGTTCATCTTTATCATGAATCGTATGGGTGAAAAGCGGATGGCTTTCTATTTGGCTCCTGCTGTTGCCATCTGGTTCCTGTTCTATTATTCGGGCATCCACTCTACTATGTCGGGCGTGGTGATGGCTTTCATGATTCCGATGACGGCCCGTTACAACAAATCCTACTTCTATCATAAGAATAAGATTTATCAGCGTAAACTGGAGAATTATGAAAATGTGGAAGACTATGAAGATGCAGCTTTCCCGAACGGTCCGCAACGTGTTTGCTTGCGTCGCATCAGTGAAATCAGTAACAATACCGTCGGCATGAGCTACCGCCTGGAACATGCCTTGGAACCTTGGGTGAACTATGCCATTATGCCTATCTTCGCTTTGGCCAATGCGGGTGTAGAAATTCCCGATTTGAGCTATTTCAACATTTTCACCTTCTCGCCGGAACTTGGCTCTGTAGGTATGGGTGTCTTCTTTGGTCTGGTGCTTGGCAAACCCATTGGCATCAGTTTGGCTAGTTTCCTGGCTATCAAGTGTAAGGTTGGTGAAATGCCTGCCGGGGCATCATGGAAAATGCTTTTCGCTGTGGCTTGTCTGGGAGGTATCGGTTTTACCATGTCAATCTTTGTCGATACGCTGTCGTTTGGAGAACAGGCTCCGGAAGTGACGGCTATGCTTCGCTCCAGCGGTAAGATCGCTGTGCTGATGGCTTCGCTCAGTGCCGGATTGCTGGGCTCATTGCTTATTTCGGTGTTCAATAAGATGGAAAATAAATGAACCAATAGATGATTGAAGCAAAAAGCGTTTTCGGCCTATAGGTTGAAGGCGCTTTTGTTTTATCGTTTCTTCCAAAAGGTAGGACTGAATAGCAGCAATACCGCAAAAAACTCCAAACGGCCTAAAAGCATTTGGATGCTGCTGAACCATTTCAGGACATCGGGCAAGGAAGACATGGTATGAGCCGGACCAAAATAGCCAAGACCCGGACCGACGTTGCCGACACTGGTCAGCGACAATCCGTAAGCTTCGATGAAGTCAAGCCCAAAGGCCATATTTACAGTCAAGCCTATTGCTACCATTCCCAAATAAATCAGGATAAAAGCGATGATGGAAGTCATAATGCGCTCGGGGATAGCTTTCCCGTTCAATTTCACAGGAACGATTTGGTTGGGATGTATGATTTTCTTGAATTCATTGGTAATAATTCGTCCCAACAAGTGAAGACGAATACACTTGATTCCTCCGGTGGTAGAGCCCGAACAGGCACCGAAATACATGAGGAAAGAGACCATCAGCCAGAGTAGAGGTATCCATGTCATATAGTCGAGCGTGCAGAATCCGGTTGTAGTAAGGATAGTGACTACTTGGAAGATGGAATTGCGGAAAGCTTCCTCTACGTCCATCGATGTGGTAAAGTACAAACCGACAGAGAGGATACCCGTAAACACCACTACAATCTTCAGGTAAGTACGGAACTCACCGTCCTTGAACAATTCCTTGGGGCGCCTCTTGAGAGTGGAAAGATATAGCAAGGAAAAATTCATACCTCCTAAAAACATCAGTAAAGTGATGACATATTCTATCATAGGAGATTGGAAGGCGGCAATGCTGGCTTGTCTGGTTGAAAAACCTCCCGTAGAAACGGCTGCCATGGAATGGCATATCGCATCAAAGAAATTCATCCCTGATAATTGGAGTGAGAGTATTCCGAACAAAGTCAAGCAAACATAAATAAGCAATATCCAACGGCTGGTCACTGCAATTTGTGGATGAAGCTTAGTTCGGATTGGCCCCACAGATTCAGCAGATAGTAATGGCATATTTCCCATTCCAAACACCGGCAGAACCGCTATGGTAAAGAATACGATACCCAAACCGCCTATCCATTGGGTCATGCTTCGCCAAAGAAGAAGACTTTTAGGGAACTCCTCCAAATTGTCAATGATAGACGCTCCTGTAGTGGTGAATCCTGAAACAGCCTCAAAGAAGGCATCCGTCATGCTGGGGATATAACCGCTCAACAAGAATGGTAATGTGGCAAAAGCCGGGAAAACCAACCAGCAAAGGGTTACCACGATGTAACCGTCTTTCTTGGATACCTCCTTCTGGGTGTTACGTCCTTTATAGACAAGCAAGAATCCAAGCCCCCAAAGTATAACTAACGTTATTATATAAGCCTGCAGGGTGGATTCATCGTAATACCATGAAGCAGCCAAACAAACCGAAACGGCAGTAGCCTCCAACATCAGAAGATTACCGATAATTCTACATATAATTAAAGGATGTATCATAGCTTGTGACAAATGGGATCTATCTCTTTTTCCAAAAAGCAGGACTAAGCAGCAATAACACGGTAAATAGTTCCAGACGGCCGATGAGCATATAGACGATGCTCAGCCACTTGGCGGCATCGGGCAGCGCATTCCATGAGAAGGAGGGACCGCACATACCGATGCCCGGACCTACGTTTGCCAAACTGGAAATGACCACACTGTATGCATCATCAAAGTCGAGTCCGATGCACATCATTACAAACCAACCGAGAAAAACCAACATGATGAATACAACGAAAAAGGCCAATACCGTACTCTTTGTGGTAGATGAGACGCTTGTACCGTTGACTTTCACAGGCAAGACGGCATTGGGGTGGAGTATGTGCATAAATTCGTTTTTGGCTATACGTGCTACAATGACCGCCCGGATGCACTTGGTTCCGCCCGAGGTAGAGCCGGCACACGCTCCGCAATAGGTGATGATGGTAGTGAGCATCCACAAGGGGGGTGCCCATAGCATATAGTCATCTGTAACATATCCGCAGGTGGTTTGGAGTGATACGACCAAGAAGGACGATTTGCGGAATGCTTCTTCCAATCCCATGGGCGAACTGATGAGCAGACCGATAGTGATAATCGTTGTGAATATCAATACGGTTTTTACATACCAACGTACTTCGGAGTCACTGAGCAATCGTTTGATGCTTCCCTTGAGGAACAAAAGATATAGCAAGGAGAAGTTGATGCCCGAAAGGAACATGAAGATGGTAATGACATATTCCACGTATGGAGAATGGAAGGCGGCAATACTGTCCTGCTTGGTAGAGAATCCTCCTGTGGCAGTAGTACTCATGGCATGGCATACGCTATCGAACAATGAAAGACCGCCTAACATCAGCAAAAGAGTTTCGGTGATGGTGAGTGCGATGTAGATGATCCAAATCCACTTGGCGGTCACGTCAATGCGAGGGGTGATTTTGTCGAATTTCGGTCCGGTGGCTTCGGCGGCAAAGAGTTGGATACCTCCTACACCGAAGATGGGCAGTACGGCGATGGTAAAGATGACAATTCCCATCCCGCCAATCCATTGTGTCATGCTCCGCCAGAAGAGCAAGGCATGAGGTAGCGATTCTATGTCGTCCAAAATGCTGGCTCCGGTGGTGGAGAAGCCGGACATGGTCTCGAAGAAAGCGTTGGTGAGGTCGGGAATGTAACCGCTTATATAATAAGGCAACATCCCGAATAGCGAGAAGATAATCCAAGCAAAGGTGACGGCCACATAGCCGTCCTTACGACTTAGTTTACGTTCAGCATTTTTCCCGGCATACGACAAAGGGATGCCTGCGGCAATAGTCAAGAGGGTGGAAAGAATGAAAGCCGTTATATCCGGTTCCTTGTAGAAAATGGATAAGGCGGTACACAACGAGAGAAAACCTGCCTCGATGAAGAGGAGGAATCCCATAATTTTGCTTATCATCTTCCAATTGATCATCAGTTGAAGAATTTTTCAGCCTTCTTGATCATCTTTTCCAAGCAGAATACTACAACATGGTCTCCGGGCTGGATGATAGTGTTACCTGTTACCAATATACCTTCACCGTTACGAATCATACCACCGATGGTGATACCTTTGGGCAGTCCCATGTCTTTGATGGCTTTCTGGGTGATGCGTGAACCTTCCTTCACTTTGAATTCTGCTACATCGGCATTGGCAAAGGTCAGACACTTTACATTGGATACATCCGCGTCGAGCATTATCTGATGGATGTGGCTGGCGGCAATCATCTTCTTGTTGATGACGGTACCGATGTCCAGACTTTCCGCCATACTGATATAGTCAATGTTTTCTACTTCCGCCACGGTTTTGACGACTCCCATTCGTTTGGCGGCCAAGCAGGCCAGAATGTTCGTCTCCGAATTATCGGTCAGAGCCACGAAAGCATCGGTGTTTTTGATTCCTTCTTCCAGTAGTAGGTCGATGTCTCGTCCATCGCCGTTGATTATCATGATACGGTCGTCCACCAATTCGGTCAGTCGGTTGCACCGGTTGATGTCGTTTTCTATGATTTTGATGTTCATGTATTCGGGAGCATATTGTGAGGCGCGTACGGCAATACGGCTTCCGCCCATAATCATCACGTTGCGTACTTCGGGGTAATGTTCTTTGCCCGAAATTTTCTGGATGTAAGGTATGTATTTCTTGGTGGTGGTGAAATAGACAATGTCGTTCAGCAGAATCATGTCGTCGCCTCGGGGGATGATGGTTTCATTCCTTCGTTTGATGGCCACGATGTGGAAAGGGATGTTGCGGGAACCCAATTCGTGCAAAGGTACATTCAGAATCTGGGCAGTCTCGCGCATCTTGGCTCCAATCAGAATTAGTGCTCCTCCGTAGAACTCCCACCATTGACGAACCCAGCTCGTCTTGATGGCATCCACGATGTCCTTGGCTGCCAGCATTTCCGGATAGATGAGCGAGTTGATGCCTACTTGGGCAAAGAATTCTTTGTGCTTGGGCAACAGGTATTCATAGTTGTCAATACGGGCAAGCGTCTTCTTGGCTCCCAAGTTGGTGGCAATCATGCAAGCCGTCATGTTCCGGCTTTCTTCGGGGGTGACGGCGATGAAGAGGTCGGCATCATCGACACCGGCATTCTTCAAGGCTTGAATGGAAGTTGGTGAGGCACAGACAGTCATCAAGTCGAAGTTGGAATCCATCTTACTCAATTTGCTCTCGTCTTCATCCATCAGGATGATGTCTTGTTTTTCCCCAGACAAGAGTTTGGCCAAATGGGTTCCTACGGCTCCTGCTCCTCCAATGATGATTTTCATACGGCTTTATAGTGATGATAATACGTTTGCAATACTTTCACAATCCATTCCACAGATTTGATACAGCTCTTTAGGAGTGCCATGTTGTACGAACTTGTCAGGCAAACCTATGCGCCGGATAAGCGGATGATACTGATTGTCTGCCATGAATTCCAAAATGGCACTTCCCATACCTCCCTTCAGTGCTCCGTCTTCAATGGTAACAATCTTGGAGAAGTTTTTCCCTATTTCGTGGAGCATATCCTCATCCAAAGGCTTCAAAAAACGAAGGTCGTAATGCGCGATGGAACGTCCGGTTTCCTTCTCAGCGGCCTCAATAGCCTTGTGAGCCAGATTTCCGATAGGGCCTAAAGAGATGACCGCGATGTCACTTCCGTCTTTCAGCTTGCGTCCCTTTCCTACCGGGATTTCTTCAAACGGGCATTGCCAATCGGGCAGAACTCCCCGACCACGTGGGTAGCGGATGACAAACGGACCTTTTTCTGGAAGTTGTGCGGTGTACATCATCCGTCTGAGTTCGTGCTCATCGTATGGTGAGGCTATGGTGAGGTTGGGAACGGTACGCATGAATGCCAAGTCAAAGGCTCCATGGTGTGTAGGGCCGTCTTCGCCGACCAAACCCGCTCTATCCAGACACATGACTACGTTTAATTTCTGGATGGCTATATCGTGTATGACATTGTCGTATGCCCGTTGCATGAAGGATGAATAGATGTTGCAGAAAGGAATCAGGCCTTCTTTGGCCATTCCACCGGAGAAGGTAACGGCATGTCCTTCGGCTATTCCTACGTCAAAACCTCTTTCCGGCATGGCTTTCATGAGTATGTTCATGGAGCAACCGGACGGCATGGCTGGAGTCACTCCAACGATTTTCTCGTTTTGTTGTGCCAATTCCAACAAGGTTTTTCCGAATACATCCTGATAAAGGGGCGGAAGTCCTTCTGTATCGGACAAGATACGTTCCCCCGTTTCTTTGTCGAACATGCCCGGAGCATGCCATACGGTCGCTGCTTTTTCGGCAGGTTCAAATCCTTTACCCTTTGTCGTGTGGATATGAAGCAATTTGGGGCCTTCCATATCCTTGATGTCTTTCAGGACTTTGGTGAGGGCCTTTACATCGTGTCCGTCGATAGGACCGAAGTATCGGATGTTCATGCCTTCGAATACATTCTGTTGTTGCGCCAGCATGGATTTTATGCTATTACTGAAGCGAATCCATCGTTTTCGGCGTTCTTCGTTAAGGATGCCCCACTTGTAGAAGAGGCGGGAAATCTTATAGCGGAACCGATTGTATCCTTCAGACATTTGAAGGTTGAGCAGATATTGTGTCATACCACCCACGCTTCGGTCGATGGCCATGTTGTTGTCGTTCAGTATGATGAGCAGATTGTTAGGTGTCGACGAGGCGTTGTTGAGCCCTTCGAAGGCCAATCCTCCACTCATGGAACCGTCGCCAATAACGGCTACGACGTGTCGTTTGTCTTCTCCGTTCTTCTTGGCGGCTACCGCCATGCCCAGGGCTGCAGATATGGAGTTGGAGGCATGCCCGCAAGTAAACGTGTCGTATTCACTTTCGGTCGGTGACGGGAAGGGGCGGATGCCGTTCAGCTTCCGGTTCGTATGGAAAGTGTCACGCCTTCCTGTCAGGATTTTGTGGCCATATGCTTGGTGCCCTACGTCCCATACAATGCGGTCGTATGGAGTGTTGAATGTATAATGAAGAGCAACTGTCAATTCAATGACTCCTAAGCTGGAGCCGAAATGCCCAGGGTTACAGGATAGCTCGTCGATAATCTTCTGGCGGAGTTCCTGACACACTTCGGGCAAGCGCTCAGTTTGTAGTTTCCGTAAATCTTCAGGACTGTTAATGTCCTGTAATAGTTTATATGAAGTATCTTGTTCCATACTTTCTTGCTATAAATATTACGCAAAAATACGACTTTATTATGTATTATTCTTATTTTTGTCCCTAAATTTTAGAGTCGTTTCATTATATGGAATTTAGAACACCGGTAGAATGGCATGGAGAGTCGGAGGAAATCAAGTATTCCGACCATGTGTTGCTCATGGGCTCCTGCTTCGCCGAGAATGTCGGAGGATTGCTTCTGGAGAATAAATTCAGTTGCGATGTGAATCCTTTCGGCATCCTTTATAACCCCTTGTCCATAGCCAAGGCCTTGCGCCAAATGTTGGATGGAAAGGTATACACGATGGATGATTTGTTTGAATCAGGAGGCCAATGGCATAGCTGGATGCATCATAGCTCGTTTTCTTCGGCCGATGCTGACGAGTGCTTGAATCGGGTAAATTCACGTTTGGAGAAAGCGGCCTCGGCTCTTCCCCGTACGTCGTGGCTGATCATGACATGGGGAACGGCGTTCGTGTACGAGAAGGATTCGGAGATAGTGGGAAATTGTCATAAACAACCCGACCGGCTTTTCACACGTCGCTTGTTGGATGTTGATACGATTTACAGAGAATGGAACGATGCTTTACGGGAAGCAAAGCAACGTTTTCCTGGCCTTAAAGTAATGCTTTCCGTCAGCCCTATCCGACATTTGAAAGATGGCTTGCATGGAAATCAAATCAGTAAGTCAGTTTTATTGCTGGCCATTGACCGTTTGTGCAGGGAATTGGACTTCTGTCATTATTTCCCTTCCTACGAGATTGTGATGGATGAATTGCGCGATTATCGTTTTTATGCAGAAGATATGCTCCATCCATCGCCCTTGGCCGTCAAGTACATTTGGGAGTGCTTTTGCTCGACTTATATGAGTAAGGACACTCAGCGTGTCATGAAGGAGTGGGCGGACATTCAAAAGGGGCTTGCCCATCGTCCGTTTAATCCGGATTCGGATGCTTATCGTCGATTTTTATCTCAAATAGTGTTAAAGATTGAAGAACTTAAAGAAAAGTTCCCGTACTTTGAAGTACAAAAAGAATTAGAACAATGTCGAACTCTATTGAATACATAACCCAATTGCTCAATGCCAAGCGAACGGGGAATCATGAATCCAACATTGACTGGATTCTGACAGACAGCCGGTCGTTGTGCTTTGCCGAGGAAACGCTGTTCTTCGCGTTGAAGACCAAACGTAATGACGGACATAAGTATATCCCTGAACTTTACCGGAAGGGAGTGCGTAATTTTGTGGTGAGCGATTTGCCTCAAAATGTGGAAGAATACGCCGATGCCAACTTCCTTCAATTGGAAAGCCCGTTGAAGGGCTTGCAAAAATTGGCTGGAAATCATCGTTCGCAATTCAACGTGCCGGTGGTGGGTATAACGGGGAGCAATGGAAAGACCGTCATTAAGGAGTGGCTTTATCAATTGTTAAGCCCAGAACGTGTCGTGACCCGTTCCCCTCGTAGCTATAACTCACAAATAGGTGTTCCGCTTTCCGTATGGTTGATGAATGAATCGACCGAAGTCGGGGTCTTTGAAGCGGGTATATCGGAGATGGGTGAGATGGAGGCTTTGCAGAATATGATTCGTCCTACAATCGGGGTGTTGTCGAATATCGGTGGAGCCCATCAGGAGAACTTCTACTCTCTACAAGATAAATGTATGGAGAAATTGTCCTTGTTCAAGGATTGCGACGTGGTGGTGTATGATGGGGATAATCCGTTGATTTCGAGTTGTATATCCAAATTCCTCTTTACAGCCAGAGAAATAGCCTGGTCGAAGAAGGACAATGAACGGCCTTTGTACATTGAATCGGTGGAAAAAGGCCCTTCGTCTACCGTTGTGCGCTATCGTTATTTGGGCATGTCCAATGAATATACCCTTCCCTTTATAGATGATGCTTCAATCGAAAACTCTTTGCATTGCCTTGCGGTAGCCTTGTATCTGATGCTCCCGGCCGATGTTATTGCTGAACGGATGGCTCATTTGGAACCCGTTGCCATGCGCTTGGAGGTCAAAGAAGGCAAGAACAATTGTGTGTTGATAAATGACAGCTACAATTCCGATTTGGTGTCCCTTGATATCGCATTGGATTTCATGGCTCGAAGGACCGAAGACAAAGGCCGCAAGCGTACATTGATTCTTTCTGATTTGTTGGAAACCGGGCAAACAAGCAAGCTCCTTTATCGTCAGGTGGCCGATTTGGTTCACAATCGTGGAGTGAACCGAATCATCGGTGTTGGTGAAGAAATAGCCTCAGCTGCTTTCCGTTTCGAAGTCGAAAAACATTTTTTCCGCACAACCGAGGAACTGATGGCTTCCGGCATATTGGCGACTTTGCAGGATGAAGTCGTATTGATAAAAGGCTCCCGTAGTTTTCATTTTGAGAATATATCCGATAGTATGGAGCTGAAAGTTCATGAAACCATATTGGAGATTGATTTGAATGCTTTGACCGAAAACTTGAATTACTATCGGAGCAAGCTGAAACCAGGAACAAAAATGGTTTGTATGGTCAAGGCGTCTGCCTATGGAGCCGGCTCTTATGAAATAGCCAAGACGTTGCAAGACCAACGAATCGACTATCTGGCTGTAGCTGTGGCCGATGAAGGGTCGGAATTGCGCAAGGCTGGTATTGTCAGTTCCATTATGATTATGAATCCTGAACTGACCGCTTTCAAAACCATGTTTGATTACAAGCTCGAGCCTGAAGTATATAGTTTCCATTTGCTGAACGAACTGATAAAGGCAGCCGAGAAGGAAGGTATAACCAATTTCCCCGTCCATATCAAGTTGGACACCGGAATGCATCGTTTGGGATTCGCACCGGAAGATATTCCCCAATTGATAGAACGCTTGAAACACCAGTCGGCTGTTATGCCAAGGTCGGTATTCTCACATCTTGTGGGAAGTGATAGCGCTCGTTTTGATGAGTTTACCCGTTCGCAGATTCAAGTGTTTGAAAAGGCTTCCCAAGAACTTCAGGATGCATTCCCGCATAAGATATTGCGTCATATTTGTAATACCGCAGGCATTGAACGCTATACGGATGCACAATACGATATGGTACGTTTAGGGGTTGGCCTTTATGGCGTCAATCCTTTCACCAATGAGATGCTTCACAATGTAAGTACTTTGAAAACGACTATTTTACAAATTCGCGATGTGCCTCAGGAGGATAGTGTTGGCTATAGCCGTAAGGGGCGTTTGATGCGCGATTCACGTATCGCTGCTATCCCCATCGGATATGCGGATGGACTGAATCGTCATTTGGGCAATGGTAAGGGCTATTGCATCGTGAATGGGAAAAAAGCTCTTTATGTTGGGAATATTTGTATGGATGTGTGTATGATTGATGTGACGGATATTGATTGCAAGGAAGGTGACAAAGTGATAGTCTTTGGCGGTGAATTGCCGGTAACGGTTTTGGCCGATATCCTTGATACCATCCCCTACGAAATATTGACGAGCGTATCTACTCGGGTGAAACGAGTGTATTTCCAAGGATAAACCATTGAATTTGTACTATATAATAATCGACATGAAAAACTTGATTCTTCTGATGGTGGTGGGCATGTTAGGATGCTTCACCGCTAAAGCGCAAAACTCAAAATCCATATCTATCTTGGGTGACTCATATTCTACATTCCAAGGCTATTTACAGCCCGACACGAATGCGGTGTGGTATTGGGATAATGTAGAGGCGATGAATACAGACGTTCACCATGTGCGCGAAACTTGGTGGCATCAGTTCATTAAGAAGAACGGCTATCGGCTATGCATCAATAATTCATTCTCGGGTTCTACCATTTGCTACTCGGGTTACAAGACTACAGGTCCTGATTTTACCGATTATAGCGATCGGGCTTTTGTCACCCGCTTGGATAAGTTGGGATGCCCGGATATCATCTTTGTTTTTGGAGGTACGAATGATTCGTGGGCAGGATCGCCGATAGGGGAGTACAAATATAATGGATGGACTCGTGAAGACTTGTTCTCTTTCCGTCCGGCCATGGCCTGCCTGTTGGAAAAGATGATAGACCATTATCCGAATGTGAAAATCTATTTCTTGCTGAATGACGATTTACGCGATGAAATAGATGAATCGGTGAAAACCATTTGCTCTCATTATGAGGTGGATTTAATCGAGTTAGTCGATATACATAAAATTAATGGTCATCCTTCGGTAAAAGGAATGCGCCAGATATGTGAGCAAATAGAAGCCTATATTTCATCTAATCATTAGGAGGTGTCTTGAACTCCGGATGTGCAAATTCGACAAAAACATCGATGGATTGGGCGAAAATGGATAAAATCCGTCGGATTCGCGTCCGCTTCCAATATGCGGATGAAGAGTTTTTGTATGTCCAAAAGGAAGGTCAAACTTCGACACTTCAGAAAGTTCGATATGGTGTTCAGCAAATAAATGATGAGTTCTCGGATGGGATACCTCTGTTTTGGCCGGGAGCTCAACTGAATTTGTTGGATGTAGCGTGTGATGCAAAGGGTATTTATACACCTTCATTTATAGTGCTTGAGCCGGATTATTTGCTTGACATCAGTACTTTGGCTGAATGTTATCGTGATTATGGCAATCATCCGGCCAATTTCTTGATGAGCCGATTGATGCCATCGGAGAATTCCCGTCCATTGTTGTTAGGTAATATAGCCAATCTTTTTTTGGATGAATGGATTTATGCCGGCGAGCAAGAGCCTGATTTTAGGGAAGTGATGAAAAAGGCTTTCAGACAATATCCCGTTGAATTGGCTGTATGCGATGAATTGCGTACTCCTGAACAGAATAGGGCCTTTGCCGCTGATTGTAAAACGCATTTTGACCACATCCGGCAGATTGTTCTACATACGTTTGAGGATGCGGTCTATCGCTTGGATAAGTCGGACGCTGTCCTTGAACCTTCGTATATCTGTGAAGCCTTGGGCATACAAGGACGCTTGGACTACATGCAACGCGATATGAACGGGTTTATTGAAATGAAATCCGGTAAGGCCGATGAGTATTCCGTGAGGGGTAAGATTGTCCCCAGGTTGAATCATCGGGTACAGATGTTGCTTTATATGGCTGTGTTGGAGTTCAGTATGGGGCATGACCATCAAAAACAACGCCCATATTTGCTCTATACCCGTTATCCTCTATTGTATCCGGCTCGTTCGTCTTGGGCGCAAGTGCGTCGTATCATTCATTTGCGGAATATGATTGTTGCCTCTGAATACGGAACACAATTGCATAGCCATCCGCATTATACCGCACAACTTTTGAACCAAATCCAACCGGATAAATTGAATCGGAAGGGAATTCGTGGAAAGTTATGGGACGATTATCTTAAACCTCAGATTCAAAGTTTTCCTAATGCCTTGAATAGGCTTGATGCGATAGAAAAAGCCTATTTCTATACGTTATATAACTTTATAACGAAAGAACTTTATTTGTCAAAGACAGGTGGAACATTGGCGGAAGGCGCTCGAAGTATGTCGTACTTGTGGTTGGCTCCTTTAGAAGAAAAACGCGCTTCGGGGGATATCCTGTACGATTTGAGGATTTTGGAAAATCATGCGTCGCAACCCCATAAGGCCTATATGAAATTCTCAATACCCGATTATGGGGAGGATTTCCTTTCCAACTTTCGGGTGGGCGATGTGGTCATATTCTATGAGCGTAATGGTGTGGAAGACAATGCTACGAACAAGATGGTAATTAAAGGTAGTGTTGAATCCATTGCGGATGCTGAAATCTGCATCCGCTTGCGGGCGGCCCAGCGGAATCTTACCGTATTCCCCGCTGATAGCTTGTATGCTGTTGAACATGACTGTATGGACACAACATTCCGTAGCATGTATTATGGTTTGTGGGCCTTTGTGAATGCTAATGCCGGACGGAAGTCTTTGTTGACGGGGAAGGTCAGTCCAGAATTCGATGCGTCATATGATGCAAAAATCGCCCATTCCATCGATGATTTTGAGCGTGTCGCACTCAAAGCGATAGCAGCTCGAGACTATTTTTTGTTGGTGGGACCTCCTGGTACGGGAAAGACGTCACGTGCGCTGAAAAAGATGGTTGAAATGTTTCATTCCAATCCCGACAGTCAAATTCTTCTTTTAGCCTATACGAATCGTGCGGTGGATGAAATCTGTCAGACTTTGTCGTCTATAGAACCCGTTTTGGATTATATCCGGATGGGGAGTGAATTGGCTTGTGATGTGCGCTATCGGGAACATCTTCTGGAAAATGTATTGATGGCTTGTGAAACGCGTCAGGAGGTGCTGCAGCGGATGTCCGCTTGTCGTGTATATGTGGGGACGGTGGCTACTCTCAGTTCGAAGTCAGACCTCTTTAAACTGAAACATTTTGATGTTGCAATCATTGATGAGGCCACGCAAATATTGGAACCTCAGTTGCTTCCTATATTATGTGCAAAGAACCCTGATGGCAGGAATGCGGTTGGCAAATTCGTGATGATAGGCGACCATAAGCAGTTGCCGGCGGTGGTACTCCAGCATGAAGAACAAACGGAGGTGTACGATGAAGAATTGCGTCGTATAGGCATGCTGAACTTGAAGGATTCTTTATTCGAACGTCTGTATCGTTTGCATTTGGAAAGAAACGATTCCCGAGCATTCGACATGTTGTGTTATCAAGGGCGGATGCATCCGTTGGTCGCTGAGTTTTCCAATCGGTTCTTTTATGGCGACAAATTGAAACCGGTAGGCCTCAAACATCAGAAAATACCGATGGAATCGGCTGTTTTCTTCCGCCCGTCTGTTTCGGAAACCTCCAATACTTTTGGTAAGACCAATCGGATGGAAGCAAAGATTGTGGCGGAATGGGCTGTTGAAATATGGAAGGAATACGGTGATGATTTTAATGCAGAACGGACATTAGGCGTCATTACCCCTTATCGCAATCAGATTGCTCTGATACGGAAAGAACTCCGAAAGAGTGGAATTCCGGTTTTAGAACAAATTTCAGTGGATACGGTAGAACGCTATCAGGGAAGTGAACGTGATGTCATCATTTATTCATTTTGTTTGAACCGACCGGAGCAATTGGAACTGTTACCCAATCTGACGAAGGAGGATGGGGTGTTGATAGACCGCAAACTCAATGTCGTTCTTACTCGAGCGCGTAAGTGTTTATATGTGACTGGAGTGCCGGAACTGATGGGGCAAAATGAAATTTATCGCAAACTTTTGGACTATTTGACGTCGGACAAAGGGGAAACCTGAAAGCATGGTTGAAAACGCAACCCGCAACTCGGGGCTGCATTTCAGTTTTATTATGTGTTTTTCTTCTTCTGTGTGTGCAACCCTGTAGGGCTGTTCTTTTTTTTATTTTTAATTATATATATAATATATAGACATATAAATATATAATAATCAATAGATTAAGGTATAATAGTACACAACGGAAAACGAAAATCAACAAAGGTTGCGGGTTGCAAGTTGCGTTTTTCAGATGTGTAACCATACCCTATAAAATCCGCAACCTGCAACTTGTAACTTTGCAATCTCCATGATTCCTTCGGGACATTCGTTAAAAAACGTCTGCACGTTTTATAAAAACATGCAGACGTTTGATGAATGATGCTTGCAGGATGATTCATCCCGTCATCAATCGTTTCATCGTATGACTGGCCGATTAAACCTCTACCAATTTGTATTTGGGAACCAAGGATTTCATGATGCACCATCCTAACAGATAGGCAACGGCACACACGCAGAAGATGATGAAATATCCGGCAGGCTTACCGGTGAATCCCATAAAACTCATTTGTGTCTGTTGGGCGTAGTCGAACAATACACCCGAGCCCATATTGATAAGAACGGAACCTATACCTCCGGCCAAACCACCAATACCCACAATCGTTGCAATCGTATTCTTCGGGAACATGTCACCTACAACAGAATAAATGTTGGCCGACCAGGATTGGTGGGCGGCTCCCGCAATGCCGATGATGATGATAGGGAACCAGTAGGAGTAGTTGCCCAGGGGTTGTGCGAAAAGTGCCAACAACGGGAACAAGGCGAAGATGAACATGGCTTGCATGCGTGCTGCATACGGGTCTTTGCCAGTCCGGTTCATGATGATAGTCGGCAGTTTTCCACCATAAATGGAAAGCATTGTGATTGCATAAAGCACGAAGATGAGGAGTTGGGCGGTGCTGGTATCCGAAGAGAAACCATAAACGTCGGATATGTATGCCGGAGTCCAGAAGAGGAAGAACCACCACACTCCGTCGGTCATGAACTTACCGAAGAAGACTACCCAGGTTTGTGGGTATTTGAAGCATTTCAACAAAGGGATTTTTGTTTCGTCAAAAGCGCTCATCTTTTGCTTCTCATCGTTCTTTTCAGTTTGGTTGTCCTGCTCGATGTAGGCTAATTCCGCAGCATTGACATTTGGGTTTTGTGCGGGCTTCTTGTACATGAACATCCACAATCCCATCCATACGAAGCCTAAAGCACCGATGACGACAAAGGCCATTTCCCATCCGTTGCCTACACCCATGTCCTGGAAATAACGTGCGAGTGGAGGAATGGAGAGAGGGGCGACTAAAGCTCCGATGGTAGCTCCCGCATTGAAAATGGACGTTGAATAGGCGCGGTCCTTCTTCGGGAAATATTCTGCGGTAACCTTGATGGCGGCGGGGAAGTTCCCGGCTTCACCTACACCTAGAATGATACGTGCGGCAATGAAGTAATAGACGCTGGTGATGGCGATTGTAGATGCGACAGCACCGGTGGCTCCAATCATTTCGGCGGTGTTGCCGATGCCCAAAGTGGCTTCGGTCGCCCAACCGCAAAGAGCATGGAGGCATGCTCCGACCGACCAGATGAATATGGCCCAAAGATAACCTTTTCTGGAACCCATCCAGTCAATGAAACGTCCGGCGAATAGGTTTGCCAACGCATAGATGAATGAGAATACGGACGTGATATATCCGTAATGGGTATCTGTCCAATGGAACTCGGGGGCGATGAAGTCTTTCCAAGTGAGTGAAAGTACTTGACGGTCCAAATAATTGACAGCCGTCGCAAAGAAAAGCATGGCGCAAATTACCCAACGGTAATTGGTCATTTTTTCAACGTTTGGTTGATGTGTACTCATGATGATAGATGGTTTTATTTCTTGTTTTTTTGCTTGATTCTGTATTCTCAAAGGAATGGTTCCTTTTTAAAAATTCCTCAAAAGTATAATCTTTTCTTTAATTCTTCAAGCCTCTTTCCTTTATTTCTTGAGTAAAAATAGGGAGTTCAAACTATTTTTTGTAATTTTGTCAAAATATCAGAAATGATTTTAAATGTAAGTAAGTGAATTATATGAAAAGATTTTGGATGATGTTTGTGCTGTTTGGAGGCTTGTTTATGAACGGCTTGCCGGCACAAGAACGCCTGCCCGAATACTTGCAGGCGGAGAAATTTACGAGTGACAAATTGCGTACCATGCTTTTTAGCACCACGGTGGATCCGCATTGGTTTCAGCAAGGCAATAGTTTTTGGTATACGTACAAGACCAGTGAAGGAACCTTCTGGTATGTGGTGAACCCCAACACGCGAAGCAAGACGTTGCTTTTCAATCGGGAAGAGATGGCTGCCCAGTTGACGGAAATCGTCAAGGACCCGTTTGAAGCCCGCCAGTTGCCTATCAGCAATCTGAAGGCAAAGGAGGACGGACGTACCTTTACGTTTGAAGTGACCTCGACGAAGGACAAAGTGGAAAAGAAGGATGATGCAGGGAAAAAAGGAAAGTCGGGGAAGGAAGTCTTCTATTTTTCTTACGATTATCCGACAAGAAAGCTTACTCACCTGAAGGATAAGGAGGAAGAGCCTAAGCGATTGGCATGGGGAAGTGTGTCGCCCGACAAGAAGACGGTGGTCTATGCCAAGGACTTGAATTTGTATCGCATGAGCTTTGAAGATTATGAAAAAGCCCGCAAGGATGAAAAGGATAGTACAATCGTTGAAATCCAGTTGACTACCGATGGAATGGAGGATTTTGGTTATGGTATACCTTATAGTATGCTGAATACAGACACCCTTTGCAATGGGAAACGTCGCCGCGTGAGTGGTGTCTGGTCGCCGGATTCACGTCATTTCGTAACGGTGGTTTCCGACGATCGTGCGGTGAAGGATTTGTGGGTTATTGACGTTATGGCCAATCCGCGTCCGACGCTTGAAACGTATAAATACCAGATGCCGGGTGAGAAAGAGGCTCCTGTTGAACATCTCTACATTTTCGATATGCAGGACAATAGCCGGAAGGAAATCAAGACATCGGCTTATAAGGACCAGACGTTGGGATTGGAATACAAGCCATTCCTCCAAAAGCATCGGGATATGGAGTATCGCCCCGTTGTATGGCAGGGGGATAATAACCGCTTCTATCTGACACGAAGCAGCCGTGACCTCTATCGCATTGATGTCTGTTCGTACACCATCGGGCAAGATTCGATTGTTCCCGTCATTGAAGAGCGGATGAATACCTATCAGGAAACACGCGGTTTGCAAGTCCTGAATGGAGGAAAGGAACTCATCCAATGGAGCGAACGTGACGGTTGGGCACATCTGTATTTATACGATGAAAAGGGCAATTTTAAGAACCGAATCACCAAAGGACCTTGGCATGTGGAGAATGTGTTGAAGGTAGATGAAAAGGCCCGTGTCATTTACTTCACGGCAAATGGAATGAATAGCGATGAAAATCCTTATTACGAACATTTGTATCGTGTGAATGTGGATGGCACCGGATTGAAGCAGATAACCCGTGGAGACTTCTTCCATCAGCCGGAAGTGGATGACGATGCCCGCTTCGTGGTGGATAATTATTCAAGAGTCAATTCCATCCCGTGTGCGGTATTGTTGGACAATAATGGTAACCTCCTGATGACCATTCAAGAAAGCGACTTCTCGCAATTGATGGCGGCCGGTTATCAGTTCCCTGAACTCTTTAAAGTGAAGGCAGCTGACGGTGTGACCGACTTGTATGGTGTGATGTACAAGCCTTTCAATTTCGATTCGACCAAGGTCTATCCGATTATTGACTACGTATATCCGGGTCCTCAGGTTGAGGCGGTATATTATCCGTTTACCAGAATGAGCGTTCGTACCGACCGATTGGCACAAGCCGGTTTCATCGTCATTTCGGTAGGGCAGCGTGGAGGCCATCCGAGCCGTAGCAAGTGGTATCATAATTTTGGCTATGGAAACATGCGCGACTATCCGTTGGCCGATCACAAGTACGCCATCGAACAATTGGCTCAGCGCCATTCCTTCATTGATATTGACAAAGTGGGCATCCATGGCCATTCGGGTGGCGGATTCATGAGTACGGCGGCCATTTGTCAATATCCGGATTTCTTCAAGGTGGCCGTTTCGTGTGCCGGAAACCATGACAACAACATCTATAACCGCTGGTGGAGTGAAACTCATCATGGGGTAAAGGAACAAGTGACCGAACAAGGCGATACGACCTTCGTTTACAAGATAGCCACCAATCCTCAGATTGCCAAGCAGTTGAAAGGCCATCTGATGTTAGTTCATGGCGATATCGACAACAATGTCCATCCGGGAAACACCATTCGCGTGGTGGATGCATTGATTCGTGCCGGCAAGCGGTTTGATATGCTGATGCTTCCGAAGCAACGCCATGCCTTCGGCGATATGGACGAATACTTCTACTGGCGAATGGTAGATTACTTCTCTGAACATTTGAAAGGACGAAGTGAAAAGACGGTGGATATCCCGAAACGATAGCTTCTTTTGAAGTGAAAGAATGTGGGGAGCGCATTGTCTGGATGATGGCCGATTGTCATCCGACGATGCGCTCTCTGTAAAACTATGTTTTCTTCTTGACAAACCAATGCTTTACGGGTGGTAAACCAATGCTTTATGTACGGCGAAGAAATGGGACGGCGAAATGTCCTCTTTTTTCGCTTTTCATGCCTTTCGTGTAAAAAGTTCAATCTTCATGAATAATTTAACCGATAAGATTGCTGTATATAGCTTGAAAATCCCTACCTTTGCACTTTAATCCTTCCTACGGAAGGACGAACTGGAAATTAAGAACTTAATATAATCAAAGAAAAATGTCAGAGGCTAAAAGAATCAAGACCGCTTTGGTGTCGGTCTATCACAAGGAAGGCTTGGATGAAATCATCACCAAGCTTCATGAAGAGGGAGTGGAATTCTTGTCTACAGGAGGAACAAGACAGTTTATAGAATCGTTGGGCTATCCTTGCAAGGCAGTGGAAGACCTCACTTCTTATCCTTCCATCTTGGGCGGTCGCGTAAAGACTTTGCACCCGAAGGTGTTTGGCGGTATCCTTTGCCGTAGAGAATTGGAGCAAGACCTCCAGCAGATTGAAAAATACGAAATACCCGAAATAGACCTCGTAATCGTGGATTTGTATCCGTTTGAGGCTACCGTGGCCAGTGGCGCTGAAGAACAGGCAATTATTGAAAAGATTGATATAGGTGGCATCTCGCTCATCCGTGCAGCTGCCAAGAATTTCAACGACGTGGTGATTATCGCAAGCCAGGCTCAATACAAGCCATTCTATGATATGTTGATGGAACATGGTGCTGTGACTTCACGCGAAGAACGCCGTTGGTTCGCCAAGGAAGCGTTTGCAGTATCTTCTCATTATGATTCAGCCATTTTCAATTACTTCGATGGTGGCCAAGGCTCGGCTTTCCGTCAGGCGGTAGAAGGTGGCAAGCAGCTCCGCTATGGTGAAAATCCTCATCAGAAGGGATTCTTCTATGGCGACCTCGATGCAATGTTTGACCAGATTCATGGCAAGGAAATCTCTTATAACAACTTGCTGGACATCAATGCGGCTGTTGATTTGATTGATGAATTCGATGAAATCACTTTCGCCATCCTGAAGCACAACAACGCCTGTGGCTTGGCTTCTCGTCCTACATTGCTTGAGGCTTGGAAGGACGCATTGGCTGGTGATCCGGTTTCAGCGTTCGGTGGTGTACTCATCACCAATGCCGTTATCGACAAGGCTACCGCTGAAGAAATCAACAACTTGTTCTTTGAAGTCATCATTGCTCCTGATTACGACGTGGATGCTCTTCAGATTCTTGGTTTGAAGAAGAACCGCATCATCTTGGTTCGCAAGGATGTGAAGTTGCCAAAGATTCAGTATCGTTCGGCTTTGAATGGAGTTTTGGTACAAGACAAGGATTTGAATACTGAAACTGCAGCTGATTTGAAGACGGTAACCGACAAGGCTCCGACAGAACAAGAAGTGGAAGATATGCTCTTTGCCAATAAGATTGTAAAGAATAGCAAGAGTAATGCCATTGTATTGGCTCGTGGCAAGCAATTGTTGGCCAGCGGCGTAGGACAGACCTCACGTGTGGATGCATTGAAGCAGGCTATCGAAAAGGCCAAGTCCTTCGGTTTCGACTTGAATGGTGCCGTAATGGCCAGTGATGCATTCTTCCCGTTCCCCGATTGTGTGGAAATTGCAGACAAGGAAGGCATCAAGGCCGTTATCCAACCGGGTGGTTCGGTTAGAGATGATTTGACATTCCAATATTGTAATGAACATGGTGTAGCCATGGTTACTACAGGTATCCGTCACTTTAAACACTAATAAAAAAAACATGGGATTATTCTCTTTGACAAAAGAAATAGCGATGGACCTTGGTACGGCCAATACCATCATTCTGAGCAATGGAAACATTGTGGTGGATGAACCTTCGGTCGTAGCATTGGATCGTCGTACAGACAAGATGATTGCGGTGGGTGAACGCGCCAAAATGATGTATGAAAAGGAAAACCCCAATATCCGTACCGTCCGCCCTTTGCGTGACGGAGTGATAGCCGACTTTAATGCTTGCGAACAAATGATGCGCGGGTTGATAAAGAAGGTAAACATGGGCAACCGTTTCTTTTCACCTTCATTGCGTATGGTCATCGGCGTTCCTTCAGGCAGTACCGAAGTGGAACTTCGTGCGGTTCGTGATAGCGCTGAACATGCAGGAGGCCGCGATGTGTATCTGATATTCGAACCGATGGCGGCAGCTATTGGTATTGGTATTGATGTGGAAGCTCCCGAAGGCAATATGATTGTGGATATAGGTGGTGGTTCTACCGAAATTGCCGTAATCTCTTTGGGTGGTATCGTTTCTAACAATTCCATTCGTGTGGCAGGTGATGACTTGACGGCTGACATTCAAGAATACATGAGCCGTCAGCACAATGTCAGAGTCAGTGAGCGTATGGCCGAACGTATCAAGATACATGTAGGTGCCGCATTGACCGATTTGGGTGATGATGCTCCTGAAGATTACATTGTGCGAGGTCCTAATCGTATTACCGCTTTGCCGATGGAGGTGCCGGTGAACTATAAGGAAATAGCTCATTGCCTTGAAAAGAGTATCGCCAAGATTGAAACGGCTATTTTGAGCGCATTGGAAAATACTCCTCCCGAACTTTATGCCGACATCGTGGTGAATGGAATCTATCTTGCCGGTGGTGGAGCATTGCTCCGTGGCTTGGATAAGCGTTTGACAGATAAGATAAATATTCCTTTTCATATTGCTGAAGACCCGTTGTTGAGTGTTGCAAAGGGTACGGGTATTGCCTTGAAGAATGTGGATCGTTTCTCATTCTTGATGCGATAGAAAGAATAGATGGACTTGTAATGATGATTTCTGGTTTGTGGATTTGAGCGATTCTTTGCAATGCTTGATTCATAAATCAGGAATCATTTTATAAATCAGAATAGGACATGCGTAACCTGCTTAATTTTCTCTTGAAATATAATCACTGGTTTCTTTTCATTTTGTTGGAAGTAATCAGTTTTGTGTTGTTGTTTCGATTCAACAACTATCAGGGAAGTGTGTTCTTTACTTCTTCCAATGCATTGGTTGGAGGTGTGTATGAATTGGCAGGTCAGGTTACCGGTTATTTCCATTTGAAGGAAACCAATGAAGACTTGATGCAGGAAAATGTATCTTTACGTCTGCAGACGGAGGCTTTACGCGAAGCTTTACGTGAGTATACGAACGATACCACTGCTATAGAGCGTATTCGTCAGGTGGCTTTGCAGGAATATGACATGTATAAGGCAAAGGTGATAAATAACAGCTTGATCTATTCGGATAATTATCTGACGATAAATAAAGGCCGGGAAGACGGTATTCGAGAGGATATGGGAGTTATCAGTGGTAATGGATTGGTAGGTATTGTATATCAAGCTTCCGACCATTATTCGGTTGTTATCCCCGTATTGAATTCAAAAAGTAACATCAGTTGCAAGGTAAAGCGTAGCGAATACTTTGGCTTTCTCAGTTGGGATGGCATTTCTTCCGAATATGCGATAGTTAGGGATATGCCCCGTCATTCTGTTATATCGTTGGGCGATACGATTGTGACAAGCGGACATAGTGCTGTATTTCCAACGGGAGTGCCCGTTGGCATTGTAGAGGATATTTCAGACAGTAATGATGGGTTGTCTTATAGGGTGAAAGTAAAATTGTTTACGGATTATGCCCGTTTGAAGGATGTTTGTGTGATAGAAAAGAAAGGCCGCCACGAGCAAGAAGAACTGGAGAATAGAGCGAGGGAGTGATATGATTAACTTGATAAACAGATTGAAGTGGTTCGTAGGATTGGTACTTTTGCAGGTACTTATTCTCAATAAGATGCACATCAATGGATGCGTAATACCTTTCCTGTATATCTACTTTATATTGAAGTTTCATTCACGTGCAAGTCGTAACGAATTGGTTCTGTGGGGATTCTTCCTGGGGCTGGTCGTGGATATGTTTTGTAATACTCCGGGTATGAATGCCGCTTCATTGACTTGTTTGGCATTTTTTAGGACCTCACTATTGCGATTGGTGACATTGCGGGACGTGGACGATGATTTTGAACCGGGGATACGGGCACTGGGAGTTCCTGCTTTCTTGAAATATATATTATTGTCCAGTGCCTTGTTTTGTACCATATTCTTGTGTATAGATACCTTCTCGTTCTTCCATTGGAATGTGTTGTGGATAAAAATCTTGGCAAGTACATTAGCGACAATGCTTTGTGTGTTTTGTGCTGAAATTGTAGGAGGGGAGAAGTTGTGAAGAAGGATTTTAATCTTGAAAAACGCAAATATGTTCTTGGAGGGGCGGTTGTATTGGTCGTATTGGTATATCTGATACGGCTTTTTTCGCTTCAGATAATGAGTGAGGATTATAAGAAGAATGCGGATAGTAATGCTTTCCTGAACAAAACACAATACCCAAGTCGAGGGGTCATATACGACCGGAATGGTAACTTGTTGGTGTATAACCAGCCGGCATACGATGTAACCTTGGTTATGAAGGAAGTCGGTGAGCTGGATACGTTGGATTTATGTAATACCTTGAACATTACTCCAGAGTATTTGGTCAGACGAATGGCGGAGATAAAGGACCGACGCTCCAATCCCGGATATTCTCCTTACACTCATCAAGTTTTTATGACGCAATTGTCGGCAGAAGAATGCGGAGTGTTTCAGGAAAAGTTGTTTAAATTCCCCGGCTTTTATATTCAGCGCCGCACTATTCGTCAGTATACTTACAATTCAGCAGCACATGTCTTGGGCGATATTGCTGAGGTTTCCAAGAAAGAAATAGAGAATGACGATTATTATGTTCGTGGAGATTTTATAGGGAAGCAAGGGGTTGAACGGTTTTATGAAAAGCAATTAAGAGGAGAGAAAGGCGTAGAAATCCTTTTGCGCGATGCGCGGGGGAGAATCCAAGGTAGATATATGGACGGAGAACTGGATAAACAACCAGTGCCTGGAAAGAACCTTACTTTAGGATTGGATATTGAGCTCCAACAATTGGCTGAGCGGCTTTTGGAAGGGAAGATAGGAAGTGTGGTAGCGATTGAACCAGAAACAGGAGAAGTCTTATGTATGGCTTCCGCTCCGACCTTTGACCCTCGTATGATGGTAGGACGACAACGCGGGAAGAATCATTTGGAGTTGGCCCGTGACACTTGGAAACCTTTGCTCAATCGTTCTATCATGGGACAATTCCCTCCAGGCTCTACTTTCAAGACAACGCAAGGACTGACATTTCTGGAAGAAGGAATCATAACCCCACAAACATCTTATCCTTGTTATGGAGGCTTTTTACATGCAGGTCTGCGTGTGGGATGTCATGGCCATCCTTCACCTTTGTCCTTGGTTCCTTCTATTGCAACTTCCTGTAATGGCTTTTTCTGCTGGGGCTTGTATTACATGATGGGGGCGCGTAGTAAATATGGAAGTGTACAGAATGCGATGGCTACATGGCGCGATTATATGGTCTCTATGGGGTTTGGTTATGCTTTAGGCATTGATTTGCCAGGAGAAAAGCGAGGAATGATTCCCAATGACCAATACTATGATAAGGCATACAATCGTTCATGGAATGGACTTACCATCATTTCCATTTCTATTGGTCAAGGTGAGGTTACTGCTACTCCGTTGCAAATAGCCAATTTGGGTGCTACTATTGCCAATAGGGGATATTTTATTACCCCTCATGTCGTTAAGGAAGTGGAAGGTGATAGCTTGGATAGTTTATATACGCAGAAACGATATACTAAAGTTCGTAGAGAACACTATGAAACAGTTGTTCAGGGAATGAGACAAGCCGTATTGGGAGGAACTTGTCGAGGCGCAGATTTACCCGGTATAGAGGTTTGTGGAAAGACAGGTACAGCCCAGAATCGAGGAAAGGACCATTCAGCTTTTATGGGTTTCGCTCCGATGAAAGAACCCAAGATTGCAGTCGCTGTATATGTGGAGAATGGAGGTTGGGGAGCTACCTATGGGGTACCTATCGGTGCTTTGATTATGGAGAAATACTTGAATGGCAGTTTGTCTGCCGAGAGTGAACTCAAAGCGCAAGATATTCAAAAACGGAGGATTGATTATGGCATACACGAACGGTAATATGTTGAAGTCGGTAGACTGGATAACCATATGCATTTATCTGGTTCTTGTCATTATGGGTTGGTTCAGTGTTTGCGGTGCCAGTTATGATTATGGAGAATTGGACTTCCTGAGTTTTGAAACCCGTGCCGGGAAGCAACTCGTATGGATTTCCTGTTCGTTGGGATTGGGCTTTATCCTATTGATGTTGGAGGATAAGCTCTATGATATGTTTGCCTATATCTTATATATAGGTATGATGTTGCTTTTGTTCGTCACTCCTTTTTTGGCGGAAGATACCAAAGGGTCGTATTCTTGGTTGAAATTTGGTCCTGTAAGCTTACAACCTGCTGAATTTGCCAAGTTCATAACCGCTCTGGCTTTAGCCAAATTGATGAATGTATATGGGTTTACAATGAAAAGACTCAGCCACTCTTTGTCGGCTGTTGGAATTATCCTATTACCGATGTTATTGATTATCCTTCAACGGGAGATGGGGTCAGCTTTGGTTTATTTGTCTTTCTTCTTGGTCTTGTACCGTGAAGGGATGCCAGGTTCCATCCTTTTTGCTGGAATATGTGCTATAGTTTATTTTGTAGTAGGAATACGTTTTAGCCACGAGCTACTGCCGGATGGAATCACTTCGTTGGGTGAATTCGTGGTGCTTTCTTTGATTGTGCTCTTGTCGGCTCTTTTGGTTGGAGTTTATTGTCAAAGAAGAGAAGTGGTCCGCCAGATTCTATTGTATGGAGGTGGAATGATACTCTTGGCTACTTTATTTTCGGTTTTTATGCTGCCGTTTAATGTCATTTGGCTTATCTATGTGGTGTGTGGAGCTTTGGTCTTTTATTTGCTATATCTTGCTTTGCGCTATCGACTGCATAACTATTTCTATGTAGCTCTATTCGTTATAGGTTCTGTTGTCTTCCTTTATTCGGCCGATTATATGTTCGGGAAGCTGGGTGCCCATCAGCAGACTCGTATAGAGGTTGTCTTGGGCATGAAAGAAGACCCTTCTGGGGCAGGATATAATGTCAATCAGAGTAAGATTGCTATAGGTTCCGGCGGCCTTCTGGGTAAAGGCTTTTTGAATGGGACACAGACCAAACTTAAATATGTGCCCGAACAGGATACCGATTTTATCTTCTGTACCATCGGTGAGGAACAAGGCTTCGTTGGCTCTTCTGTAGTTTTGTTATTGTATATGGCTCTAATCTTGAGGCTTATTGTTTTGGCCGAAAGACAGCATACACGCTTCGGCCGCGTGTTTGGATACAGCGTGATGGGTATCTTTTTCTTCCATCTGTTCATCAATATCGGAATGGTTCTTGGGCTGACTCCGGTTATTGGTATTCCCTTACCCTTCTTCAGCTATGGAGGTTCTTCATTGTGGGGTTTTACGCTTCTGCTTTTCATTTTTCTCCGTATTGATGCGGCAAGATCTACCCGTTAGGGTTCATGTCTTGAACTGAAGGAATCAGTGCCTTAGCGAGAGTTGGACTCCAATGTCATGTATCCCTTGTAGAGTGCTGTCATTCATAAGGTGGGTAATCCGGATGATATATCCCTGCTCGGTGGGTTGCAGTGGAAGGGGTTTCGCTTGTGCATGTATCGATTGGATAAGACCTCCGATTCCCCTACCTGACCATTCTCCATTTTTTGTTGCGAGATATAAATGTAAGGTGTCTTTAGCGAACATGGTGCTGTCACAGGTGCAGGTCATTTCCAGCCAGATGTCTTGATAAGCATATTTTTCTGTATGCCGGATGCCTATCTGCATGTCGTATTCCCCACTGTCCATCTTGGAGGGGAGGTGGAAGGTAAGGGTATCTATAGAATGCCAGCCTGTTTGTTCTACAGGCTGGTAATGGTGGAATTTGGTGTTACCTTGACAAGCGTATGTCAGCCCAATGAGGCAGACTATTGCATATGTAATCCGTAGGTGTTTCATTCGGTTTTTTCCTTATGTTCCCTTTGGTTGTTATTATGGTGGTGCTTGTTTCGGTTTTTGTTTCTATTATTATCTTCTTTGTTTCTGTTCGCTTCGTGTGGAGGATGATTGTCTTTAGCTTGTTGGCTGTTCCCTCCTTGTGGGTTGTTGGGGTTGCTCTTCTTTTTCTTCTTCCGGTTACCGTTACTCTTTCGCTTGTCAAATCTGGTCAAGCTTTCCTGTTCAACCAAGTCTACGGGTCTTTGTCTTTCGTTGGAAAGGCCGTTTTCGTTCAGACTTTCCGGTTTTTCACCCCGTTTGTTCATGTTGATAATTTCAAAGGCTCTTCTTGCTGGGATAGTAACTGCATTGGCCATGAAACTCTTGTCTGTAGAATAGGTGATGAAGCCTTTCAGTATATCTGCCTTGAAGAAGTAATAAGTGCCGTCAGCGGTTTCCAACGTAATCTCTTTGCTGGGTAATCGCTTCTGTGATTCAACGTATGCATCCACTTCGTAGTTCAAACAACATTTCAGCTTGGCACATTGTCCTGCCAGCTTCTGTGGGTTTAAGGAAATGTCCTGGTAGCGGGCCGCACTTGTTGATACGGAGATAAAGCTGGTCATCCAGGTAGCGCAGCATAATTCCCTGCCGCATGGTCCTATACCGCCAATTCTTCCGGCTTCCTGTCGGGCTCCAATTTGCTTCATTTCAATGCGTACGCGGAATGTTTCAGCCAACACCTTTATCAGTTGGCGGAAATCCACGCGTTCATCGGCTATGTAGTAGAAAATAGCTTTGTTGCCGTCTCCTTGGTATTCCACATCACCGATTTTCATATTCAGGTTGAGGCTTAAGGCTATCTGTCTGGAGCGTATCATGGTATCGTGCTCCTTGGCCTTGGCCTCTTCATATTTTTCCATGTCCACCGGTTTGGCTATACGGTAAATCCGCTTGATTTCCGTATCTGGCTTCAGGTTGGCTTTTCTCATCTGCAGCGGAACCAGTCTTCCGGTCAATGTAACGACACCGATGTCATGCCCCGGAGTCGCTTCCACGGCAACGATGTCCCCTTTTGTGAGCTTCAGCTTGTTGCTGTTCTTGTAGAACCCTTTCCGAGTATTCTTGAACTGCACCTCTACGATGTCCTGTTCTTCTGCATTCCCGGGAATGTCTGCCAGCCAGTCAAAGGTGTTCAGCTGTTTATCTTGTTGGCCGCAGCCTTTGTAACATAGACTGCCGCTTCCGTCTTTCAGTTTGAAATGATTGTCCATATATCTAATTCATTATTTTTGCACCAGCAGCACTATCATTTTCAATGCGAAATCAAAGAATACCATTTTCGCATTTACATTCTGTTCGATGTGTCGCTGTGCTTCGCTTAATTCGTTCATAATGCCTATCACATTCTTTTCGTTGACGAAAGGTGCAAATCGGCTTGAGAAGTTGCGTTCTTCAGCATTCATATATACTAAAGACGAATCTCGAAAGTTGTAGATGAAGTTCTCGCGCAGCATCTGTTGGCTGTAGTTCAGAAAATTCTTTTGCTTTTCCCTACCCATGGCAGCCAATGTTTCACTCCATTGCTTCATCTCCCGTATTTTCCGTTGGTATGCCAATCGCATCAAGTTGACAAACAGTTCGAAGAATTGTTTGCTGTCCTCATTCAAATGGATAGTTTCCAATGCTTTCAGAAAATTGCCGGCTGACAGATGGGCGATGTGTACTGCATCTTCTTGTTGTACTCCATAGCGTTGTACCAGTTGTGTTGCGATGGCTTCTTCCCGGATGCCATGTAATTGAATTCGCTGTGTACGGCTCTGTATGGTTGTCAGCAGTGCATCAGGCTCTTCAGATACTAAGAGGAATAAGGTTTGTGCCGGTGGCTCTTCCAATAGTTTCAGAAGCTTGTTGCTGCATTCCGTATTCATCTTTTCCGGCATCCAAATAATCATAATCTTGTATCCTCCTTGGCTGGACTTCAAGCTTAACTTTCGGATGATTTCATCGCTTTCTTTCACGTAAATCAACGCTTGTTGATTTTCTGTACCCATTGCTTGTAGCCACATGGGTAGATTGAAATAAGGAGTGTCCTTCAACAATTCCCTCCATTCTGGCAGATAGTCATCGCTTACCGTTTCCTTTGAACTTTTTTTCTTGACTACCGGGAATACGAAATGAAGGTCAGGATGAGCTAATTTGTCAAACTTGACGCAGTTCGGACATTTTCCGCAAGCATCTTCATCGTTGGGATTCTGGCAAGACAGGTATCGTGCATAGGCAATGGCCAAAGGAAGCTTTCCAATCCCTTCTCCGCCACAAAACAATTGGGCATGAGCAATTTTCCCCTCCTTTACATTCTGTATGAGGCGTTCTTTTGCTTCTTCTTGTCCTATAATGTCCTTGAAATACATATTCTACCAATTTACAAGGAACAAATGTAATAAAAACTTTTGATTCGTTGAGCCTTTTCGCCCAAAACTGCAGTAGGACTAGAGAAAAGGTGTCAGAAGATGGGCAAACCATCCGACAAAACGTCTCCATGCTGAGCGTTTCTTGTATTCTTCCTTAGTGAGCAGTGTGCTCTCCATTTGATCTTCCTCAAACATGTTTATCAGTTCGTGGGTGATATCGTGGTCAAAGATGAAAGCGTTCACTTCGTAGTCATATCTCAGGCTACGGCTGTTCAGATTGGTGCTCCCTACGGTACAATAACTGCTGTCTACCATCATGATTTTGGAGTGATGGAATCCTCCATTATATACATAGATGTCCGCGCCTTTCTTTCTTAATTGATTGGCGATGTAAAAGGCTGCATCCGGTGTGAATGGTATGTCCGATTTGCCGGGTATCATAATTTCCACCTTCACGCCTTTCTTTAATGCTTTCTTGATGGCTTTTTTGATGATTCGGGTGGGAGTGAAGTATGGATTGATGATTTGCACTTTGTCTTCTGCCGTTTGGATAGCCTCGGCATAGGTTCGTCGCATGATGTTTGCTGTTTTCCTTGGTACTCTGTCTACGATGGCAATCTTCTTGTTCCTTTTTAAACTCGAATCATCGTTTATCGGGTAATAGGCTGCACCACCGATGCTTTGTTTGGTTTCTTCGTTCCACATGGATAAGAAAATGTCTTGCAGCTGGTGTACGGCGTTGCCTTCAATCTTAATGTGCATATCCCTCCATTCGCCTATTTCGGGTAAGCCGTCTATGTAGTAGTCAGCTATGTTCATTCCTCCTGTATAGCCAATCTTACCATCAATAACAACTATTTTCCGATGGTCGCGGTGAAAGGCGTGATTGATGAATGGGAATCTGATGGGGTCGAATTTGACGATTTCAATCCCTGATTCCTGTATTTTCTTGAGGTGTCTTTTCTTTAAGGGTTTGTTGTTTGAGCTGTTGCCGAAAGCGTCAAACATGGCCCTGACTTCTATGCCTTCACTTGCTTTTTGAGCTAAGATGTCAAATAGGAGGTTGGCAATGGAGTCATTGCGGAAGTTGAAATATTCCAAGTGAATGTGATGCTTGGCCTTGCGTATTTCAGTAAACAAGTCCTCAAACTTGTCGTGGCCGCTCATCAGCAGTTTGGCATCGTTGTGTTGGCTGACGCAAATTCCGTAGTTTTCTTTCAAGTAGGCTGCTAATAGGGAGTCGCTTTGGGCGTAAGCCTGTTTGCACGTCAGCAGGGCGATGGCCAGCAGGAATAAGTATGTTTGTATATGTTTTCTTTTGATAACCTTCATCTCATATTTTTTCAGGCTGCAAAGGTATTCATTATTTTTTCAAATACCAAGTTTGTACCCGAATAGCTGTTTATTTCGGAAAAATGGAACAGATTATACCCCCTCCGCTTCGCTTGTCTCCCTTTTATGGGAAAAGTTTTATTGTAAAAGAAGCAGGTGTGTCATAAATGTTTTTAGGCACGGATTACACGGATTAACACGGCTTTTAGTGTATGTTTACATCTATTTTATCCGTGAAATCCGTGTAATCCGTGCCTAAAAAAAGAAGTGGATGCGCTTTTGACACATCCACTTCTCTTGTTTATGGTTGTAAGTCTGATTACTTAACTTCCAAAATTACTACGCGGTTCAAGTATGCCTTTTCAAACATAGGATCTGTACCACCCATAGCAACCTTTTCAAGTTGGTCAGGATTTACACCTTCAGCAACCAATGCATCGTAAACAGCCTGAGCACGCTTTTCAGACAATGTTTGGTTAGTCTTAGCTGAACCAGTACCCTTGTCTGCGAAACCAGCTACTTTGTACTTAGTATTAGGCTGATCCTTAATAACTTTAGCCATCAACTTCACGTTAACCATGCCTTCTGCACTGATGACAGCCTTGCCAATCTTGAAGAAGATAGCTGCAGCACCTGAACCAGGAACTTCCTTGATGATTTCCTTAACCACTTCCACTGGAACTTCCTTGATGATTTCCTTTTCTACTACCTTTTCGATTACGCGGTCTTCAACCTTAGCAAACTTCTTGCCACCGAATGTGTAAGCGAAGCCAAGAGTCAAACGGCCAGTAGCTTCAGCTGTACGGCATTCGCTACCATAACCGAAGATTGAAGGAGAAACGCCAAAGCGACCTTCTACGTTAACAGCCCATTTTTCGTTTACATTGTAAGCCAAGCCCAAACCAGCTGTAGCGCCGAAACGAGCCTTTGTGCCGTCTTCAGTAAATGTCCAGTCACCTTCTACCTTTGTAGTAGTGTTAGGTTCGTTTGTACCAGAAAATTCATAGTTACCGCCAACGGCCTTAGAAATATTCATAGTAGGACCAGCAAATGCATAGAAATCAAGAGCACGGTCAGGATTGTAACCCAAAATCAGGTTAGTCAAGCTCAAAGTAGCATCGAGGTTGAATTCACCGAACTTCTTGCAATATGCGTGGTAGTTGTTTCTACCTTCTTGGTCGTCAAGGCTCTGCCAGAGACCTCCGAACTGTGCGCGAACACCCCATACCGGAGTGATTTGCTTACCAACTGTGATGTTGAAGTTGAATGTTGGGGTATTCATACCATCGTTGAATACGGCCATTCCACCAATACCAGCACCGAAATAGATATTATCGGTCCACTTCTGGGTATAGTAGTTGTCCTTTGCGTCCTGTGCGTTTGCTGTAGCACAAGCTCCAGCAAACAACAGAGACAATATCATGATTTTACTTTTCATCTTTCTTGTATTATTAGAAATTTAGACTTCTTTTATACGTTTGATTATTCGAATGATACGATACCACCACCAGCGTTCATATCGTTACCGTGTTGGTCGTGTTGGAAGTGACCGTGACCTTCGCTGTGTTCGTATTCACTTTCATGTCCAGGGATAGCATATGGAGTACCCAATACACCGAATGCATACATGATTTGTTCGAATGTTACTTCAACTTCTTCGCCCATGTATGTGAATACATATGTCGGCTTAGTGCTGTAGATAGTCTTAGTGAAGTCAACGCAACCACCAGAGAACAATGTTACAGGACCAGCGATTTGAGAATAGCTGTCACCTTCAACACCATATTCAGGCATTACAATGTTCTTAACGTAAGCAGCAACGATTTCTTCAGCAGTTGTAGCAGCAGCCTTAGCAGCAGGAGCAACAGCGATCAATTGGAAGTCATCGATGTAGAGGTCACCAACAAACATAGTACCGAATGAGAAAATCAAACGAGTTGCATCGTCTCTTGTACATGTTGTAGTCAATTCAACATCTGTCCAATCTGTTGTAATAGTAAATTCGCCAAATGAGCCTGCTACAGGATAACCCAAGTCTGGGTTTGGAGTCTGGAATACCAAATCAGCTTTACCTTCAGCAGAACCCTTTACCTTGAATACAACCTTATATTCTTGGTCGAGTGTGAATGGAGTAGTTACGTCGTATGCCAATTGAGCGTCATATGTATTTTTTGCTTCTGGAACAACGGCTTTACATGCACCTTCTGCTGCTTCAACAGAAGTCAAGTTCCAAGAGAAGAAGTTAGCTTTACCATCTTCGAAATCGAATGACAATACAACTTCACCTTCAGTTGCTTCGCCTTCGCCTTCGCCTGGTTCTTCACCTTCGCCTTCGCCTTCACCTTCACCTGGTTCTTCACCTTCGCCACCTTCTGGAGCTTCAGTTTCACCCAATACTTCTACGAAATATGCGAGAGGAACGCTGTATCTTACTTGGATATCTTTCCAGTAGTTGCTCAAGTTCTGGAGGTCTTCTTCTTCAGTACCCTTCCAAGTTTCTTTGCTGTAAACATAAGGATTACCTTCTTCTGTCCATCCCCAGTCCTTAGCATCGTTGATATCCCATTCTACATGAGCGAAAGCAGATTCAGTCTTCACTACATAGAAAGTCATTGGGATAGTTACAGACTGACCCTTAAGCAAAGTAGTAGGAACGCTGATTTTTTGAGCTGCAGGAATTACATAATCTTCCATGTCATCGAAATCAGGACATTCGATTTCAGTACCGTCCAAACCAGTTACGTCCTTAATTCCAGTGTACAATACCTTAGAGCCCAAACCGAGGTCACCCAAGTCAACTACAGAGATAGCAGCATAAGCTACGCCGTCAGGCAATTCTGTCGGAGTGTAAGGATCTACCGGTGTACCATTGATGGTACCGTTCAGGTTCAATTCTTCTTCACTACAGCTGGTTGCAAAAACGCCAACGAGGGCAACGGCTGCAACCGCTAATCCTTTAAAGAAATTTTTTGTTCTCATTTTGTTTGTTAATTAAAGTGTTTAATAATTAGTAATTTCTGATTTTATAAAAAATGGATTAAAACTATTGTCCTCCATTATATTGTCACTCACTTCTGCCGTATATTGTTTATAATAATAACGTTCATTACCTGCATTGTAGGCGATACCCATATTCTTCGAGGTCGAAATGCGCGGAATGTACTTATGCCGTTTCTGCTTGTAAGGCGGCAGTGCCACCTGAAAACGGAATCCGCCGTTCGAGTTCGCATACTGGGCTTTCATGGCATAAAAGCCGATGGATGCGTAACGGAAGTGGCGAATCATGTCAAACCGTACTCCTTTTTCTCCCAAGATGAATTGGTGCGCCTTGAGCGTGAACTGGGTATTGTATTGTGGCCAGTAAAAGCTTCCTCCGAACGACCAGGTGAAGTTCATCGTTTTGTCGTAATGTAAGTGGAATCCTTCCCAATAGCCAATACCAGTATATCCAACTCTCGCTTCTACCGAAAAACGTTCGTCCTTGAACGGATGCATCAGCTGCACGTCAAATCCATATCTGTCTAAGTTAAAGTAACCTGCTGTCACTTTCCCGAATATATTATAAGGTAAGCGGAAACGTTGGGAGAGTGTCAAATGTCCCGGATGGATTTTGTCTTCCAAGTATCCGTACCCGTCATTGTAAACGGGAACCCTCAGCTGTCCGGACAACTTCATCCCTTCCCAGAGGGATACTTCGATGGTCGGACTCAGGTCGAACAACACTTGATATATCTGTGTGATAATCAAGTTTTTGAACGATAACTGCGGGTATATCAGTATGTCAACTTTAAACAGCGAACTGTTTTTCTTCTTTTCTTTCTTTACTTCTTTCCAACTGTCGTCCAAGTCGTAGCTTACACGCCAGTCTTCGTTGCTTACCTGCACGGAGTCATCCGCTTCGGGTGCCGTACAAGTGAGAGAAATCTGCGGAATGTTCAACTTGGTAATAATCAGCCGGCAGGTTTTTCCTTCGGGCAAGCCGTTTTTTTGAATGGTTTCAATGGCTTTAGCCACCCCTACGCCGTTCAGCTTGTAGGCCGAATTCTCTACCGTGTAGATTCTCTCTGTTTCCGTTTCGGTCCATCTGACGTTTTCAAACCCCATCTGAACCAGTTCTTCAGTGGTTGTTTCTCCTCCTGTCTGTCCCCACGCAACTTGGCTATAAATGGCCGCCAATAGCATGCAGAGCCACATTCGGTTTGTATTTATCCTGAAGAACGTTCTTTTCATTCCTAAATTCTAGCTACTTCCTACGTAATTTACGTACGTAGATAGTATACATTTTCTGTGCAAAATTAACTGCTTTTTTTTAATTGGCAAAGGGTTTGTGTAAAAAAATATGCATTTTCTTTTAAACCTTAATTCCGCAACACTATAGTTTAACATTATTTATAAGTGCCTGAGCAACAAAAAGTTGCCCAGGATTTTGCCATATCAGAATTTTCACTTACCTTAGTGTTGCGAAAAGAAGACAAGCAAAACTCTAATATGACATGGCAAAGATACAAATAAAATCTGAGAAACTCACTCCTTTTGGAGGAATTTTTTCTATTATGGAGCAATTTGATGCTCTT